>JAVBOU010000115.1:0-15942 GCA_031550185.1 Kiritimatiellia bacterium | reverse complement strand
GGTGGGGCGCGACCGCCGGGCGCGCCGGGATTTGGACAAGCCTTCACCCCAAAAAATCTCTGTTTTCCCTAAAAATAAAAGCCTGTCCGGAGTCCGGCGCGCCCGGCGGTCGCGCCCCACCTTATGGAACTCGCGCCTCACAATGATATTGATCCGGTTTTCCCGCGGCGCAAGAAACTTCCGCACGACATTCCGGATTGGATCAAAGACGACGCGATTTTTTTTATCACCGTTCAATGCGATGGCACGCACAACCAACTTGCCCGTAACGACGTTGCCGAGGCGGTCAAGGAAAGTCTGTCGCACCGTCAGGTCTTGGGACAATGGTGGGTTCATTTTTTCCTGCTCATGCCGGATCATTTGCACGGCCTTGTGACGTTTTCGTGCGAGCATGCAATGCGCCGCGTTGTGCAGGATTGGAAACGTTTTCTCGCCTGCGAAAAAGGCATCCAATGGCAGTGTGATTTTTTTGACCACCGCATCCGCACCATGGATGAGTTGCATGAGAAATGGTATTACATCCGCAACAATCCCGTGCGTAAAAATCTCGTGGCGTCCCCGGATGACTGGCCGTATCAATGGCAAAACGGAGTGTCCCGATGAACCGCCGTCGCACCGCGCCGGGATTTGGACAGGCCACCATCGCCAAGAACCTCCCTTCTGTGTTTCGTAATGATAACCGTCAGCGCGAAGCCCGGCGCGCCCGGCGGTCGCGCCCCACCTTTTTTAGGTTTTCAGCATGACGTCCACCACGAACGACGACACGCCCATCTCCGCGCAGGTCAAAAAATACCTGCCGTGGATTGTCGCGGTCGCGTTGTTCATGGAGAACCTCGACGCGACGATTGTCAACACCGCCGTACCGGTGATGTCCGCGAGCCTCAAGGTTGTGCCGCTCAGCCTCAAGTCCGTCCTCACCAGCTACACGCTCAGCCTGGCGGTCTTCATCCCGGTCAGCGGATGGATGGCGGATCGCTTTGGTTCGCGTCACGTCTTTCGCTGGGCGCTGATCATCTTCACGCTCGGTTCGCTGCTCTGCGGGTTCGCAGTCAACGTCCCGATGCTCGTCACGTCGCGCATCCTCCAGGGCATGGGCGGCGCGATGATGACGCCGGTCGGTCGCCTCGCGCTCGTGCGCGCGTTTCCGCGTTCGGAGATTCTGGCCGCGATGAACTTTGTCGTCATCCCCGCGCTCATCGGCCCGCTCATCGGTCCGTTTGTCGGCGGCCTCATTGTGCACTGGCTTCATTGGCGCGTGATCTTCTTCCTCAACATTCCCTTCGGCCTTGTCGGACTCTGGCTCATGCACCGGCACATGCCCGATTTCCGCGAACCCACGGGACCGCTCGACTGGCGTGGATTCCTCCTCTTCGGCACCGGCATCGCGATGCTCTCCTACGTGCTCGAAGTTTTTGGCGAGCATTCGATGTCCAACGAATCCATGCTCTTCATGCTTGCCGGCGCGCTCGTGCTGCTCTCCTCCTATGCGTGGCACTCGCGCAACATTTCCGAACCCGTGATGGCGCTCTGGCTCTTCCGCGTGCGCACCTTCCGCGTCTCCACAATCGGCGGATTCGTCACGCGCCTAGGCATCAGCGGCATGCCCTTCCTTCTGCCGCTGCTCTACCAAATCGGCCTCGGCTACCAACCCTGGGCCGCGGGTCTGCTCACCATGCCGCAGGCCGTCGCGTCGATCTTCATGAAGATGACCTGCCAGAAAATTCTCGCGCGCTTCGGCCATCGTCGCGTCCTCATCGTCAACACCGTCCTGCTGGGATTGACCATCTGCCTCTTCACCACCATCACCGCCGCGACGCCCGTCTGGATCATCCTTTTGCTCAGCTTCACGCAGGGCTTTTTCTCCTCCCTGCAATTCTCCAGCATGAACACCCTCGCCTACGCCGACGTCGACAACCGCGACGCCAGCAAGGCCAGCTCCATCGCCAGCACCGTCCAGCAAATGTCCCTCTGCTTCGGCGTCGCCTTCGCCTCTCTTCTCGCCGCGCTCTTCATCGGCAACCTCACGCAAACCAACCCCGGCGTCGCAATTCCCGCCATTCACAAAGCCTTCCTCGCCATGGGGCTCATCACCATCGTCGCCTCCGCCACCTTCTGGGAACTCCGTCCCCACGACGGCGATGTGGTCAGCAACCGGACATAAACGCCCCACCAAAAATCCGCCCCTCACATGTTCATCATCCTCTCCACCATCCTGCCAATCCTCTTGCTCTTCCTCCTCGGCATCGCGCTGCGCTACGGACAATTCTTTTCCGAAGGCTTCGCGCTCCAGCTCAACTGCCTCACCTTCTGGGTACTTCTGCCCTGTCAGCTCGTTCACGAAATCACCGGCGCGGCCGGCGGATTTTCCGGCGACATGCTCCGCCTCACCCTGCTCCTCCTCGCCACCTGCGTACTCATCATTCCCATCGGTTTTCTTGTCCACCGCTCCTTTTGCCGCGACAGCGACATCGGCGTTTTTCTCCAGGGCACCATGCGCGGCAACATCGTTTACGTCGGTTTTCCCGTGGTCTTCTTCTACTTCGCCGGGCCCGAACATATTCTCATCCGGCAAACCGCCGTACTCTCCGTCATCCTGATCATTCCCGTCTACAACATCCTCAGCGTCCTGCTGCTCAGCCTCACCTCATCGCACCAAAAGCAACCCCTTCCCCAACGCCTCGCCCGCACCGTGCGCGACCTCGCCACCAATCCGCTCATCCTCGCGTGCCTCACCGGCTTCCTCATCAAGTCACTTGGGATAAAACTCCCGCTCTTCCTCGGCCGCACTCTCGACGGCCTCGGCAAAGCCTCCTTCGCCATGGCCCTGCTCGCGCTTGGCGCCTCCTTCACCTTTTCCCGCATCCGCAAATCCGTGCTTCGCGCCGCGCTCCTCTCAACCGTCCTGCGCGTCTTCGGCTGTCCGCTCCTCGGCCTGCTCCTCATCCTGCTGGTCGCGCCCTTCGTGCCGTTTTCGCCCGACCTCTTGCTCACCGCACTCCTCTTCCTGGCCACGCCCACCGCCGTCGCCTCCTTTGTCATGGCCGATCAAATGGGGTGCGACGGCGACCTCGCCGCCGCCATCGTCGTCCTCACCACGCTCCTCTCCTTCCCCGCGCTCGCGCTCATCCTCAGCCTTCGCCACCTGCTCGCGTAACGCGCAACCGCCATGTCGCCGCCACCAGCGCGCCCGTCATGTTGCACACCAGGTCGATCGCGTTGTTCGTGTAATCGCCCACATTCGTGTTTGGAAAAAGGCAGACCGCGGCAAACTCCATCACCTCGTTCAACGCGCCGATGCCCGTCGCCGCAAGCACCACGATCAAAAACCGCGCCGCGCGCGGAAGCCCCGGCTTGAGTTGCGGCGCGATCGCGTCATCCGTCAGCAATGCGATCACAAAGTAGCAAAACATGTGCATGAACTGGTCGAACTTGAAAATCGAATACGGCGCCGGAGCCAGCGGCACAATGATCCAGTCATACAACACCTTACCCTCGCCGATCGGCACCGCGCCGCCGCACATGTGCAAAATCAGCCACGCGAAAAAAAGCAAAAGCGACGCGCGCGCGTAATGAAAAAACCGGTCTGTGTACCACAAAAATCCAACGAACACCGAAATCGCCGCCGCGTAAAAAATAAACTCCCGGTTTCCGGTGAAAAACAAAAGCGGCACCGCGACACACAGCGCCAGCGCGTAAATTTTGAAAACCATAAATTAAACTCCTTTCAGAAACTGAAAGGGATGATAGCGTGACAAAAGCCCGAAAGTCAAGCAAGCCGCGCAGAAGAAAAAGGCAATCGCACCTCGTGGCGTGGCAGGAGTTCTGCCACGCCACGAGGTGGTGGTGCATTCGTTGACAAGTCGCGTGCGCCGGGCTTATACTGGACTCAACTTGTGAGTCACAGCAATTGACAAGGAGTAATGATGAAAAAAATGTCTTGTATTCTGTTTATTGCCGCCATTTTTTTAGGTGCGGCATCCGCCCTTGCAGTCGATTATTATTGGACCAACGCGGCGGAGGACGGCGTTTACACCAATCCAGCAAACTGGACGCCCAACGGGTTGCCGGACACAACCGACTACACCCCTGACGTCGTTGTTTTGAATTCGGCGTATTGCGCGCCTTCGACCATCACCCGCCTGGCGTATTTTCAACCAGACTGGACGAGCCTACCGACCATCAATCATATCCGTTTTGATGACGCCGGCTGGACATTCGCGTCGTACTCGCCGATTGATTATCTGGCAACGCTTAACAGCCAGGGCGTGGGAACCAATACGGTGACGTTTATCTTTTCTCAGAACGGCTATCAAACATGGAACATTGGAGAGGGCAACACGTTGCACTTGACCGCCTCGTTTTACGCCAGAGACAAGACCGTGACCATCGACGGCGGCGGCACGCTGTTGCTGGGTTCCGCGTTTAGCGGATTTGGTGACGATCATGTGTACGGGATAATCGTCAAAAATGCCACGCTCCGGGTCAACGCCAATGATGTGTCATACATCGGCCGCGCGTGGATCAACGCGCGGCAGGCGAAAGTCCAGCTCCGAACAACGCTCGCCAACGCCAACAATCTGATTGGCCACAAAATACTCGATTCGTTCGGGTATGGCTTGAAGGCAAAGGAAATTGGCGACGGCTTTGTCGAGATCGCCCCGGCGATTGATCCGGGTACGATTTTGATTGCGCAATAAGTCCGCGTGAACGAAAAAACTTCCCCGTGGCGTGGCAGGACTCCTGCCACGCCACGGGGAAGTTTTTGGGTGTTATTCGACGAAGAGGCGGAAGAATCGGGAGGGGGATTCGGGGAGTGCGTCGAGATTGATGTGGATTTGTCCGTTGATGTTTTGCCAGGCGGAGTCGGGGCAGGTGAGCCAGCCGGGATCGCGGAGATTGTCTTTGTACTGAATGATGAAAGGTTCCTCCAAGGCGTCGGCGGAGAGAATGAAGGCGGAGGCGTCACCCAGACCGGCCTGCGAAAGGGCGGGAGTTTCGGGAGCGCCAGGGGTGCCGTTGAGGATGGAACTGAGGCGCCAATTGGCTTGGGTTGACCAGAGCGGTATGTCGACGTTGAGGTGAACCGCAACGAGGGAACGACCGGTCGTTCTCGCGCCGCCGTTGAACCACTTGTCGGAGTAGGTGAAGGAGAAGAAGGGGGCATTGTCGGCGTCGAGAAGGGTAACGATTTCGCCGCCTTTGGCGAGGTTGCCGCTGGTCCACTGGCAGATGGTGGTGGTGGCGGGAATGGGGGTGAGGGTGTTGATGGCCGAGTATTTTTTGACGAGGAGGAGCCGGGCGCCGGGGGAGAGGCTGAGGGCGGGGAAGGTGCAGGTGATGGCGTCGGAGATGTGGAGGCCTTTGAGGTTGAGGGGGATGGAGCCAAAATTGATGAGTTCGAGGAAGGCGTGGTCGTCGCCGCCCGGTGCGGCGTGCATGATTTCGGCGGGGCGGAGGAAGGCGTAGTCGGCGGGGAGGTTTTTGAGGAGCCAGTTGGCTTCGGTGGACCAACTTGGGTCTGTGCCGGGGATGGAGGTGTCGCGGGCGACGAGATGACGACCGGTGTTTTTGGCGGCTTTTCCAAACCAGGAATCGTAACAGGTGAAGGAGACGACGGCGGTGTTGGCGGGATCTTTAATTTGAATGAGTTCGCCATCGCGGTTGAGTTTGCCGCTTGTCCATTGGAACACAGGAAGGGCGGGATCGCCGTAGCGCGTTGCAAATCCGGCGGCGTTGTGAGCCAGGTAAAGCGAGGCGCCGGCGGCGAGTGTCGTGTCGCCGAAAACATAGTCGACGCCGTAGAGGGAACAGCCCTGGAGGTTAAGGTCGGTGCCACTGGTGTTGGTGAGTTTGAGGAATGCGAAGTTGTCGCGATCGGTCGGAGATACACCGGGGGTTTCCATGGGAGCAAACATGACTTCGGCGACGCGCAGGACGGAGTAGTCGGGAGGCGGGGCGTCGAGGGCGAGGGTGGTTTGGGAGAGGGCGGACCATTGGGTGTTTTCAAAGGCGCGGGCGCGGAGGGTGAGGTCAGAGTCGAGGGTCAGGTCGGCGTAATAGGCGTCGATGTAAGTGGCGGTGAGGTCGAGGTCGAAGTAGAGGTCGGTGCTGACGTTGTTGGACTGGTGGACTTCGACGGCGAGCGTGTTGGCACCCGGCAGCAGGAGGTGGCCGATGTCGAGGGTGTGGAGGGCGTAGGTGACTTGTTCGGGGGCGCCGACGTTGTAGGAAGACCAGGTGTCGTAGGTGACGTCGCCGGCGGGCATGTTGGTGCGGAGGATTTCGGCGCCGTTGAGGTAGAGGATGGCGCCGTCGTCGCGAAGGAGGTTGAGGGTGAAGGTGGCGCCATGAGGAACGCGGTCGAGGTTGAAGGTGTGGCGGAAATAGGTGGTGGTGACCTGTGTGCCATTGTTGCCGTTGACGTAACGTTTGATTTGAGTGCCGATGGGGTTGGTGGTGTTGCTGCCCGCGAAGCCGAGGATGCCGGGGCCGGCGGACCAGGCGGTCGCGTCGTAATCCGGGGCGTTCCAGTTGGCGGCGGGAAGGTTGCCGGCGTCGTAGTAACGCCAGGTGGCGCCGCGGGCAATGAGTGTGGCGTTGGGCGTGACGCCGCGGAAGGTCGAGGGAATGGCGGCGGGGTTCAGCGAGCCGTCGGGGAGACGGGGATCGGAACCGTCGAGGGTGTAATAGAAGGGGGAGTCACCAAAGATGTAGAGGTCGGAGCCGGCGGGGAGGGTTTGGTTGTAATGTGAATAGGAAGGCGGATCAATGGCGGGATACCAGCCGTTGGCTTTGAGCTGGCCGACGAGGATGTCGCGTCGCTGAGTGAGGTAGGTGTTGAGGACGCCATTGCATGCGTTAAGCCAGGTGGTGCGATTGAACCACCCGTGGCCCCAACGGGCGGCCTCGCCGACGATGGCGGAGTCAATTTCATTCATGCGGGCCTGGAAGCGGGCCTTGGCGTTTTCAGGTGTGAGGGGGCCGTTGTCGAAGAGGTATTGGCGGGCGAGGTCGGCGAAGCGAAGGCGGTATTCGGGATGCGCGCAGAGGCGCTGGTGGAGCGTGGCGGGATTGAATTGATATTGCTGTGTGAAATTTTCGCCGGCGTGGGTGGTGTCGCAATTGACGCCGTAACCGCCGTGCGACCCGAGGGAGTGTTCGGCGTCGTGACGGAGCCATTTGAAGCCGTCGGGATTGACGCGATTGTAGAGCGCGTACATGTTGTTGACCATGCCACCCCAAATGGAAATGGGGGAGTCGGGATCGCCGGTGTAGTAGGCGGTGAGGATGTAGGAGATGAGATTGTCCTGATCGAGATAAATGGGGTAATCGGGATTGCGGGTGCCATCGGGATTGAGGCCGCGGACGCGCCAGTAGTTGTCAGCGTTGGCGCCGGAGAAACCTTGGTTGATGGCGATGTTGTGGAAGGCGTTGAAGGCGTCGATGGTGCCGTCGGAAGCGGTGGTGGTGTAGCCGGGCTGGGAGGTTTTGATGCAGTCCCAGTCGTCGGCGTCTCCGCCGAGATAGGTTTCGGCATAATCGGCATCGCCGCGTTCCTGGGTTTGGAAAACGCCCCAGTATTGGCCGTTGATGTAGAGGTGATAGTAACGGCTGCGCGTGTAGGGCATGCCCATGTCGCGCTGGGTGTCGCGCGAAAAAACTTCGCGGATGAAGGTGTGCTGGTTGGAGTTTTCAAAGGCCCAGGAGTAGTTGGACTCGGAGCGCAAATCGACCTTGTCAAAGACGTCCGCGCCCTCATCGTCGAAGAGCGGGAAGTGCAACTTGCCCTCGCCGTATTCGGAACGGAAAAAGAGGCGCAGCGAATGTTTGGGATTGCCGGTGCTGCGGCTGTACGCGCCGCGGATGCGGAGGCCCGCGTCAATGTGAAATTCATTTGCCGCGCCGCGCACGGGGTCAATGACCTCGACAGAAACCGGCCGCTCCCACGTCCTGCCGTCGTTGTTTGGATTCACATAAATGCCGCTCTGCGCGTTGAACAGATTCGCGAGGTCAGTGACGAGCGAAAGCGTCGCGATCGTATTGGTCATGCCGTCGCGCAGGCGTTCGATGTCGGCGTTGACGGTCTCCTGGCGCATGCCGTATTCCATGTAATGATTGTTGACCTGATGACTCGCCGGCCAACCCGCCGGCGTGTTCGCGCTTTGCCGCACGACATCCTCAAGAAAGAGCCACGTGTACGTCGACGTGGTCTGCCGGATGCTCGCGCGGTCCGGCGCCGTCGCGCGCAGCGTCGTGGTTTGCGAAACCGGAATCGGCGCCGTGTACGTGAAGCCGTTGCTCTCCGTCGGTACACTGCCGTCGAGCGTGTAACGGATCAGCGGCGCGCCCGACAACGCCACGTTAAACGCCTGCGTCTTGTAACCGCGCGGCTCGCTGACCACAATCTCCGGCGTCGGCGCCGTGTACCCTTTTCCATTCGCGGCGCCCGGCGTCGGCGTCGCAAAATAAAACGGTTGCAACGCCGCCGAAATCCACGTCACGCGCGGCTGAATAAAGAACGTTCCATTCGCCGCCGAGTTGTTCAGCGCCGTGATCGCCAGCACATTGTCACCCTCCAAAACGCACGACGCCGGCACGTCCAAATACACCCACTCCATCGCCTGCTCCGGCGTGCGCGTCGCCGTCGCCGCGCTGTTCCACGCCAGCGATTGCGGCATGTTTAGCGACCCCGCCGCCACGCCATTCACGCGCGCCTCAAACCCGTCCGCGCAACGCACCGCCAGCCTCACCGTGTCGCCCGCGGCCGGCAGTTCCGTTGCCGTGAAAAACCACTCCGCGTCCAGCCTGCTGTTCACGCCCTTCATCACGCTTCCCACATCCGTCTCCACCTGCGTGCCGATCGCGCCCGCGTGCATGATCCCCGCGCTCGCATCGCCCAGTAACTTAAACACCGTTTGCGAAAAAGCCGTTTGAAAACCCTTTGCCACCGAAAACATCACTGCCGCCCCTCCCTCGCCCTGGTAATAGCTCAGCGCCAAATCATACACACCCGCCTGCGGAAAATTGAACGTCGCCAGCGAATCCCCCACGCCGCGCCCGCTCAAAAACTCTGACACAAAATTCACCCCGTGCCCCGTGATGCGCAACCGGAACCCGTCGTCGCTCGCCACGTTAAACGTCCACTCCCCCGCCTCCGGCACATAAATCGCCGTCTCCGCCTTCATCGCCACCCAGTCACGCCGATCCGTCACCGAACCATGCGACGGAAACGCATTGTGCGGACTGAATTGATGCGCGTTGCCATCCATCGAATAATTGATCACCTGCGGACTCGCCACCACCGGCGCCGTCCGGTAATACGCCGGATTTTGCAGCAACCTCTCCGCCGTGTCAATGTCATAGACGCCCGTGTTAAACTGGTAATACGTCACCTTGAACGTCCCGCCCAACTCCGCGAAACCCAGCGTGCCCGCGCCCTCCCGCCACGCCGCATTGCCCGCCGCGTTCGGCACCCGGTAACGCGCCGTCGTCCCAACCCCCACCCACTCCACCTCCCGCGGTGCCACCCCGTACGACACATCCTTCAATTGCGCCGGAAACTGCGGCGCAAACTCACTCGCCACCGTCACGCCATCCGGCTGCACCAACGCCAAATATTCGCCATCCTTCGACAGCGAAAAACTCGCATGAAGTTCCCCGTCCACCAGCGGCTCGCCCGTGCTGTCCGCAAACACAATCAGATACCCGCCCGCCGCGATTTCCGTTCCTTCCGGAAACGCCCACTGCGTCAAATTTTGCGCCTTGTCCGTCAAAAACCATCCCCCTAAATCCACCGCCTCCGCACCGTCATTGTGCAGCTCGATCCAATCCTCCACGCTACCCGTCTGCGTCAACAACGATCCCCCGTTGTCCGCCAAAAACTCATTGATCCGCACCGCCGCTTGAATGCACTGCACACCCATCGCCACGCCGCACGCCATCAGCCCAAGGAAAACACGCATGTCTAAACTCCACTATGAGGTTAATGTCGACATTATGCCACAATGTCAAACAAAGCAACATCAAAAGTTTTCCCCAAAATTTTGGCGCGCAATCTCACCACTCCATCACGAGCGGACGTTGCGTGTGCCACCACAATTCCCAATCCTCGACAAAGCGCGTGAGGGTCACGGCGAAATCCGCCGGCGCCGGATAGTGGCAGAGGGCAAACAATGCGGTCGTGAAGGCGGTTTTGCTTTCGTCGTCGAGTTGCTTCAAAAACATCTCCGCTTTTGCGACGAGCTCCCGATGTTCAGGCCCCAGTGCAGCGACGGTGTCGCACAACCGCCGCTGGCAGGGAAACAACACCTCACGCTCCGCCAGCACCAGGCGCAGGCCGAAGAGCACGACGTCCGCCGCGGCCCTCACGCGCAGGTACAAGTTGTCGCCGGAGACGCTCCATAAGTAACCGTTGTTCAACTCAAAGGCGCTGTAAAACGACAACATCTTGTCGGCCTTCTCGTGCGCGGGATAAACCGGAATGCGCGTCACGAGCGAGGGGATTTCCGCGTCGTGCGTAAACAAACACCGCGCCTTGAAAAATGCGTTTCGCGCCGGTTCTGAACCCTTGTGCGCCACGGACGCGAGGTAATCTTTTGTGCAATATTTGATGTCGAAATAACCGCCTTCATACGTGCATTCGCTGAGGCACTCCGCAAGGCGGTTTTCGGATTTTAACGCGCGGTGTTTTTCGTCCGTCACTACGACGATGGCATCCACGTCCGACTCGTGGCGCGCCGTACCCTTTGCCACCGAGCCGCCCAACACCACGGCGATCACGCCGTCGGTGTTTTGAAAAAGGCGGATCAATTTGTCGATAGACGCCGCGTGATGCGGAAATTGTGTGTGTTGCATTTCGCAAATGTAAGACAGACGTTCCGGTCTGTCAACACGTCGTGACAAACCGGCGTGTCATTACTTCGCGAAGGCTTCGGCGTATTCGACCTTGCCCTCTGTCACGTTCTCGGCGGGACGCGGAACGCTGAAGACGATGGACTTCACAGGGAAGTGAACCTTGCCGTCGTTCGCGCCGTCCCAGTGCTCCAGTTTTTTATCGAGCGGGATGATGACCTCCATCCAGCCGCCGACGTCCTGCGCCTTGATGCGCGTCTTGTGCTGCAGTGTCTGGCCGGTGCTGTCGGTGATGCGGAAGGTGAGCGGCTGCGCGATGGCCGAGCGCACGGAAAACGTGATGCGCGTGCAGCCCGCCGGCACGTCGACGTTGAGCGGCGCGGTCGCCATCACGTAGGGCGTGGTCTTGGAGTTCGACTTCGAAAAATCGTAATTCAACACGCCAACCGCGCGGCCGGTTTCATCCTTGGATTTCGTGAAGGAGCCCTTGCCCGTGTTCTCAATAAATTTCCATTCCGAACCGTCGGCGTCGAAGAGCTTGAGCTTAATCGCCTCCGCGGGCGGCTCCGCAACTTTGCCGGTGTTGACCATGTGCTGCGCGAGCGAATGCGCCTTGCCAAACTTTGCGTTCGCCGGCACCGCAACGTATTTCGGCGCGCCGCCGAGCGTGAACTTTTGCACGGTGCCGTTCACCGGCAATTCGATGTCATGCGGGAAGGTTTCGTCGGGTCCGCCACCTGGCAACGGCGCGGTCCAGAGCGCGAGTTTCTGCCCGCCGCTGGCATTGCGCAACAGCAGCACATAATCCTGCGTCGCGTCCGACTCCAAACGTTGCACGACGCTGTAACCCGACAATTCTTTCACCAGCTCCTCCAGCGCGGCGACCACGGGTCGCGGCGAGCCGTCGGGATTCCATAATCCGAAACCCTCGTTGCCACCCCACTCGTACCACACCGAAAAGTTGAGGCCGCAGAGCTGGTCGATCAACAGTTGCCGCACAAAAAACCACGCCTGATACTCCAGCGTCTTGTCCGCGGAACCGCCGGACCAGCCTTCGCCCGTCGCCGTCTTCGACACCGCGTACCCGCGCTCCGTGTTGATCAGCGGCAGCTCCGGCGTGCCGTATTTCACAAGCAACGCACGTTCGCGCGCATGGCCTGTCGCGTGTTCCTCCGGCGTCTTCACGCCATACGGATGCACCGACCACGCGCGGATACCGCTCTTCAAGACGCCATTTTGAAAGCAAAATTCCGTCCACTGATAACTTGGCTCCCAATAATTCGACACCGAACCCGCGGCGACAAACGCGTCCGGATCGGCCTTCAACATTTCCGGCACCACGGCGTTCACGAGCGCGGAATATTCATCGGCAAACGGCTTCGTGTTGTGCGTGCCGTGATTGCCCCAAAAGGTGCGCACATTGGGCTCGTTCCAAATTTCAAAAATGACCTTCTTGCCCTTGTAGCGCGTTGCCGCCGCCGCCGCGAATTTCGCGAATCCCTGGCGTCCCTCCTCCGTGGTCACGCCCTTAACGCCGTCGCGTTTTTCGTAGAGATCGTTCGACGAAAAAAGCGTCACGATCACCAGTTGTCCGAGCTTCTGCGCGTGCTCGATCTGCGCGTCCGACGCGGAAAAATCGTACACGCCCTTCACCTTCTCCACGCCGCTCCAGTAAACGCCCTTGCGCACGATTTGGAAGTTCAGCGCGTGCGCCTTGTCCAGCGTTGCCGTGGTCCAGTCCGGGCCGTTCTTGAGCTGCACGCCGATTGATTGCGGAAAACCGGCTTGTGGCAGCGGTGACGTCGCGCCACAGGCGGTCGCGGCGATGGAAAACGCCGCGACACTGGCGACGACGATGTTCGTGGGAACTTTGCTCATGGGGAGTGTCTCCAAGGAGGGTTAAAACTTCCATATATTATATATACAAAATCGCCGGAAAGACAAGCCTCAAACCCGTGATGGTGAATCTTTTCGTGGCAGAGGTCATGCTCTGCCACGGGAGGATTTAATATGTCGCGCGGAGGGTGTCGGCAAAGGGCTTGAGGTCGCGATAGTTGTTTTCCCAAGTGGTGTACATGATGGCGTCGACGCCGGGAAATTTTTTGGAGGTGTCAATCCAGGGCAGGGAATTTTTGGGCGGGGAATCGTAATAGCCGGCAAGCACCATACGCATGTTAAGGCTGGCAAACCATTGCGCGCTTTTGCCGGCCAGCTCGACGGCCCAAGGCACAGCAATGATTTTGTCGTCGAGGCCCTTCCATGAACCGGCGAGATCGCCGCGAACAAAGTAATAATCCTTGCGCGCGTTGTGGTTGGGATCGAACATGTCACCCCAGACGCAGATGTCCGCGTCGGGCGCGTTTTCGCGAATCCAGCCGATGCATTTGGCGACGTTGTCGGCGAGGATTTCGCCGGCGTCGAGGTGGCGGTCCTGACAGGATTTGTCCCAGTTGAGGGCGCGGATTTCGTCGTGCGCCATGAAATATTTTTTGGCGCCCCATGCGGCGTGCATGCGGCGGGCCTGGTCGCGAAGAAGGTCGTCGGTTTTTGGATCGGAAATGCAGATCATGACCTTGTCGGTGTAGCAGACAACGGCGTGGTGAAAGGAGATGTTGAGGCGCGTTCCGTCGGGAATGTTTTGGGTCTTGAGTTGTGGCGGGGTGTGGTAAACCTCGAAGGAACCTTTCCACGGAACAGTGCCGCTGCGGGGATCAATGAGCGGTTCGAAGTCGGCGCCTTCGGTGAGTGGCAGGCCGTCGGCGGTTGCCACGAGGAGCGGCGCGCCGTCGCGGCGGAGAAGGTTGACGAAGGCGGTTTCTTCGATTTGCGGATTGCGCCATTCAATGGTGCCGGTGGTGCCGTCCCAGACGCCGAAGTAGAGGAGGATTTCGGTGTTCTCGAAAGAGTTGAAAACGACGTGGTGCGTGGTCCAGTCCTGCGTTGGCGCGGCGTTGAGGTCGGCGTGGTTGAGCGTGCGCATGTCGCGGGTGAGTGGCTTGATTTCAGGCGTGCCACGAAAGTTGTCGGTTTTGATGTCGACGCTGACGTGATACTGGCGAAAGGGTTTGACCGCGATGCGTTTGTTGAAGCGGGCGTTTTGGCCGTTGGGATTGACGCAGCGAAAACCGTTTTCAATGGGCGTCATGTTGGGATCGACGTAATTCCATTTGTCGAGCGGAATGGGTTGCGTGTCGAGCACGGCGATGTTGTCGCGCACGATGAAAGGCACGTCTTTGGCGGGCAGACCCTCGGCGAGGTTGGGGTCGTTCCAGAGAAGGCTTGCGCTGCAACCAATCGGGAGGAGTGTGGGGATGAGTTCGAGGTTGTTTTCAGCGGCGACGCGTTTGACGCGCGCGATGTTGGCGAAGTAGTGTTGATCCATTTCACCGAGTTTGCCGAACTTGCTGTCGGTGATGACGAATGCGGAGTAACCGGCGGCCGCGGCTTCCTTCATGCGTGTTTCGAGGGTGTCGATGTTTTTGTCGACCCAGAGGTTGACGGAGTAATACACCCACAACGCGGGCGGTTCGGCAGCGCGAAGGAGAAAGGTGGCGAGGAGAAGGAAAAGAAATTTTACTGGCATTTGATTTTGAGGACGATTTTACGGAGGGGTTCGGGACGGTCGGCGAATTGGCGCATGGGGAGATGGAGGTCGGAGGGCCAGAGAATGAGGAAGTCGAGGGCGCGGAGTTGAAGGAGCTGGCAGGGGCCGTGATAAAAGGCGATGTCGCGTGGCAGGTCATAGGGCTCTGCCACGGGCTGGTTGTCGAAGGCTGCCCAGCCGATGCGTTCGCGGCCGGCGAGGATGAACTGGATGTCGATGTAGTTTTGATGACCTTCGAGAAGGCCGCCTTCGAGGGGTTTGGTGTCGTAAGATTGGACGAGGGCGTAGAGGCGGTTGTTGTCGAGGATGTCGTGGCGCGCGTCGGGAAGCGCGGCGAGATCGGGACGCTGGAGGAAGCGGAAGGCGTCGGTGAAAAAAGGATGGAGCGTGGTGTAACGGGCGGCGTTGGAAAGGGTGTCGAGGATCATGGTGGAATTGGGGGATTTGAGTTCAGAATTTTTTGTTCTGAATTCGTTTTCGAAGTTCAAGCGCGCCGAAGCCGACGGCGGAGACGGCGAGGGCGAGGAGGAAGGCCCAGCCGCCGCCGGAGGTCATGCCCTTTTGTCCAGCCCAGGCGTAGAAGGCACTGAGAGGAACGGCGCCCAAAAGCGTGAGGCCGAGGAAGGGGAGGAAGTTCATGCGGATGAGTCCGGCGAGGCAACTGATGAGCTCGGTGAACATGGGAAGCGCACGGCTGAGGACGATGCCCCAACCACCGTAGCGCGCCCAGAATTTTTCGGCGCGCGCAAGGTCGTCGGCGCTGGTGATGCGGAGGAAGAAGGGACGGCCCAGCCAGCGGCAAAGCCAATAGCCGAGAATCGCGCACAGGAGGCTGCCGAGGAGGTTGGCGAAGAAGGCGAGCTGGAAGCCGACGAGGCTGCCGTTGGCGGTCATGACGAGGCTGGAGGGGATGGGGAGAAAGAGGTCGACGGCGAGAAGGAGGACAACGGCGACGGCGACCCAAACGCGGCCGGAGGTGTTGTTGTCGCGGAGGTTTTGGAGCCAGGTTTGAACCGCGCTTTCCTGGAGCCAGCCCTGGGCGTGGGCGAGCCAGAAGAGGAGGATCATGAGGACGAGGAGGAGGCCGGAAATTTGGAGAAGGTGCTTCATGGGGAGAGTTAACAGTTAAGAGTTAACAGGGGACAGTTAACAATGAAGAGTTGGGGGATTTGACGCAAAGGCGCGAAGGACGCGAAGCATGGCGGCGTATCGTCATGGGAAAATTTTTTGAAGTTTGCGTGTGCGTCCGTGGGAGGCTATTGGCCGTCGATGAGGAGTGCATGGAGGGCGAGCGTCCTCGTGAGCCGCACGAAGGGGTTCGGTTGGTTTGCTGGATGGTCGGGTATGTTTTGCTGAAACCATCCTGTTGCGGCTCGCGAGGACGCACGCCCTCCAAGTTAAATGTTGGAAAGCAAGTGTTTAGGCTCAGCGGAAAGCGGCGATGTATAGCCGCACACCATACTCGCCATGCGCCGGATTTGCGTCAG
>JAVBOU010000043.1:0-3638 GCA_031550185.1 Kiritimatiellia bacterium | reverse complement strand
TTTTTCATGCCTCCGCCCGGATTCGCACCCTTTTCCTCCCCGCCTCCCCGACCCTTTTCGTTTCCGGTTTCAGACCCTTTCCGCGCCTGTTCATATACCGGCCCCGCCCACGTCAAAAAAGCACGCTCCACGCGGCTTTTTTGACTTTGTTGTGGCTGGTTGTGGATTATCGTTCCTGTTCGTATGTTTCACTGCACAACCGCGCGAACATCAAAGACGTCAAGCCGCTGACCAACAAGCAATATTTCGTGCGCGGTTCGACCGCGTTGCTCGACGCCGTCGGCATTGCGATCGACGCCGTGGGTCGCCATCTCTCGCACACACCCGAGCCCGAACGTCCCGCCAGAGTGCTCTTCGTCATCACCACCGACGGCATGGAAAACGCCAGCAAAACATATTCCGCTGAAAAAGTGCGCGGCATCATTGAGCACCAAAAAAGCAAATATTCCTGGGAATTTCTTTTCCTCGGTGCCGATATCGACGCCATTGGCGTGGCCGCAGACTTGGGCATCGACGCCTCAAAAGCCGTCAACTTCTGCCACGACAGCGCCGGCGTCGGCCTCGTGTACGAGTCACTTTCCACACTTACCACTAACTTTCGAAAGTCGAAATTTCTTGAAAAAATCTGGAAAGACAAGATCGAAAAAGATCACCAAAAGCGGGGCGGAAAAAGCAACGCCTGAAACTTTGCGTCCCCCACTGACACACCTCGCACAAAGACAAGTCCAATTACGACACGAAAAACAAAAACACCCGTTTTCACAGTGTAAAACGGGTGCTTAAATTGGCGCCCCTGGCAGGATTCGAACCTGCGGTCCTGGGATTAGAAATCCCATGCTTTATCCGGCTAAGCTACAGGGGCGAAAAGTGGCGGCTATGCTAAAAGGTGATGAAGCATTTGGGCAGGGCGGCGCGGATGCGGGCGCGTTCTTCGATTGAAATTTTGCAACCGGAGAGGTCGAGCGCGCGTAATGTGACGGACTGCCCGATGTTGGCGGGGAGCGTGGTGACTTGGGTTTTGGAAAGGTTGAGATTTTTCAAAGCGGGCAATTCGAAGACCCATTCGGGAACGTCGGCGATGGGGTTTTCGTCGAGCACGAGATCCTCCAGTTTGGGGAGACTTTTGAGCGAGGCGGGAACGAGGATGAGCTTGTTGCGACGCAGGTAGACGCGCTCGAGGGATTTGAGTTCACCGATGGAATCGGGGAGGCTGATGAGCGGGTTGTCGTTGAGGCGGAGCCAGCGGAGTTTTTTCAATTCGCCGAATTGCGCGGGCAGGCTGGTGATGGCGTTGCGGTCGAGGTTCAGGTATTCGAGCGCGGGCAGGTTGCAGAGGGATTCGGGCCACTGGGTGAGGGCGTTGTCGCTGAGATAGAGGACGCGCAGCGCGGGAAGTTCGGCCACGACAGGCGGCGCCGCGGCGAGGCCGTTGATGGCGATGTCGAGCGTTTCCAGTTTTTTCAGGGACGCGAGCGCTTCCCAGCCGGACGCGATTTTGTTGCCGCGCAGGAGGAGTTTTTCGAGCTTGGTAAAGGTGCCGGTTTCCGGTGGAAGCGCGGTCAAATTTTGGTCGACCAGGCGCAATTCCTCCGCGGACTCACGCGACTCGCGCGCGGTCTCCAGCGAATCAAAACGCTCGAGCCGCCGCGGCGCCTCACGATGGTCAAAGCATCCGGAAAGCAGACACACACCAGCCAGGCCAACACTCAAAAAAATCGTTTTCATAACCACTCCAAAACAAACGCCATATTGTAAAGGCCCGTCGCGAAAGCGCAATCTAAATTTTACGCCGCGCCCGCTGTTCATTTTTTTGACCATGCGGTATAATGCGGCCATGACAGTCAAGCATGGTTTTTTGATGGCGACGCTACTCGTCGCGATGATGTGCGGCGGATGCGCGTCAACCACCAATGGCGTGAATATCACCTGGAAGCTCATCCTGAACGACGAAGGCAAGGTGGAGCCGGAGCAGACCGCGACCATCGAGGACGTCGATCTGGCGAAAAAAATCAACCTCACCCCGCTCGGTCTCGTCAACCACTCCGGCGTCATCACCGCCATGAACGCCATCAGTTCGCTCACCACCGAATCGCTCGCGCTTGAATTCCGCATCGACTGGCTCAACGACGACGGCACGCTTCAACCCCGCGACTTCGTCCTGTGGAACTATTTCATACTCCAGCCCGGCGACTCACGGTTTCTCAACAGTAACCTCCCCGGCACCGCCGCCGGCTATCGCCTCAGCATCCGCCGCAAGTAATGGCCATGTCCGACGCTCCTGACATCTACCCCGCCGTCTTCCATTTCAGCGTCGTTGCCGAAACCCCTTTCGCGCATTGTCAGCGCCTGCTCGACCTCCTCGCCGACCACGACGTCACCGCGCCATTCGAAGCCGGCCCGCCCTCCAAATCCGGACGCTACGCCACCTTCCGCGCCTCCGTCCGCCTCGCCTCCCGCGAGCAACTCGAAGCCCTCACCGCCGCCCTCGGCCAGGTGCCCGGCGTCCGCATGGTCCTCTGATGAATCCCGAACGCATCGGCATCCTCGGCGGCTCCTTCGACCCCGTCCACACCGGGCATCTCGCCCTTGCCCGCGCCGCGCTCATCAGCCAGCACCTTGACCGCGTCCTCTTCATGCCTGCCGCCATTCAGCCGCTCAAACGCAACGGCCCCCGCGCCTCCGACGCCGCGCGCCTCGACATGCTCCGCCTCGCGCTCGCCCGCGAACCGCGCTACGAACTCTCCACGCTCGAACTCGACCGCGGCGGCTTCTCCTATCTCTTCGACACGCTCACCGAACTCCGCCGCCGTCATCCCCGCGCGGAACTCTTCTTCATCCTCGGCACGGACGCGCTTCCCGACTTTCACAAATGGTATCGCGCCGCCGACCTTCTCCAACTCTGCACCTTTCTCGTCGCCCCCCGTCCCGGCTTTCCGCCGCCCGATCCCGCGCGCATCCAACGCCCCGCTCCCTGGCCCGCGCGCCTCCTTCCCTGTCCGCCGCGCGACATCGCCTCCTCCGGCATCCGCTCCCGCATTGCGCAAAACCTCCCAATCCGTTATCTTGTACCCCGTGACGTCGCCGCCTACATTCGCGACCACTCCCTCTACATCCAAGGAACCCCATGACGCCCCAGGACATTGCCCTCCAAGCCGCCGCCACCCTCGACCTCAACAAAGCCGAACACATCCGCGCCATCGACCTTCGCGGCGTGTCCACGCTCACCGACTATTGCGTCATCGCCACCGGTACCTCCGCGCCGCACTTGAAGGCTCTTCTGGCCAACGTCCAGGCCCGCATGAAAGAGCTCGGCATCCAAAGCTACCGCAAATCCGGCCTTCCCGAAAGCGGCTGGCTCATTTGCGACTTTGTTCACGTTGTCGTCCATCTCTTCGCGCCCGAAGCGCGCATCTATTACGACATCGAAAAACTCTGGCAGGAAGGCAAAGACCTGCCCTTGCAGCCGCTCGTTCCGGAACCTCAAAAGCCTTTGCGACAAAAATAAAAACCGCGTGGCGTGGCAGGACTCCTGCCACGCCACGAAACGTTTTACGGCTTGAGTTATAGTAGACTTGTTCCAGAACCTGCTTCCATTGGAGGGGGAGCGGACGCGCGGGCCGCCCACAGCTGGGGGGCGG
>JAVBOU010000120.1:0-12364 GCA_031550185.1 Kiritimatiellia bacterium | reverse complement strand
CCCACCTCTCCCGGCGGCCCCCGGCGCGCCCCCCCACCCTTTCATTTGTTTAAAAAGTTGTGGGGCGGGGCTGGCTCCCCCCCCCCCCACAACGCGCCATTCGATTTTTCGCCGTTTGAGGTTACTCGTCAAATTCGATGTCGTCTTCTTCGATGAAGAGCGGGGCGCGGGGCGCGTCGAAGTATTTTTTCTTGGCCATGTCGAAGAAGAAATCAATGTCCTCGGCGGTGATGGTGAGGTTGACGGAGGTGGAGGCGCCGTCGGTGGTGGCGGAGAGGTTTTCAGCCAGGGTGGTGTTTTTGCCGGCGAATTGAAAGAGGCCCATTTTGGCCATGTTCAGGGCGTTGATTTGGAGCAGATCCTTGACGGAGGTCGCGCGCTCGGGAGTGTCGAGGACGAAGTTAATCGTGGCGTCGAGCTTGGCGCCGTAGGCGGAGGCCAGCCGCAGACCCTGCCAAACTTTGCCGGCCTGGATGCCGGGCAGGACGCCGGGAGGCATGTGGCCGCTAAACTCCTTTTCGATCTCCGCGACTGCATCGCGCACGATTTGGGGGATGACGATGGCGGCATACGCGTCGTGTTTGGCAAGGGGTGAACCGGCAAGGGAGGAATCGATGAGTGCCTTGAGGGCGAGGGAGGGTTCGGCCTTGGCGCCGGCGTTGGCGCGGTCGATGGCGGCGCGGACATCCTGTTCCAAACCGGCGACGAGGACTTTATTGCCGGCGAGAAGGGCGGCGGAAAGGACGGGAATTTTGTCGAAGGGTACGTCATCGATTTCGTCGGCAGGGATGTCGAATGTGAGGGAGAGGCCGACGGCGTCGCCGTGGGTGAAGTCTGAGATACGCAGGCGCTTCAATTCATCATTATCATCGACAAAGGTTTTGAGGGCTTCATCGGTGACCTTTTTAAGGGCGGCGGGAGTGATGGGATTTTTAAAAGCGTATGCGCCGATGGCGTGGAGGGACTCGAGGGAGAGTGTGGCGTCGGACTCTTCCTTGAAGTGCTTGGCGAGCGTGGTGAGGAAGGCGCCGATGTCGGCGGAGAAGATGGCGGATTCGCAGTTTTCATCGCCCAAACCCTCGGCTTCGCAAAGTTGCTCGAGGGCTTGGAGTCGTTTGACGTCACCATTGTCTTTGTCTTTGACGAGGTCTTGAATTTTGGCGCTGAGTTCGCTGATTTTTTTGGCAATTGGAGTGGCGTTGACTTTAGCTTCGTTGCTGTAAAATTGTACGTCGGCGCCGGGGACGATGGCGGCGTTCATGGCGGCTTCGGGGGTGGCGGCGTGGAGATGCAGCGCGGTTGCGGCGAAGAGGGCGGCAATGGCGCGGGAGGGGAATTTTAACATAAAATGAGTTCCTTCAAAATCATCACCGACCCAATTGTCGTGGTGAAGGAGACAATAATAAGGCAATGTGAAATGAAGGTCAACCCGCGGAAACGAGCTTGGGCTTGTTCCGGTTTTGTGCTTCCGGTATACTTGGCGCATATTTTTTCACACGAAAGGTTTTTCATGAGCGCTCCCCAAATCACCCGCGACGACGTCCTGAATTTTCATCTCAACGGCAAGATCGGCCTGCATCTTCCGAAGCCCGTCCGCACGCAGCTCGACCTCTGCCTGGCGTACACGCCGGGTGTGGCGCAGGCGGTGAAGGCGATCGCGACGGAGCCGGATTCGGCGTTTCGCTACACGGCGCGCGGGCAGCTCGTGGCGGTGGTGACGGACGGCACGGCGATCCTCGGACTGGGTGACCTCGGCGCGCTGGCGTCGATCCCGGTGATGGAGGGCAAGGCGGTGTTGTTCAAGTCGTTTGGCGATGTCGACGCGTGGCCGGTGCCGCTCGCGCGCTGTCGCCGCGACGGGAAGGACACGGGGCCGACGGACCCGCAGCGGGTCATCGACGCGGTGCTGGCGATTGCGCCGATGTACGGCGGCATCAACCTCGAGGATATTGCGGCGCCGGCGTGCTTCGAGATCGAAGACACGCTCGACCGCCTGCTGGACATTCCGGTTTTTCATGACGACCAGTGGGGTACCGCGGTGATCACGGTCGCGGGCATCAAGAATTATCTGCGCCTTACGGACCGCAAGCCGGGCGACATCCGCGTGGTGATCAACGGCGCCGGCGCGGCAGGCATTCGCATCGCGGACATGTGCAAGGCGGCCGGCATGGTGAACGTGATGATGTGCGACTCGAAGGGGCCGCTCACCATTTCGCGCAAGGATTTAAACGACCACAAGCGGCGCCACGCGGTGGAGACGACGGCGACGACGCTGGACGAGGCGCTCCGCGGCGCGCATGTGTTTGTCGGCGTGTCGGTCGCAGGCGCGTTGAAGCCGGAAGGCGTGAAGAACATGGCGGACTTCCCGGCGATCTTCGCGATGGCGAATCCGGATCCCGAAATCGCGCCGGATGTGGTGGCAGAGGTCATGGCCGGCAGGCCGTACGTCATGGCGACCGGACGCTCCGATTATCCCAATCAGATCAACAACGTGCTCGGGTTCCCGTTCCTCTTCCGTGGCGCGCTGGACGTGCGTGCCACGACGATCAACCTCGCGATGAAGGTCGCCGCGTCGGAGGCGCTGGCCGACCTCGCGCGCCAGCCCGTGCCGGAACCGGTGCGCGCGTTGTACCCACAGGAGCCGCTGGAATTCGGCGCGTCGTACATCATTCCGAAACCCTTTGATCCGCGTTTGCTCGCGCAGGTGTCGTTCGCGGTGTCGCAGGCCGCGGTGAACTCCGGCGTCGCGATCGAAAGCAACCTCGACGCGGTTCGCGCAAGCCTCGCGACGCGCGCGAAAAACCGCTAGGTCTATGGGTGGGGCGCGCCCGGCGGTCGCGCCCCACCTTGATGATGTGCGGGTTTACTCCCCGAGCAAAAACACGCCGTACGCGTCGCGGTCTTTGGTCGGGAAAATGCCGCCAAAGATGCCGAGTGCCTTGGGGTCGGTTTGTTCCTTTGAGTCGCGGTCGTTGATCGCCAGCGCGACGGCAATCCGGCGACCCGCTTTGGGCGGCGTGGCAAGGCCGAGGCTCTGCCACGCGTACGCGGCCTCGTAAACGATTCCGCCTGGCACGCGTTTGACTGCGAGGTCGATGGCGGGGTTTTGCAACAGGCCGAGGGGCACCTTTTCGGAGTCGAATGAAATGGCGCGGAAAGCCTGGGGACCTTCGGGCGTGAGGCCGATGTTGGTCTCAGTGTTTTTCGCGGGTTCACCGGCCGCGCGATCCGCGACGTCAATGGCCAATTGGACGCAATCGTTGCGCCACATCATCTCGCCGGAATCTTCGGCGCAAAAGACGTCGTCCGTCACCCTCAGCGCGAGGTAAAGATTTTTCTCGTCCCATTGCATGCGGATTTTCGCGGAGAGATCATCCGCGCCTTTGTACAATTTTGGCTGGCGGATGACGGATGAAAGCCCGCTCACGAAGGACGCGGGAACGTCCTCCCATTCGGACAGATCGCCGTCGATTTTCACGGGCGTTTTGGGACGCGAGAGTACGGCGAAGCCCACGGTTTCGGCGCGTTCGGCGCTGCGGGCGTTTTGGGTTTTGATGACGACTTGCGCGAGATAAGCCGCGTAGGGATCGATCGCCGCGTCATCGAAGGTGAGCATGAGCGTGGCCATTTTTTCCGCGTCGAGCGTGAAATGTCCAACAGCCATGCCGCTGTCGACATCGACCAGTTGCACCTTGCCGTCGGGCAGGTCGATCATCGGCAGATCAGGACGCGGCTCGCCCTTGAGGATTTTTTTCAACGTCACCACGACCGCGCCGCTGTGCTTGATTTGAGCGGCGTTTCGGAACGTGACACCGAGCGATTTTGCGTTGATTCCGCTGACGCGGGTGATGTCAACGGGCGGACGGATGTTTAGCGTTGCGCCTTCATAACCGACCACGACCTCGTCCTCAACCAGCGTCACGCGCACGGGATACTTGCCGGCTTTCGCGTTGGCGGGAATGGGGATTTTGATTTTGTTGGAGCCGCCATTGGCGCGCGCGCGGATTGGCGCGATGTTGAGGCGGGTGTCCGGTTCGACGACAATGGTGCCTCGTATGGTCGCGGACGCCGTCACGTTGACGACCAGCTCCGCCGCGTCGCCGTCGACAAAGTCGATTTCTTTTTTCGGCAGCTTCAGGCGTTTGCTTTTGTCATCGCCCCACAACGACGGGGAGACGCCGCGCAGGTAAACCGGCTCGTGGCAGAGGTCGACCTCGGCCCCGCCGCGGGGCGGTTTGAGGGTTGTCGTGTTGCCCATCCAGTCGAAGCGCTCGACCTCGTTTTTGCCAACCGGCAATTCGATTTTTTGCGTGCCTTCGCCGTAGTCCCACAGCGCGAGCACAACGTCGTCGCCGCGCTTGAAGGCGTAGCCGAGCGAGGTCGCGCCAAGCCCGTCGATGCGGCCCAGCGTCTTGTGACCCTCGATGAGCAGGGACTGCGCGGCGTAGGCGGGCACGATCGGGCGCGGGTTGATTTTCGCCGGGCCCCACGGCACGCCGTCGACCGGCACGTAATAATAGCCGTAACCCTTTTGCCCGGAGAGCAGGTAGTCGACAATGTAAAACGCCATGTTGAATTGGTAGCCCTCGCCGAGCGTGATGAGGTTTTGGCGGATGAGCGAACGCGCTTGGACAATGTCCTGCGCCGGATCCTCGTGCGTCGAAAGTCCCTGCTCGGTGCCGATCATCGGAATGTCGCGGCCACAATATTTTTTGAGGAGCTGGCGGATCGCGGCGAGGCGGTCGTGCATGCCTTCGGCCTCGGGGCTGGCGCTGGTCCAGTACGGATGCGTCGAATAGGCGTCGAGGTATTTGCCGAGGCCGAGTTTGAGCAAGTCCTCGAGGCGCTGGACTTCGCCCTTGTCAACGCCGCGGCAGGGTCCGGCGACCAGCCCGTCGGGATCGACCGCATGAATGGCCGCGTATGCGATTTCGTAAATGCGCACGAGGTCCTCGTCCTTGCCCTTGAAGCCCCACGGCTGAATCGGCTCCCACGTGATTTGATAGTAGCGCGGCGCGAAGCCCGGCCACTTTTTCATGAAGGCTTTCGCGGCCTCGCGCGCGTACGCGTCCCACGCCTTCTCGCCCTCCGGCGTGAGCTTGCCGGTGTTGTAGGCGTGCGTCTCCGGCACGACGGCCCACGGCGGCGCCATGAAGAGCGTGGGCAGCGGATATTGCGGCCATTTGGGCGGCGTTGCGACCTTGTTGTAATTTGCCGCCGTGAAGTTGCCCGCCTGGCCGGGTTCGCGTTCCTGGCGGATCCATTCGAACTCGCCGTCGAGCACCCACGACGCGCCGAGCAACTCCAGCACCGCGTTGCCCCACGGACCAAATCCGCCCTGCATGCCGAACATTGTTTCGCCCGCGGGAAACTTTTGCCGCGTCTTCGGATCCGGCACGACCGCATAGGTGAGAAAACCTTTTTCGCGCGACCCGACGCGCGCGAGCAACGCGCCGTTGCCGAGGCTCGCCCTCACGCGATAGAAGCCAAGCTTTTCGCCCGGCGTGGCAATGCCCATGCTCTGCCACGCGCCGTTTTCGTCGGCAATGAAGGGAATGGATTTTTTTTCAATCGTGACGTCGTGTTCGTCCACGATGTTGAGCTCAAGCGTCTGCGCTTCGCCGGGACGAAGCCCGCCAACCGAAAAATTCACCGTGGGTTTTTCACCAAGCACGTACGTGCTGTGCACGGGCTTTGAGGTGTCGCCGGAAAGCTTGACCGCGCCCGCGCCGGTCGGGACTTCCGCCGCCGCGCCTTCGCGAAAAGCCACGCCGTCGATCCACAGCGCGCCCTTGTCGGGATGATCGTTGTAGACGTAAAACTTGATGTGGTCGAGCTTGCCGAGCCGTGCGGCGGAAACGGCAAACATGTACTTTTTCCAATCCTGCGTGCCGCCGGTTTCGACCAGGTTCTCAACGCCCTGTTGCGAACCCAGCCAGCCGGAACCGACGATCTCCAGCCGCGCGCGCACCGAGTCCGGCCACATCCCTTCGGTCTTCAACCAGAACTCGAGAATGTAATCCGTCGCCGGATCAACGCCCTTTTTTTCGATGCAAATGTAACGCGCGGCCGGCGAGTCCGGTGTCGTAAATTTGAACGACTGCGCACCGTCCATTTTCATCTGCTTGTCAAACGCGCCAGGCATCAACTTGCCCTCCCATTGATGATAGAGCCAGCCTTCCGATCCATTTTCGAATCCGCCATTGGCGAGCAGATTGTCCGGTTCGGCGAAAACATGCGGACTCCCCGCAAGCGCCGCGACAGCAAGAAAAAAAAGCAATTTGCAAGAGGACATAAGCGTATTTTTGAAGGTTGAAAAAATTGTCGCACAACGCGACGGCCGTTGTCAACGACGAAGCGACGGCCGGCAGGACGATTTGGAACCACAAAGAAAACAACGTGGCGTGGCAGGAGTTCTGCCACGCCACGAAAGAAGTAAAGAATCAAAAAAGGGAGGCTGAAAATGCCGGGGTGTTATTTTTTCTGGTAGACGCGGACGTAATCGATTTCGAAGAGGTCTTCTTCGGGCATGTCTTTTTCCCAGAGGTGGGTGGGGCCGGCCCAGGGGGCGGCTTCGACGGAGAGTTTCAGGTAGGCGGGGGCGCGGCAAGTTCCGAGGGATTTGGTTTTGCCGTTGTCACTGGAACCGAAGCCCTTGGCGTCGGTGCGGGTGACTTCGACGCCGTCGATGTAGAAGATGTATTGGTTTTCGTCCCAGTAGAGGCCGAAGGTGTGGAATTCGCCGTCGAAGAGTTCGCGGTGTTCGCCGGAGTCGAGGCCGCCGGCGTTGTGGGTGGCGCCGTAACCGCCCCAGTGGAGGACGTGGGACATGCGGCCGCGATTCCAGAGGTTAAAGGATTCGAAGATGTCGATCTCTGTGCCGAGGCGGGTGTCGGCGTTGCGGCCGGCGACGACGTCACCGGCGAGGAGCCAGAAGGCGGCCCAGTAGTCGCTGCGGACGTGTTTGGGCAGACGGCAACGGGTTTCGGCGTAACCGTATTGGTAGGCGTAGAGGTAGTCTTTGGGGTCGTAGCCTTTGCTGGTGCGGATGCCGGCGGATTCATAGCGATAGGTGGGGTCGTTGACTTTCTTGATGGCGATGCGGCAGGTGCCGTCTTTGACGGAGACGTATTGGGAGCGCCAGCGGGATGCACCCTGACGTTCATGATGGGGAGTGTCCCACTTGGTACGGTCGAGCTCGGTGCCGTTGAATTCGTCCTGCCAGACGAGCTTGTATTGGGCGAGGTCGATTTTGGCGGGATTTTTTGGGGAGTCTTTGCCGGGTTTGTTTTGGAGGAGGGGGGCGAGGACTTCGAACCATTTGTCGTAGCCCTTGGGGCCGAGGTGGAGGCGGTCTTTGGCGTAGCAGTCGAGGTTTTGGGTGCCGTCGGGATTTTGGAGGGCTTTGTCGAGGTCGAGGAGGGTGACCATGTTGTCTTCGGCGGCGATTTGTTTGACGCCTTCGTTGACGCGCTCGCGGGCGCCGGGCTTCATGGGGGCGTCGGGCTGGGAGGACATGGGGATGGTGCAGAGGATGACGGGCATTTTGGGGTCGAAGTCGTGGGAGAGGGTGACCATTTCGCGGATGTTGGAGATGGCGTCTTCGGGGTTGCCGGGGGCGGTGAGGTCGTTGGCGCCGGCGAGGATCATGACGGCCTGGGGGGTGAGGGCAAGGACTTCGATGGGGAAGCGGAAGAGGATGCCGCGGGAGGTGTCGCCGCCGACGCCGCGGTTGGCGATCTTGAGGGAGGGGAAACGCGTTTGGATGTCGCGGAAGTTTTCGGTGAGGGAGTCGCCGGTGAGGACGATGGCGTTTTCGTCGCGCTGGCGGTTCTTGAAGTAGTTTTGGCGGATGCCGTCCTGCCAGCCGAAGGTGCGGATGACGCCTTTTCCGGGCCACTGGGATTCGTCGTTGGCGGGGGGATAGGGAACGTAGCGGTCGAGACGCGCGAGGTCGATGACGGGCTTTTGGATTTTAAGGGGCGAGCCGTCGGAGGCGGAGATGGTGTAGGTGTAGAAGCCGTCTTTGGGGAAGTGGGAGTAGGATTTCCATTCGAAGTTCTGGTTGTTGTTCCAGACGCGGAAGTCCTTGAATTCCTGGTAACCGAAGGGGAGGGTGATGACGAAGCCGTCCTTGCCGTCGGTGAGCTCGAAGCGTTTGTTGTCGCCGCGGAAGACGAAGCCGTCGGAGGGCGGCGTGGCGGAGAGGGTCTTGCGGGTTTTGTCGTCGGTGGAGTATTGGAATTTGCCGGCGGCGGATTGCGCGCCGAAGCTGAAGAGGTGGTTGATGTCGGTCTCTGAGCCGGCGAGTTTGGTGGTCTTGAGGGTGATGGTGCCGTCCTTGTTGACGGTGAGGTCCATGAGGGCGCCGGTGGAGTAAGTGAGCTGGGCGGTGGAGTCGCCGGTGATCTCGACTTTTTTGAGTTGCGCATCCTTGAGCGCGGGATATTTGAGCTCGACGCCGAGGGTTTCGCTGGCGCGGAGGTTGATGCCTCCCGGAGTGAGCGTGAGGTCAAGCGCGGAGGCGCCGCCGGCGGCGAGCGCGACAAGCGCGAACAGGGTTTTGGGCGTAAGGTGCATGGCGTGTGTCCTTGGGTTGGGCGTGAGGGAAAAGATTAGCGAAGGATGAGCAGTGTGGTTTGGTTGATGCGGGTGAGCGAGACCGTCCACGTGCCATTGTCATTGTGCGTGACTGTGGGGACGTAAAGCGGGGTGCGATAAGCAAATTTGAGATTGAGTTCGGAGACTTGTTCCGGCGCGGTCATCACGGCGGCCCAAGTCGTGCCCACCGGCATGTTGCCTTGTTCGACGATTTCGAGCCTTCCGGCAAGGTTCACCGCAGACCGGCAGTCGAAAACAATTTTGTCACTTGCCGTTGGGGAGACTTTAATGCGCAAGGTTGCGTCCGGATGCATGTCAAGCGTTGAGCTGAGGAGCGTAAGGGTATTCATGGCTGAGCCCTCGCCGGGCGCAATCAGCGCGCGTTCGCCAAGTACCATGGGAAGCGCGCCGACATTTATGCGCTCTGAGTTTTGCTGAACGCGGTCGATTCGTCCGTAACCCATGAGCGTGCGGTTAAAGGTGAAGGATTCGCCGGCAAGGCCGTTGAGAATGACCTGCGAGGAGCGGCGGAGGATGATGCGGTTGGCGGGATCGCCGAACATTCCATCTTTTGCGGGAATGTTGGTACCGTAGTAGCGTCCTGCGTAGAGGATCATCTCGCGTTGCGACTTGTCGAGGATGATGTCGCCGATGAAGTTGTTGGTCACCGCAAAAAAGACGGTCAAGTTTCCCCAGGCGTCGCTGGCGTAATTCATTTCAATCGGAACGGGCGCCTCATGTGTGCCGCCAACGATAGGACTGTTGAAATGGTATGCAAAATTGTAGGTCGTCGTCTTTTTCAACAGAAGTGAAGAACGAAGCAGAACCGTCAAATTATCCTGCATGGAGTCATGCCCGACAAAAACCTGGGAGGCGCCGCGCGGAGTGAAGGTGGCCGCCGTGCCGGGGACGGTGCTGTCAAAAATGAGCGTGGCCGGCTCCGTGCTTGCATTATAAAGGTTCAGCCGACCGCCACTCCAATAATCCTCGCGTCCGTCTGAAGCCGGGTGTCCCAGGATGAGGTTCTTCATGGTCACCGAATTGGTCATTAAAAGCGTGAGGTTAAAATTCTTGTTTACCACAGCAATATCCACATCATCGCCGGCAACAGCGCCTGGAACAAGCCGGGCGCCCTTGTCCAGATTTTCCCATTTTGTTTCGTCGATCCACAGGGCCATCACACTCTGGTCACCAACATATTTGAAACGCGCGGGAAGGTCGGGCGACTGCGTCGTGAAACTGAGCGAGTTGATGGCAAATGTTTCCACACCACCACGGACATAAGAGAAGCGGAACCAGTAGGTGCGGCCAAGCACAAGCGGATTCCCTGTGATTACCCGATATGTTCCGGGCGTCACGACCTCCGCCGTAACAAGCTGGTGATGCGTCCAGTTGGCCCGCTGGTCGGCGCCGTTTGTCTCGCCGTAATGCACCCACAACTCAAGTGGATTCTCCTCCCACACGCCGTCCACAACCGTCGAAAGCCGCGCGCTCGTGTCGCCAATGCGATCGGCGGGCTGCGTGGTCACCAGCGGACGCGTGGTGAAGCTGCCGGAGGTCATCGCAAAAAGCTCGCTCCCTCCGGACGGCTGCACGGAGAAGCGGTAATAATACGTCTTGCCCACGTCCAGCGGAACCGTGGTCGTGTGCGTGTAAATTCCGTTTTCAGCGGCAACGGAGACCACTTCATTGGTCCACCATCCTGATGCCAGATCCGCGGCGTCCGTCTGCCCGTAATACGCGCGCAGGACCACGGGTGAGCTCGTCACGCCGGCCACTTCCGCCGACATCCGGGCATGCGTGTCCGCAATTTGATCCGCCGCGCCAGTGATGGCAAACGCGCCCTCTATGGGCGGGTAGCCGCCGGTGATCGCATACTTTTCCTGCAAGTAGCGGCCAACCTTGTTCATCTCCCCGGTTGTGAGCAGGCGGTTGAAAGCAATGACCTCCGAAATATCTCCGGAATAGTAAAAATTCTCGTTCGGTCGCCGCATGAACGTCGTGAAGGTTTGCGCGGCGCTCTCATAATCCATGTAAAACAACAGCGGCGTTGGAATCGTTGGCGAATGTCCGTTCGCATAGCCGGAGAGCGTTCCGCCATTGATCGCATAACGTCCCTTAATCGAGGTATCCCCGCCGTCATAAGAAAGATGGTCGCCCGAAGTGCGGCTGCTGACAAAAATATCCACAGTGGAGGAGCCTTGCACGCGTGCCAGAATCATGTTCACGCTGCCGTCCAACGTCGGCCGCCCGACCATGAACATGGTCCGGAGTGAAATCGGCGAGGCAAACGTCATCCAGCGCGGCGCCACTGTCCCGCCGCCGACAACACCTGGCAGTCCGTTCAGTCCGGAAGCCGCGTATCGCGGGCGATTGTTGTCAGCGGATTGCGTCAAGTGGTGCGCATGACCAGACAAGTCCCGCCATTCGGCGATATTTCCGCCATCGGCCGGTGTCTCGTCATTTTCATCCAGCACACCTTCGTCTGCTTTCAACCACAGTTCAATCCCGTCAATGTCCGTCGGTGAAAATACCGCATGCGCGCAGAGCGTCAGCAACGTCATGGCCGCACATCGAAACAACATCTGATGATTCATTACAAAACTCCTTCGCCAACAACAAGGACAAACACGCGTCCCCCTGATGGCGTGCAAGTATACGAGCTTTGCGTCAAAAGCACAACTGAAAATTACTGAAAATTACTGAAAGTTGTATCACGAGGAAAGGCACAAAAGGACAACGCCGGCGAGAAGGACGAGGAGGGCGAAGGCTTTGGCGGGAACGTTTTTCTCCTTGAACAGGATGACACCAAAGACAAAGCTGATGGCAACGCTGGAACGCCGGATAAGCGTGAGCGTGGCGATGTGGGTGTCGGGAAAACCGACGGCGCGGAAGTAAAAAAAATCGGACAAAATCAGCAGCACGCCAACCAGCGGAATCGTCCAGCGCCAGCAAAAGGGCGTGCGGGAGAGTTTGAAGGCGCGGCGAATCCAGGAGAGCACGATGAAAAAAACAACGAGGCTGGCGGAGAAGTAGAGTTGGATGGTTTCGCGCGGCCCACTGAGTTCACCGAAAAGATATTTGTCGTACAACGCGCAGACTGCGCCAAGTACGGTCGCGGCAAAGGCGTAGGCAATGCCGCGGTGACGACAAAAATGGATGCCATCGCGTTTGCCGGCCGTGGAGAAAAAGAAGTAACCGGCGAAGATCAGCGCCATGCCCGCCGCCTGCCAGCGCGTTGGAATTTCGCCAAAAAGTAAAATGGCGCCAATCACCGTCCACAGCGGCGCGGAGGAGCGGATGGGGACGGCGATGGAAACCGGAAGCGAACGCAACGCATAGAACATAAACGTCCAGGACGCGCCAACCATGACCGCTTTGACCGCGCTGCGGCAAATCCAAACCGGCTCGCATCGCGCCGCGTCCAGCAACTGTCCGGTAACGCCAAGCAGGGCGATGAAAAAAACGAAACCGCACAAGGAGGAGTAAAGCAGGACAGAGAAGACGGCGTTGTCGTGGACGCTCTTTTTTTTGCTGACGTCATAAAACGCGAGCAACACGGCGGAGAGAAGGATCTGCAGAAGCCACATGACAGAGACGTTTCGCTCGAGTTAAAACAGTCGTGGGGGGGGGGGGGGGGGGGGGGGGGGGAGCGGGGGGGGAGGGGGGGGGGCGGGGGGGCCGGCGAGGGGGGGGGTGAGGGGGGAGGGGGGGGGGGGGAAGAAGAGGAGTGGGTGGGGGGGGGGGGGAGAGGGGGGGGCGG
>JAVBOU010000209.1:0-32404 GCA_031550185.1 Kiritimatiellia bacterium | reverse complement strand
CCGCCCCCCTCGCTTACCCCAACCACCCCTCCGTGGTGGGGCGTGGCCGGACTCCCCCCCCGCCACAACGCGTTTTTACTTCTTCGCTTTCGCCGCGGGTTTGGCTTTTGTCTTAACATCCGGCCGGCGTTCAAGAATCATGCGAACCGGAAAATGATCCGACGCGCCGAGATAATAACCGTCAAACGCCTTGGAGCGCACGCGGCGGTAGGGTTTCGGACTTTGATCGTCCGCGAGAAATTCGGGATGTTTGAACGGTCCGTAATCCTTGAGCACAACCGACCAGGGCGACTTGTTTTCCGTCGCGTCGGGCAACATCCCGGCAGAGACGCTGAAGGAGTCAAAGGAATTCCAGCGCTTTTGCGGGAAGTAATAATACGTGCCGCGCTCGGATTCGGGAAGTACGCCGGACATGTTAAGGAGCGTCGCGTCTTCGTCCGGCGTGTTCTCATACACCGTGAGTCCGCCGGCCTCGGTGAGGATGATGCTGGTGATGTCGTCGTTGAAATCGCCGCCGACCACAAACGAGTCGCCAGGCTTCAAATTCTTGTCCACATAACGCCGGAGCGCGCGCGCCTCAATCGTGCGCGTCATGGCGTTTTGCTTCGCATCCGTGCCGGAGTTCGACTTCCAGTGGCAGCAGATGAACGTCACCGGCGCGCCGTCACAATCAAATGTCGCGACCACCATTTCACGCTGCCCCCGCGTCGGCGTGATCCACTCCTGTGCGGACGGCTCCCAGCGCGCGAGGATCGCCGTGTCGATGCCGCGCTGGTCGGGTGAATTGCGATGCACGATCACCGGCAGGTCAACGCCCGCCTGCGCCTTCAAGGTTTTCGACAGATCCTCCAACACACGGCGGTTTTCGATTTCCTGGACAAACAAAATGTCCGGCTTCACCGCGCCAATCACCGTGGAGAGGTTCGCCAGTTTTTGCTGATAACGCTCGTCGTTCCAGCGGCGCCACGAACCCGGCGTGAACTCATCGTCGCCCGGATTATCGGGATCATCCTCCGTGTCGAACAAATTCTCAAGATTCCACGTCATCACCGTGATGCGCTTGAGCGGCGCATTGGCAACCTCCGCCGCGTGCGACAAAGGGTGAAGCAGAAAAAGACAAATGACAATCAAAACCGGCATAAGGCACCTCGTGAAACAAAGCCGGAAAGTATACGCCTTTGCCCGGAAAAATCCAAGTTGTTTGAGGGGATATTGGCTTTCAAAAACACGCGTGTGGCGTGGCAGAGGTTCTGCCACGCCACGAAAAACTTTTTTAGTCCACCACTTCCGCGTCGAACATTTCGGCGACGCGCTTGATCATCGGGTCGGCGTAGGGATTTGCCGACGGCGATGCGGCCGGCGCGTTCAACGCGGCGGGAACCTCGCCGCTGCGCAGCGCCTGGAGGCGGCGCATGACTTCGTCCAGCGTGACGGTGGTCGCGGCGCGCGCGCAACGAATGAGGCCGATTTCCAAAAGCGTCCGCACCGAAAGCGCGTAACGCAACCGGCCCTCGATTTCCGCAAGGTGTTCGAGGATGCGCAGAAGGCGCCCGCTCTCGACCGCGGTTCCAAATTCGGCGAGACTGCGCAACTGATCCTCCGTGACGTCCATCACACTGCGGCCGGCTTCGCCAACATGCTGGAAGATCAGCAGGCTGCGGAAGTAATCCATCAACTCCCCGACCAGGCGGCGCAGATCCTTGCCCGCCGCGTCGAACATGTTGATGAGCGTGAGAATGGCGCCGACGTCGCCCGTGAGAATGGCGCGCGTGAGGTCTTCAAGCGACTTGCGCGAGACGAGGCCGAAGACCGCGAGCACGTCCTCCTCCGTGAGCTCCCCGCCCTTGAACGAAATGAGCTGGTCGAGCGCCGACAACGCGTCGCGCAATCCGCCCTCCGCGCCGCGTGCCACGGCCAGCAACGCGTCTTCGCTCACGGCGATCTTCTCAACGCCGCAAATCAGGCGCAAACGCTCGACAATCAGCGAGGTCGGAATGCGGCGCAAATCAAACCGCTGGCAGCGTGAAATGATCGTCGGCAGCACCTTGTCGCCCTCGGTCGTGGCGAAGATGAACTTCACGTGCGGCGGCGGCTCCTCGAGCGTCTTGAGCAGCGCGTTGAAGGCCGCGGTGGTCAGCATGTGCACTTCGTCGATGATGAAGATGCGGTAGCGTCCGCGCGTCGGCGCGAAGGCCACCTGGTCGCGCAGGCCGCGGACCTGGTCGACGCCGTTGTTCGACGCGCCGTCGATCTCCATCACGTCGAGCGAGCGGCCCTCGGCGATCTCGCGGCACATCGGGCATTCGTCGCACGACTTGCCCGGCGCGCCGGCCTCGCAGTTCAGCACCTTGGCAAAGATGCGCGCAAGCGACGTCTTGCCAATGCCGCGCGGGCCGACGAACAAATACGCGTGCGCCACGCGGCCCGCCTCCACCGCGTGCTGCAGCGTGCGCGTCACGTGCTCCTGCCCCACCACATCCTCAAACTGCTTTGGCCGCCATTTGCGCGCCAGCACTTCATACGCCATAAAACCACCTCATGAAAATATGCCCGCTATCTTACCCGTTGCGCGTCCTCAAAAGCAAGCCCAAGATGGATCTGGTTGTGATGAATGGGTGAACCATGTAGAATCATTCAGTCATGAACCCGCGTCGCTTACTTTTTGCCTTGTTCTGGTGTGTTTTCGCCGGCTTTGCGCAGGATGCCGGCGTCAACCAGAAAGACGAGTCGGGATCAACCGCGTTGATGCGTGTCGCTGGCACACGAAATCCGGACGCCGTGAAAACGCTTTTGGCGGAAGGCGCGGATGTGAACGCGCGCGACGAAATTGGTTGGACGGTGTTGATGTCCGCCGCGTCGCAGGCGGATGCGCGCGTTGTGCGGCTCCTCCTTGCCGCGGGCGCCGAGATCGACGCAAGGGATGATGAGGACTGGACCGCGCTCATGGTGGCGGTGTCCGACGCGAATGCCGAAACCACGCAGGCGTTGTTGGCCGCGGGTTGTGATGTCAACGCGCAAAACAAGAGTGGCGGAACCGCGCTCAGGATGGCCGTGCAGAACGAGGATGCCCGAAGCGTCGAGCTTCTTCTTGCCGATCCGCGCATTGACGTGACGATCAGGGATGGCTGGGACGCGACTGTGCTCATGCTGGCCATGGATCGGCGGAATGCGGCCATCACCTGGCTGCTCCTCGACGCGGAGGTTGACGTCAACGCCGCGGATGTGGCCGGCAGAACCGCACTCATGCGCGCGGTGTTGTGGCAAAACACGGCCTTTGTCGTCTCTCTGCTTGCGGCAGGCGCCGATGTCAACGCGCGGGACAATTATCACGAAAACGCCCTTCTGCAGGCCGCGGCGTTGAAAAATGCCGGCATTATCAAACAGCTTCTGGCCGCTGGCGCCAATGTGGACGCCAGGGATAAATACGGACGAACCGCGCTCCTGCACGTTGCGGACGGAGACATTGGCATCATCAAAATGCTCATCGCCGCCGGCGCGGATCCCGCGGCAAAGGATGACAGGGGCTGGACGATGTTGATGTTCGCCGCCTTGGGCGGCAACACGGAAGTCGTTAAATTTTTCCTTGCGGCAGGCCATGACCTGCACGCCACGAGTCATGCCGGCTGGACGCCATTGATGTCCGCTGCTTCGGTCGGTGACGCGAAAATCATCAAGATGGCGCTGGCCAGGGGCGCGGATCCGAACGCGCGCGACAACGACGGCAGGACGCCGCTCCTGCTGGCCGCGCACACGCCAAGCACCGAAGCCGTCAAACTTCTCCTCAACGCCGGCGCTGACGTTCATGCGTACGACCAGAATAACGCGACCGCGCTTTTCGTGGCCACATCCGTACAAAACATCAAAACCATTCAACTCCTTCTCAAGGCAGATGACGCCACAAAGGGCGAGCTCGAATCCGCGTTCAACACGGCTGTATGCGGAGGAAACATGGAAATTATCAAACTTTTTCTCAGCGCGCTCGTCGATGTCAACGCGGATTCCAATGGTTGGGGAACACCACTCATGCGCGCCGCCTGGAGAGGGCAAGCCGACGTGATCCGGATGCTTCTTGCCGCCGGCGCCGATGTGAACCAACGCAGCTCGTTGAACACCACCGCGCTTCAGGCAGCCGCGCAAACCAATCCCGAATGCGTCAAGCTCCTCCTCGACGCGGGAGCCGACGCGAACGTGGAAAACGAAGACGGCGACTCTGTACTCGCGACCGCCATGTCCGGTAACAGTTGGGACGCACAAACGCCGGAAGACAAAGTGGCAATCGTCAAGCTCCTCCTTGCCACAGGCGCGAATCCCAACACGCCCGACATTAACTTGCTTGATACGGCCGCAGCCCAGGGAAACACCGCGCTCGTTCAGGCGCTTCTCGACGCCGGCGCAAATGTGGATGCACAGGACGCCGCAGGACAAACCGTACTCATGCAGGCGGTTTTTCGTGGCAAATCCAGAGTCATCAAAACATGGCCGAAACTCGATATCCTTGTCACCGTCAATAACGACAATGATGAAACCGGACTTTGCTTTTCCACATATAGAGATCCCTTCTCGAGTCGGAGGCACGTGTATGCAGATCCCTTCAGGATGGTTGGCTCTTCGACATATTCCCCTGCAATCGCCATCGACATTGTCCAGCTCCTTCTCGCTGCCGGCGCGGACGTCAACGTGCGCGACAATCACGGCATGACCGCCCTTGTGTACGCCGTAAAACAACAATGGAATGATGCGGTGAGCGCTCTGCTTTCCGCTGGCGCTGATGCAACCGGAAGCGAAGGCGAAATAGCGCTCCAACAAGCCATTTGTGACCGAAACGCCAAAATCACCAAGCTCCTTCTCGACGCCGGCAGCAATCCCAATGTGAAAGATGACTACGGCGAGTTCGTGCTCGTCGCCGCCATAAAGAGCAACCGGATTGCAATTTTCAAAGCGCTTCTCGACGCTGGCGCCGACATCAACGTTCAAACAAAAGGCGGCGAGTCCGCGTTTTGGCTGGCTACACGAGAGAAAAACGTCGAAATCGTCGCGGCGCTTCTCGACGCCGGTGCCGACGTCAACACCCGAAACGACTACGGCATGACCGTACTCATGCTGGCTGTGCACATGGATAACCCCAAGCTTGTCAAACTCCTCCTTGCGGCCGGTGCTGACGTCGATTTGCCGGACAACGACAATCAGATCGCTTTCATGAAGGCTGTCAAACAGGGACGCACTGAGATTGTCAAGATTTTTATGGACGCAGGATGCGATCTCGAAAAACATGGCGCCAGCGCCCTCCGGTCAGCGGCATACGAAGGACACAGCCAAATTCTCAAACTCCTGCTCGACGCGGGCGTTGACGTCAACACCGGAACGCCTCTCGCCTTAGCCGCGAGTAGTGGATATGCCGACGCCATCGCCGTTCTCCTGGATGCTGGCGCTGACATCACCGTGCGGGACAACTACGGCGAAACACCTCTAATGCATGCCGTACAAAGCAAAAGCATCCCAAGCGTAAAACTCCTTCTTGCCGCCGGTGCCGACGTCGCCGTTACCAACCGACACGACCAAACCGCGTTCGATCTTGCCATTCGAACAGACAAACCTGAAATTGTCGACCTTCTTTTCGCCGCCATTGATCCCAAGGACGCATACAGCGAAACCGCGCTCAGAATCGCCGCATCAGCGGGAGACGTCGACAAAATCAAAAACCTTCTCGCGGCCGGTGTTGACATCAACGCGCACGACAACAGAGGCGACACTGCGCTCGTATGCGCCATAGTTGCGAAAAGAATCGACAACATCAAATTTCTCATGGATGCCGGCGCCGACCTCCGTACCCAGGATAAATTCGGCAGGCCCGTATTTTTGCGCGCTGTGGAAACGAAAAACATTCAAATCGTCGAGATGTTTCTCGACGCCGGCATCAAACCGGAAAACGGGGACGGTTCCGCGCTCAGACGCGCCATATGGCAGGGTTCCACCGACATTGCAAAGCTCCTGCTCAACGCCGGCGCCGATGTCAACGTCAAAGACAAGCCTTACCACAAAACCATGCTCATGCAGGCCGTGGCCGCGGGCGATGTCGAAATAACCAAACTCCTTCTCGCCGCAGGCATGGACGTTCAGGAAAAAGACAGCGAAGGCAAAACCGCGCTCGCCTATATCACCGACAGAAATTGTGACGAGCTCATTGAGCTTCTCCTCAACGCCGGCGCCGATCTCCACGCGCGAAACAATTACGGCTGGACCGCGCTCATCCATGCCGTGTTTTACGGACATGCCGAAGTCACCCGTGTCCTTCTCTCCATTGGCGCCGATGTCAACGCACATAACAATAACGGAAAGACCGCATTGATGTACGCCGCAGATAAAGGGCACATCACCATCATTGAGCTCCTCCTCGACGCCGGTGCCGACCTCCACGCGCATGACAACGATGGCTTCTCCGCACTCACGTATGCCGTGTTTAGGGAAAATCCGCAAATCATCAAATTGCTCCTCGACACCGGGCTCGATGTCGACGACAGAGAAGAGACGGGGCGAACCGCGCTCATGCACGCCGTGTCATGGTGCAATCCGCAAACCATAAGACTCCTCCTCGCCGCGGGCGCTGACGTCAACGCCCGTGACAACAACGGCGACACCGTCCTCATGTGGACCGGGTGGACGAAAAACACTGACACCGTCAAAATGCTCCTTGATGCCGGCGCCGACCTCCACGCTAAAAATAACGACGGGCAAACCGCGCTCATGACTGCCGCATCGGAAAGAATTCGGATAAATTACATTCTCGCGCCTTTTTACGAACTCACCAAGGGCCAAATCGAAACCAATGTCGAAAACCTTGAAATACTCCTCGCTGCCGGTGCTGACATTCACGCGCGCGATCATGCCGGAATGACCGCACTCATGGATGCTGTGAAAAACAAACGAATTGAAAACGTCAAAGCGCTCCTCGCCGCCGGCGCCGACATCCACGCCAAAAACAACGACGGACAAACCGCCCGCGACATCGCGGCGGAACACAAGTCTGGTGAAATCCGGACACTGCTCGACAACGCGGCACAATAACCAAACCTTCTCATTTTTTTGAATTGCAACACCCGCGTTCCGTTTTGACAGATGTTTACGTGAACATAAGGGAAATTCAACGCGTGGCAGACTTGCCCCGCTTGCCACGCCGTGACCCATGCGGTATACTTCCCGGATTTTCAACCCTCCAAAAAGGCATGCGCCATGTCCGCAAAGAAATCCATCCCGCGTCCCGAATATCCGCGCCCGCAGCTCGTCCGCGACGAGTGGCTCAACCTCAACGGCATGTGGCAGTTTGAGGTCGACGCCGGCGACAGCGGCCTCCACCGCAGCCTCAGGGAGTCGAAGCTCGCCGAGGAAATCCTCGTGCCGTTTTGCCCCGAGTCCAAACTCTCCGGCATCGAATGCGTGGACCACATGCCCGCGGTCTGGTACCGCCGCGAAATCAAAATCCCCGCAGCGTGGAAAAATTTCCCGCGCCTCCGTCTTCACTTCCAGGCGTGCGATTACGAGACCACGGTCTGGGTCAACGGCGCCGAGGTCGCGCGCCACCGCGGCGGGTTCACGCCCTTTTTCGCCGAGATCGGCGACGTGGCAAAGCCCGGCCAGACCGCCGTCATTGTCGTCCGCGCGCGCGATGACAACCGCGTCGCCAAACCCTCCGGCAAGCAGGCCAATTATTACCACAACACCGGCTGCCACTACACGCGCACCACCGGCATTTGGCAGACCGTGTGGCTCGAGCCGCTCCCTGCCACCGTCATCGAACGTCCGCGCATCACACCCGAACTCGGCAATCGCCGCTTCCACATCGAAGTCCCCTTCAGCGGCCCCAGCGCAGGCCTCACGCTCACCGCCGTGCTGCGCGACACCAAGGGCGAAATCACCCGCGTCAGCGTTCCTGCCGACGCCGACTTCGCGGCCATGCTCGACCTGCCTGTTCCGGAAAAACGCCTCCGCCTCTGGGGCCCTGGCGAACCCAACCTCTACGACATCGACCTCGAGCTTTCCCGCAACGGCAAACTCGTCGACCGCGTCGTTGCTTACGCCGGGATGCGCTCGATTGTCATCGACGGTTTCGCCGTCAAAATCAATGGCAAATCCGTTTTCCAACGCCAGGTGCTCGATCAGGGTTACTATCCCGACGGCCTGATGACCGCGCCCTCCGACGCCGCACTTGTGAACGACATCAAGCTCGCTTTTGCCGCCGGGTTCAACGCGGCCCGCCTCCATCAAAAAGTTTTCGAGGAGCGCTTCCTCTACCACGCCGACCGTCTGGGTTATCTCGTCTGGGGTGAGTTCGGCGACTGGGGCATCATGCACAATCTCGAATCCTCCAGCCCCACGGCGCACCAGCCCATGGCCGCCATCATGGCGCAATGGCAGGAGGTTCTCCTGCGCGACTACAACCATCCCTCCATCATCGGCTGGTGTCCGCTCAACGAGACCGCCCACAACATCGACGACTCCACCGTCGCCATGGACGACATCACCATCGGCCTCTACAACGCCTGCAAGGTCGCGGATCGCACCCGCCCTGTCCTCGACACCTCCGGCTATGCCCACCGTGTCCCGCGCGCCGACATCTACGACTCCCACCACTACGAGCAGAATGTTGAAAAATTCCGCGCCGACCACGCCGGCCTCGCCCACGGCAAACCCTTCGACAACAACCCTCCCGTCGAAAACCCGCCTTACATTTGGAACATCCCCTACGCCGGCCAGCCCTACTTCTGTAGCGAATTTGGCGGCATCTGGTGGAACCCCAAGGCCAAAAAAGATGAAGCATCCTGGGGCTACGGCGACCGTCCAAAGACCATCGAGGAATTTTACAAACGCTTCGAGGGCCTTTGCGCCGTGCTGCTCGACGACCCCCGCATGTTCGGCTACTGCTACACCCAGCTCACCGACGTCTTCCAGGAACAGAACGGCATCTACGGCTTCAACCGCGCCAAAAAATTCGACATGAAGCGCATCCACGCCGCCCAGGTCCGCCGCGCCAAAATCGAAGACTGACGCGACACGTTAAAACCGTTCCCCGTGGCGTGGCAAGACCTTTGCCACGCCACCATGACACAAGGAGTTTTCGTGGAACTTTGCAACGCCTTAACCGCCGAATTGCGGAGGCAATCCGCCACCCTGCGCCTGTATGCCGTCCAGCATGATGACCGTGTTCCGGTGCGGGAAGTTTTCGCCGAGCCGGCCGCCATCGCTGAGTTCGCGCTGGGCGGCGCCACGCTGCGTGTCACCACCACATGCTCTGCCACGGCGGGCGGCGGCACGCAGATGGAGCTCGTTTTCAGCGTGGTTTCCGGCATCGTCGCTGAGGCGTCGCTGGGCGTCTGCGTCGACTTCGACGCATGGTCGCGTGAGGATTGGGTCTTCCTGCCCGCCTGCGTTTACGCCGGCAATCGTTTCCGCCCGAAACAACCGGAGGATTTTCGCAATCCCGCGCCGGATCCGGAAAACTGGGTGACATCGACCAGTTCGCCCGGACTCAATTCCGGCGAAGGATCAAGCCGCATCCAGGTGCTGGCCGGCGACTGCGCGACACCCTGCGTCGGCGTCCAATCGCCCGCGTCGCGTCGCGGACTTTTGCTGCTGACCGACCAGGGCACTGGTTTTGGCGACACGGGTTTGCACGTTGAGGAAAACGACGCGCGGACCAAGGCGCGCGTGCTGATCAAGTCACCCGGCGCGCGAGAGGGCGGCAAGTACAACTGGAAGGGGGCCCTGCCGGACCGCGGCGCGACGTTGAAGGCCGGCGACACGCTGGCGCTGCGCGTGATCATCCATGCGTTTGCGGCGACATCGCCCGAGGACCTTTACGCGGTCTTCGTGAGGGCGCGCAAGGAAACCGGCCCGCGCCGCGACCGCCACGACCTGCCGTTTGAAACCGCGTTCAAGCTGATCGAGGACAAGCACAACATCCAAAACTGGGTCGAGAAGCACGGCTACTGGTCGGTCGGCATGCGCGAGGTGCCGTCGCAGGATTGGCAGACCGGATGGGTCGGCGGGCCGAACACCATGTGGCCGCTGCTGCTTCGCGGTAACGCGCTGAGCGCCTCGCGCGCGTTGCGGGTGTGGGATTTCATCGCGGAGCACGCGGCCACGCCGTCGGGTTTTGTCAAGGGCACTTTCGGCAACGGCGCGTGGAACGAGGGCGGCCCGGGATGCTATCTGCGCTACGCCGCGGACACGCTTTACTTCCTCATGAAGACGCTGTTGCATCTGCGCGCCGGCGCACCGCACACCGGGGCAAAGGACGGCTGGCTCCGGCTTGCGCGCGGCTTGTGCGACGGCCTTGTCCGATGTTGGAAGAACGACGGACACATTCCGCATTATGTCGACGCCGCGACCGGCGCGACGATCGTCGGCGGCAGTTGCGCCGGCGCGCTGGCCCCCGCCGGACTCACGCTCGCCGCCCGTTATTTTGACGAACCCGGATACCGCGCCGTTGCCGAAGCCGCCGCCCGCCGTTACCGTGACCACTTCCTTGCCAAAGGCATCACCAACGGCGGCCCCGGCGACATCTTCCAGAACATCGACAGCGAGTCCTCCGCCGCGCTGCTCGAAAGTTTCGCCGTGCTGATGGAGGAGAGCGACGGTGACGCGGAGTGGACGCAAGCCGCATCGCGCGCCGCCGCGTATTTTGCAACATGGGTGACGAGTTACGACTTCTGTTTTCCGCCGCAAAGCACCTTTGCCGCGCTGGACATGCTGACCACCGGCACGGTCTGGGCCAATGTGCAAAACAAGCACGCCGCGCCGGGCATTTGCACGCTTTCGGGCGCGTCGCTTTTGAAGTTGTGGCGCGCGACCGGCGATGACACGTGGATCGACCTGCTTCGCGACATCGCCCGCTGCCTCCCGCAGTACGTCTCCCGCGCCGATCGTCCGATTTGCGACATTCGCCGCGGCAAGCGCTGGAAAGTCATGCCGCCCGGATGGGTCAACGAGCGCGTCAACATGAGCGACTGGGAAGTGCGCGGCGAACCCCGGGAGGAAATCGGCGTTGGCGAAATCTTCGGCGGCTCCTGCTGGAGCGAGCCCGCGGTCATGAACACCATCGCCGAGGTTCCCGGCATTTGTCTCAACGTCGACACGCTCGAACTCCGCGTCATCGACCACCTCGTTGTTCAGCTCCAGCGCGTCACCGGATCCGAGATCACGCTGCGCGTCACCAACACCACGCCCTTCCCGGCTGAAAGCGTCCTGCTCGCGGAAACCACCGGTGAGCGCCGCTCCCGCTGGCTCGGCGTGAATCCATTGTCCGGGCTTCCCAAGATCAACGTGCCTCCGCTCACCACGGCCAACTTCATCGTGGCGCGTGGCACGCCCGTGCGCATGCCACCGGAATGAGTCTGTGAAATGACGATATGGGTGGGGCGCGACCGCCGGGCGCGCCGGGGTTAGGAAAAACCTGGATCCGTAACGCAAGCGACAAAAAAATAAACGTCCATCCAATGCCCGGCGCGCCCCACCCTGACATCCTGATGTTACACGTCAAAATCCAGCGACGCAGATGTGGCCTGAGTGCCGTCGCGGAAACGCGCGGACAGGACAACCCGGTAAAAACCGCGCGGCAGATTTCGCAACCCGACCGTGGCAGAGCCCGGGCCCTGCCACAGGACGGTTTCGCCGTTTCGCAGCGTCATGTCGGCGACTTCTTTGCCGGATGGAAAATGAATTGAAAATTCGATTGTTTCGCTGGCGTGAAACGGGCCGGTTTGACGCAGCGTGAGCGCGGCGTTGACGGGTTGCGGCGCGATGTTGTGGCAGGAGGGGTTGACCGTCCACAACACACCGTCTTTACCAAACTGCACGCGGTCAATGGCGGCGCGGCGGATGGTGTCGCCGTTGTGAAAGTGGTAGGCGATGAGCCAGTCGCCGCTGTCGGGAATCCGCAACATGGAATGATGGCCGGGGCCGACGAAACCGAGCGACATGTTGGTGGAGAGGATGGGCAGCCGCGACGGTTCGCGGATGAACGGTCCGGCGGGTGACCTGGCGGTGGCGAAGTTCACGCGGTAGCTGAGGTCTTCCTTGAGCTCCGGCACGGCGGTCCAGTTGTACTCCGACCACATGAGGTAGTAAAGCCCGTCGCGCTTGAAGACGAACGCGCCTTCGCAATGGTAGTACGACGGCGCGTCGTAGGCGTAGACGGTGATTTTTTCGCCGGCAAAGGAGATCATGTCGGGGTTGAGCTTGCGCGCGAAAAGGCGCCCGTCGAAGGTCGCGCCCCAATAGAGCCAGGCTTGTCCGTCGTCGTCGATGAATGCCATGGGGTCGATGGAGGACATGTCGTTTTCAAACGGAACCAACGGTTTGCCAAGCGCGTCTTTGAACGGTCCGGTCGGCGTGGGCGCGGTCGCGACACCGATCGCACTGCCGGTGCAAAAGTAGAAGTAATGGACGCCGTTTCGCGCGATGATGTCCGGCGCCCACGCGTCGCCTTTGGCCCACGCGACATCGCGCAACGGCAGGATCATGCCCTCGGGTTTCCACACGCGGAGGTCGTCGGACAACCATGTGCTGCGCCTGTCGCGTGATGAAGGACATTCGCCAATAACGGGGGCGGCGCAGCACAGCAGCGCCGCTACAACTGGGTGGTTGGTTTCCGAGCCTGAAAATTTTATTTGCCGGTGAAGTTGATTTTCAAGCCGCTGATGGACAAATTCACGCCGGTGTACCAGTGTTCGATTTTGGCGGTGAGCACGATTTCGTCGCCGGCGGCAAGCTCGATTTCAGGGCTCGCGAACGGCACGTCCTGATCCTTGGGCAGCGGGAACGTCCGCAGGCGCGCGAGAGTGTTACCGGAGCGTTTGAGGATTTGCATGGTGACGCCACCGTCGCCCTGCCAGATTCCCGCGCGGGCGGTGAGGGCGAGCGTGTAACGTCCGGTGGCGGGGGCGATGAAGGCCACGGCGCCGAGTTTGTCGCCAGCCTCATCGCCATTGGCGCCCCACGCGGAACGCAGGCCGAGGGTGATGTTTCCGTTTTCGACCTTGATGGAGGCGGCGCCGAATTTTTGATCGGGCGCGACCCAGGATTCGCCGCCCCACACCAGGGGTTTGTAATTGGCGGCCTGCAGGATGTCGTCGGGCCAGCCCATTTTGTGAAGTCCTGCTCGTAGAACTCCGGCGTGTCTCGAATGGGCAGTGCGAGCGCGCGGCTGGCGGGGCCGTTGGGACCGAGCGCGTCGTGGCTCGACCATTCGTCGATGTTGGCGGCCTGGATAATCTGGTCGGCGCGCGAGATGCCGCCCGCGTAACCGCGCGTGGCGAGCCCGCGCACATACACCTGCGGCGCGCTGCCGGAGATTTCCAACGCGGCGCGCGTTTTGGTATCGCCCGTTCCAGTGAGCGTGGAGTCGAAAATCGCGATCATGGCCGATCCGCTGACGTGCATCGCGGGCACGCTGTTTTCGGAGGACAGCTTGCGAAAACCAAAGACCGCGTCGCGGATCCAGACGCCCGCCTCGCGCTGTCCCTTGAGGTGGATGTCCTCGAACATAAACTGACAAAGCGCCTGCTGGGCGCGGATGCCGAAACGGAATCCCTCGACCGTCACGTCCTTGATCAGTCCCGGGCCGTTGTCGCGGCGCATCAGGCTGAGGCCGCAGTAACCGTCGCCGCGGATGGAGATGTGCCGCATGGCGCCGCAGTTTGACGCCTGGAAATCGACGCCCATTGCGCCGGAGTTGCCAACGCCGGTGTCCACGGTGAAGTTGCGCAAATGGTTTTCAAAGGCCTCGTTGCCTTCGCCCGTCAAATATCCCTTGCTTCCGTGCAGTCCGCTCGAGCCGGTGGCAATCACCGCCTTTGGCGCATCCGGGTTGTCAAAGCCGGGGCTGCGGTCTTTCAATTTGATGACGGTGCCCTTCTCGCTCTGCCCCTGCATCTGGAGAAATCCGCCCCAGCCGTTCGCGCCGTTGTCCGTCTTGCCGTTGTTCCATTTGAGCGTGTCGCTGACCAGGTAAACGCCGTCCGGCAGGTAGATCACCCGGTGGTGGTAAAGACCCTCGGCAATGGCCTTTTGAATCGCGGCCGTGTCGTCCGCGACGCCATCGCCGCGCGCGCCGTAATCACGCACGTTGAAGACGCCCGATTCCGGCGGATAGGTGATGCTTTCGGCCTGCAACGCAAGCCCGGGCAGCGTCAGAGCGAGGAGTGTGGATGCGCAACGTTTCATGGTTGTTGGTTTTCCTTTTGTTGGTTTAACGCAGCAGGAGAAGGGTTGGATCGGGAAGCTCAATGATCTGGAAGCCGCAAATACCGCTCCAGAATGGTGACCAATACGAAATGGTCAGCGTCTGATCGGTCAAGACTTTGAAAACCGCATAATTAGCGGTGTTGGCCTCTGTGAGGCTGGTCGCCTGGACAAATGTGCCGTCGAAAAATCCCGCGTTGTTGTTCATCACCCAGGTCTCATCGCCGATGGTGACAGACACCGTGCGCCAGGTATTGTCGCTGCCTCGACACCCGCACCTGCCGGATGCGTCCCATCCACCTCAACAACCAGCACACCCGCCACCCACCGGCTGGCCCATGCGGCTTTTCGACGGCGGTGCCATCCACTTCCTCGATGCCGGACGCCGCGCCGCGCACGCCAACCGCATCACGTCCCACGCCATCGACGGCCACGCCAACATCATCACACTGCAGGACGACCTGCCCGATTGGGTTCAGCCCGGCACCTGGACCGATCCCGTCTGCATGCTCCCCCGCCACACGGTGATCCGCGACTGCCGGTTTCACGACATCACCAGCCGCGGCATCAAATGCTCGGTCAACGACTGCCTCATTGAAAATTGCGACTTCGCGGACATCACCTCTCCCGGCGTGCACATCACCGGCGAGTTCGACTGGGAGGAATCGACCTGCCCCAGCCGCGTGACGATCCGCGGCTGCCGGTTCACGCGGTGCGACATGCAGGACTTGCACGGCTATTTCAAGCCCGGCGCCATCCTCGTGCAACCCAAGGACGTCGGCTGCCCTGCCCGCGTCTGCCGCGACATCCGCGTGGAAGACTGCGCCTTCACCGACTGCCCGCGCGATGCCATCCGGCTTTACCACACCGCCAACGCGACAATTCAAAACTGCGCTTTTCACGGCCTTGGTGGCGCACCGGTCTGGCACGACGCCCCAAACAGCGATCCGCCGGACACGCGTCGCATCAGCGGATGAAAAGGACGCATGACGTTTCGACGTTCGACACACGATTTTTTTTGTGGCGAATTTTAAAAGTTGCGTTCCGGCCATCGTTATTTCATACTGTGTGCAATGGTGTTCACGTGAACAAAAATTCCAACACAGGAGAGTTGTTTATGAAAATGTTCGCTGCACTTGCAATCAGTGGCGCTGTTTGCGCGCTGACGCTCCAGGCCAATCCGACGTACGTGTGCTCCGGCGCAACGCCGCCGGAAATCGGGCAGCACGACATTGTGTCGACCAACGCCACCGCAGGGGTTCGTTACAATGACCAGGACGATGAGACGAACAACCGCGCGGGGCAGACGTTTCGCATGGCGAACCGCCTTCAAAACCACCTCATCACGGGTGTCACGTTTTATGGCCGCAGTTGGTGGTATACACCCCATCGCGTGAGCATCAACATCCGCGAGCAAGGCCGCAACGGCGCGTTGATCGCCTCGCAGACATTTGTCATGCCCGCTACGTTGGAGGCCGGCTACCTGACGTTCATGTTTGACACACGTCTCGGCGAGGGCTTCACATGGGCGAACGAGGGAATGGAGGAGGCGTACAAGGACGAGGCCAGCGGATTGATTGTGTTACCCCCCAATGCCGTGATCGGCGTGGACACGGGCACCTCAGGCAGCGGCTGGCGCCTCATGACGTATGAGGCCAATCTGATCGACGGGCAGTTTTACAAACACGACTGGGATGGCGCCAATGGCTGGGATCGCCGGTGCATGCTGCACATCTCCGCGTCGCCGTACACATTGCTTTTTTTGAAATGACCACCCATCACAACAACCGTGGCAATGTGTTCATCTTGCCACGGACAACATCAACAAACCCCCAAAACGAAAGGCATCATGCCCACACACAACCCCGCCACAGACTGGTTTTCAAACGCGCGTTACGGATTGTTTTTTCATTTCCTGCAAGGCAATTACGAGGAGGTATCGCAAGCGGTCAAAAATTTCGACGCCACGGCGTTCGCGGATTCGGTCGCGCGGGCCGGCGCGGCGTATGTGATGTTCACGATCACGCAAAACTCCGGACATTTGTGCGTACCAAGCGCGGTGTTCGACCGGTTTACGGAACCGCATGAAAAGTCCGCCGCGCTGGGTCGCGATATTGTCGCGGAGATCATCGCGGCGCTCGCGCCGAGGAACATTCGGTTGATGCTGTACTATCCGGCGTCCGGCCCGAAGGATCATGAAAAAAGGGCACGGGCGATGGGATGCGAAAAAAAACCGGACGGCTGCGTCACGGCGGATTTTGAGATCACGGACGCGTTTGCGAAAAACTGGTCGGAGGTCATGCGCGAGTTGTCGCTCTGCTACGGATCGGGCGTGCATGGGTACTGGATCGACGGGTGTTACGCGTGGTCGTTGTGGCGCGAGGAGGTGGCCGAACGTTACCGCGCCGCGCTCACGGCCGGCAACCCGGCAAGCATCATCGCGTGGAATCCCGGCGTCGGCGAGAACAAGGCGAACTCCGCGTTTGCGGATTACACCGCGGGCGAGTTTGACGACCTGCTCGGGCCGGTTTGCGCGGGCCGGTGGCTGGACGGCGTGCAGTGGCACGAGCTGTCCTTCCTCGGCAAATGCTGGGGACAGATTGATTCCCCGTACACGCCGGAACAAGTCGCGGCGCACATCAACGCGGTCAACGCCAACCACGGAACCGTCACGCTCGACGTCGCGCTCGATCCACTTTTGAGCGGTTGCCGGATTCATCCCGACGCGTTGCGTCAGCTTGTTGAAATCAACAAATTGGTCACGTCATGAATAAACATATATCCATCATCTTGATCGTGTCCGCGATGACGTCGCTGGCGCAGCAAAATCTTTTGTTGAACGGCGGATTCGAGGGGACGCTGGACGGTTGGATTCCGCGCGCGACCAAGGCGTCGGTGGCACAGGTGGCGGACGCGCCACAGGGCGGGTTTGTGCTGCGCGTCGAAGGCGGCGGGTTTGTGCATTCGCAGCCGATTTTGATGGCGCCGCGCAAGACGTACACGGTCGCCGGATGGGCGCGCGCGATGACGCCGGAAGGAGCGGGCAAAACGCTCCACATGACGATCCACCCGACGCCACGCCAGGCAGGCAATCTGCCATTCGCAATCGGCCGCGGCGGTAATCCGAAAAAGACGTGGCAGGACCCGGTCCTTGCCACAAAATGGGAGCGGTTTACCTTTCAGCTCACGCTGCCGGATTACGCCGTGGAAGGGCACGATTTGCCGTCGCCGTGGTGGTGGGACTCCAAGTCGTGGTGGCTTTTTTTTGAAGCGCGTGACGGCGCGACGTATGAACTCGACGGGCTTTCAGTCACCGAAGGCACGACGGCGGCGCAGGGGTTTGTTGGCGAGACGCCCGTGAGCGTTGGCGTTGAAATCATTGATCTCCCGCCGTACAATCCAACCGTGCGACTGCTGGAACGCGGCGCGACCGTGACCGCGCGCGCGGGCCTCAACAACACGACCGCAAAGCCCCTTGACGCGCGCGTGATCTGGGAGCTTGCGGATTACGCGGGCAAAAAGATTTTCGCCCGTGCGGAGGAGCGCGTCACGCTCAAGGCGGGCGAGACGCGCGTGCTCACACGCCGCCAAAAACTGTCGGCGAACGGCACGCTGCTGGTGCGTTGCTCGGTGCTTGCAACGGACGGCGCGACGTTGGGGCAGAGCCACGCGCCGGCCACGGTTTTGCCGTTTCCAAAGGCGGCGACGCGGATTGACGCGGCGGAGCGTTTCGGCGGAACCTATGTGGCGGGCAATCCTCCGGCGGATCATTTCATGACGCCGGTCGCGCAAAAAATCGGACTGCGCTGGACGCGCTGGTATCCGATGATGAACTGGGTGGCGGTTCAGCCTGACGGCCCGGAGCAGTGGCGCATTCCGGCGGTCGTCCTCGACGCGCAACAAAAGCGCGGCATTGGTTGCAACGTGGTCTTGTATTCGCTTCCGAAATGGGTGCGTGGCAATCATCACAACCTGCCACGCGACATGCAGGACTGGACGGCGGACGACCCGCGCTGGGATGATTTGACGATCGAGACGCATTGGGACAAATTCGTCAAGGGCATGTTGCAACGCTGCCCCGGCCCGGGCTTCGCGTGGGAAATCGCGAACGAGCCGGAGTTCGACCGCTGGGATCACAACCTCTACTTCCAATTCGTCAAACGCACCAGCCGCGTCATCAAATCCATTGACCCCAAGGCGAAAGTGATGATTGATTCCGTCAACGGATTCGACAATATTTCCAAGGGATTCGCGGCGCGCGGCGGCGCGGAGTTCATCGACGTCCTCACCTTTCACAACTACACGTCCGGCGGATTCGCCTCGGCGGAATCCATTGCCACGATGCGCCGGACGTTCACGCGCAAGGACGGCTCCGCGCCGGAGATTTGGTTCAATGAAGGCTGGACGTGGACGCCGACCTCGCACAACGCGCCGGGCCGCGGGATGCTCTCCACGCGCACACCGGAGGAGGCCGCGCACATCTTCGTCCGCGCGCACGCCGAAACGTTTGCCGCGGGCATGGACAAGATGATTTACTTCAACATGACGTATCCGACGCATGGACGCTCCTGGTGGGACTGGGCCGGCGACGGCACGGAAATGTGGGACGACCACGACGAACCCACTGTTGCGGTACCCGCGCTCAACGTCATGGTCGATCAACTCGGGCTCTCCGACAGTCTCGGCTCGATCCGCAGCGCGGACGCATGGATGCACGTTTTCCACGACCGCCGCAACAACCGCGGCGTCGCCGTGATGTGGGCCGCGGCAGGCGACGCGCACGTCGAACTGCCTGTTGCCGGACTCCGCGCGATGGACCTCATGGCCAATCCCGAACCGGTTGAAAACCTTCCCGTGTCGACGCGCATCGCACTGACCGGCGCGCCGGTGTACGTCTTCAAAAACGGCGCAAGCGGCGCGCAACTTTTCGCCGCGTTGAAAACGCTCGAGCGGCCCGTGATGGAAGGTCTTGACCGTGGTGTTTACACGCCGCCCAAGAATTGGATGAAACGCGGCGCGAATGGCAATCCATATCTTTTCAACGGCCGTCCGTTGTGGAGCTTCGCGCGCGTGATGCCCGCCGATTTTTCAAACCCCGCCCACTACATCCGCTTCGATCAATGGGACAACGGCCAGGCCAAATGGCGCCATTCCACGCAGATGCAGGGCGGCCAGCCCGACGCCGGCATGAACCAAGAAGGCGAGTTGCAATTTGGCGTCCGTTCGCCGTGGGGCGGCCCCGAACACGACAAACCCGCCGCGCTCGTTTTCCACGCGCCGGAGGACGGCACTTACCAGCTCGACGCCGTCATCCATCTTTGGCGTTGGGAAGGCGGCCAGACGGGTGCGTTGCTGGTGAACCTTTTGAACAGCGAGCAAAACGGCGTTCAGCAACTCACGCGCGTCGAAACCCCGCACCTGCAAAACACACCCGTGACATTCGAAGCCATCGAGCTTCGACAGGGTCAGCGCCTCGCCCTGGTCTTCCGCTTTGAAGGCATGCACACCGCAGGCACCTTCACCATCAAATCTCTCGCCATCACCAAAAAGTAATCGCCGCGTCTTATCCGTTGCGGGGCTTTGCGACTTCCAACAGCGCGATGCCGGGGCGCTCGAGTTCAAACGTCACGCGCGGGCCGTCGACCGTGAACGCCGTGGTGGCGGTCAGCGTGTTGACGGCCTTCAGCGCGGCCAGCACGTCCGTCCGCAAATATTTTGGCGCGCCTGCCTGACGCCATGTGTCGAGGATGTTGTTCTCTGTTGAGGTGATGCGGTGCAACACCTTCGGCGTCCAACCCGCGGGCAGCTCGACCGTGACGCTGCCACGCTCAACGCACGGCGCACTCTCCGCGGAGTAACGGTAAACCAGCACCGAGCAGCCGGCATCATCCAGCGTCGCGACGGCGTTGTTGAGCGCATCCGTGTCGCGTCCCTCCACAGGGATCCGCGCGTCGCCGAGCCGGCCGAGCAGTTGGAAGGCGAGGTAACCGGGCTTGCGCAATCCGTTGAGGTTCAGCAGCCCGTAATTGCCGTGAAACGCGCTGTTGCCGTAACCGACCTGGTTGTAGATATCGCTCAGGCACCAGTATGCAAAATAGTCGGCGCACTGCGACACTTCGGTCATGGTCTTCGCGATGAACGCCGCCTCGTTCGCGCTCTCGCGAACCGGTTCGGTCGGAAACCAGGAGCGCCCCCACTCGTTCCAATGCACCTCGCCTTTGAACCCGGCCTCGTCGAGGAATTTCCGCGTGCCGCGGATCACGCCCGCCGCGAAGTTCGGCGACTTTGAGACCAGATCCACCTGCGGTCCATCAAACGGCGAAAGCGGTTTCGAGTCGCTGTCGTTGTTGTAAATGTGGCCGATAAGGTAGTCCGGCTCGATGTTGTTTTTCCGGCAAAACTCCAAAAATTCCGGGATCCATTCCGCGCGCGCGGTGGAAGGCCCGCCGACTTTGAAGGAAGCGTCCACGGATTTGATCACCGACACCGTCTCGTGATAAAGCCGAAAAAAGTCGTCGCGTGTTCCCGCGAAAAATCCGTCCTTCAGATTCGGCTCGTTCCAAATTTCAAAATAAAAATTGCGGACCACCGCCACGCCGAAGTGACTGACAAGGTGCTCCATCAGGCTGCGGATGAGCTTTCGCCATTCGGCCCAGTCCTTGGGCAGGCTGATGTTGGCCGCGGTTTCAAACACCGTCTTTTTGCCCGCCGCGAGCGCGGACGGCATGAAGCAGGTCGTGATCATGGGGTTGATGCCGAGACCAAGCAGCCGCTCAATGATGTGGGTGTCGATCTGCCAGTTCGGCTCCGGCGCGAAATGCTCCGCGGTCTTCCAGCGCGTCGGATCAGGCGTCATGACCCGCATCTCGTCGTCCAGCATGCCGACGGCGCGGACGTGGCGCACGCCGAGTTCCTTGTGCGCCAACGCAAGTTGCTCCTGCATGTCGGCGCGGACAAACCAGCGGAACTGGTCCACATTGGCCAAGCCCTCCCACGTGTGGCGGAAGGACGTCGGGGTTGAGGTGATCAACGGCTTGATGTACATGTCTGTTTCTTTCGGAAAGGGGGATGGAAAAGGGTTATGCTCAACGGTCAAATTCGACCACGAAAGCCGGTTGATCCGGAGAGAGCGTGAAAGCGCCGTCAGCGCCGACCTTGTCGGTGCCGATGGCGCGGAGATGCCAGTCGCGCAACGTGTACGTCATGCCGGCGAGGCCGGGGTGTTGCACCGTCACGCCGACGCGCGCAACAAGCACGGGCGCGGTTCCGGTTTCAACCCAGGCGCCGGCGAATTCGCGCGGGCCGTCGGGGTCAGGGCCGTGCTGGTGCATGCCGCGGCTGCCCTGGGTCACGTCGACAAACTGCTTCGTGTTGAAGGAGGTGGAGACGGCGCTGAGCTCGGCGCGTTGGCATGTGGCGAGGTCATCGCCGTCGATTGCGGTGAGCGCGAGCGCGACGTAGAGTTCGTCGTCCGCCACGGGATACGGCATGTCCGGCGGATTCACGACGCGAATGTCACGGAAAATGGCGCCGTTTTTGAAGGTGATTTCGGGCGCGCCATATTGCGCGAAGAAACCGGTGTAGCCGGCGACACCAGACGCGTCGAACATCAAATGGCCGCGCTGCCAGTCGTAAGCCACGGCATCGGTCGGACGCACGGGGTTGGGTTCGAAGACGCCCTGGTTGATGGAGGGGCCGATGATTTCGTCGTGCTCGCGCGTGGGATCAATGACAACCTGCACGCCGTGGCGATAGGCGGTGGGGATGAATTTTTTGCCGTAATCGCCGTAGCTTTTTCCATAGTCCATGGACTCTGGAGCGAAGAGCGAACGCTTGCCAAAAATAAAAGTGGTCGGGTTTTCAATGCGCGGCAAAAGGTTCTTCGTAAAGATGGCGGCGGCGGCGCGCATGGCGGAGCATTGCACCTCGTCGGAGGCGTAGCCAAAGTAGTCGTGCCAGATCATGAGCGGCTCGTCAAAGGGGTTTTCGCGGGCGGGGTCTGCGGCGTGTCCGTAGATGTGCCAGTTGATGATCGACCAATCCTGCAACGACGCGAAGGCGGCGACGCGCGCCGGAAATTCCGCGCGGTATTTGGTCTTGTTGGCGATTTGGATTTCGTAGACGAAATGCGGCTTGCCCTTGACCTTGGACTGCTCAAGCCACGGCACGTCCCAGCAAAGGCGCGGCGGACTTTCGAGGCCGCTCCAAAAGGGAAAGCGTTTAGTCGTCGGGTCGTGCTCCATGCCGCTGACATACGCGCAGCTTGACACCGCGCCGCTTTCAGGCTGGCTGAACATCCACTGGCTTTGAATTTGAAAACAATTGCCAGCTTCCCAGGTGACGGTCGAGAGCGCGCAGGAGCGTCCCCAGGTTTTCAACGCGGCGGTCTCGCGCTTTTTGTGATCAATGTACAGCGTGGTCAAAAACTCCACCGCGTCGGCGCCGCGCTGGCGCGTGACGTCGTCGCGCGTGATGGTCTGCGGCATACGGCGCAGCGCGGCGGCAACGGCGGGGTTGGTGTCGTTCACCGCGCTCGCGGATTGCACCGGTCCGGCGAGCGGCGCGAGCAGCACGGTGCCGTCCGCCAGCGATTCGCCGGGCAACACAAATTTCCATGCGCGTGCGAGAGCTTCGTCGTCCGTGTATTTCACGCGCAGAAAGTCATTCCATTTTTCGGCAAGCTGATTGCGGAAGAACGCGGGCAATTCCTGCCAGCGTCCGGGAAACATGCCCCAAAACCACATCTCCTCGTTGCTGAGTTCCCACACGATGTTTTGCGGATCATCGCACATGCGCAGGCCGCCCTTGTAGTGGTTGGGAAACTCGGCGAGCTCGCGCATCCGCGCGATTCCAAGCGCCTCGAGCCGCGGATCCCACGAGCGCGCGAGCGCGTTGGGATCGCCGTGTCCGCAACGCAGCGGCAGCGGCGCGTTGTTGTGGCGCGCCATGAGCTCTGCCACGGCGGCGGACCACGCGTCAGCCGTTTGCGGATCGTCGATGACGCCCGCGTCGGCGGTCGAATAATGCCCGACGTTGTTGAGGATGCTGACCCAGACCTTGATGCCCGCCTGGTCAAGTTTCCACAGGTAATACGCGAGCAAATCCGCGCGCGAACCGTCGCCCATGGTGTACGGCGTTGTGTCGTCGGGGCCTTCCCAAAGGCGGATCGACGTGAAACCGAGATCCGCGATGCGCTTCACCATGAGGTCGATGGCGCGGCGGTCCTTTTCAAGCTGCGCGGCGTCCGTCGGCTTGTCCTGCGGCTGGCCGCCTGGCACAACCCAGCCGATGAAGCCCCAGTGGCGCACGATTTGTCCGTTGCATTCGAGGCGGCCCTCGGGCGTGGCGATGGTGTAGGCGGAATCGGGGAATTGCGGAGTTTGGGCGGAGGCAGTCATAAGCGTGAAGAGGAGTGTTGGCAAAACGGTTTTTGTGACATTCATTTGTTGGCTCCGGCTTGTTGCGGACGCGTGGGATCAACCCCGCCGACGCGGCGTTTGACAAGGAGTGAATCAAGGCGGCATTCGGCGCCGGTGAAAAGGCCGTCGATGCCCACCACCAAAACGAGCTCTTGGCCCTTGGTCAGCGTTGCGGAAGTTTTGACAGGTGTGTTGGCGCGGTCGGCGAGCATGACGCGGTCGAGCGGTTTCGCCGTGCGCGCGGTGCGGTCGAGGATGACAGGATGAATCCATACCGCGCCATCGCCGGTCCAGCGGGCGCTGTGCGCAATGGCGTCAAGTTCGTACGTCCCGTTTTCCGGCGCGATGAAAGCGAGCGTGACGGGTTTGTTTTCCTTCGCGTCGCCCCATGAGGTCACGCTCGACAGCGTCACGCCGCCGGCGAGTTTCACGCTGGGATGTCCGCCCTGGCTGTTGGCCGGATCACGCCAGCAGGTGTCGGCGGGCGACCATTCGGGCAGCGCGGTGTAGGCGCCCGCCTGGTTCAGGTCAAACGGCCAGACACGGCCAAGACGCCAGACCGGCGTGTTGTTTTGCAGGTAGGGATTTCCCTCCGCGCCGCGCGCCGCCCAGTCGGTTGGCAAGCCATATTCACCGCCGCCCATCATGGCGCCGGAGGCGTCGTGCGGCTTGAGCAACGCGAGCAACGCCGCGCCGGAAAGTCCGGGCTTGAAAACGTACCACGGGCGTCCGGCGTCCTCCAGGTTGAGCAGACTGTTGCCGTCGCGCGCGGCGAGCGGCACAGTGTTGCCCATGATGTCCATGCGCATGAGGCCGGTCGTGGCAAGGGTGAGGGCTTTGCCACCGGCGTCAGCCCAAACAACGGCGACGCCACGGTTGTTGCGGCGGTCGTGGAAGACGTGGATTTGCGCGCCGCGCGGGCGCACGACACCGACGGGCGTGGCGAGTCCGAGCTGGTCGGCCATGACGTTGAAGAGTCCGACCGCGACGGTGGCGTTGCCGCCCTCGTCCCAGATGATGTTGCCGTCGCCGTTGTAATCCCACCAGCTGCGCGTGGGGCCGTTGCGCGCGGTGTTGAACATGATGATTTTTTCGAGGCCGCCGCTGATGGCGTCGGCGACACAGCAGAGCGTCTCGTGCGCGACCTGCGCGGGGCTGCGCTCGGCGAAGACCGACCACGCGCGCGTATCGTCGCTCGACGGCCAGTGCGTCCAGCCTTCGTTGAACCACACCTCAATGTCCCTGCCGCCGGCCTTGAACGCGCCGGCCATGCCGCGCACCGCGTCACCGGTCGTGAACCAGCCGCCGTGCGCGTAGTTGTGGAAGCTGAAGATGTCCACGCTTTTCGCGCCGCCGTTCGCGAGAAAGCCCTTGTGCAAATCATCGACGCCGTAGCAGCCGTTGACCATGATCCGCGCCTTCGGGTCGATCGCGCGGATGCGCCGCGCCGTGCGCTCGATGAAGCGCGTGTACAGCACAGGATTCCACGGCTCCCACGCGGGCTCGTTGAGAATCTCCCACACCACGGAGCGCTTGCCGTTGCCCCAGCGTTTGACCGCGGCGTCGACGAATGTGTCCCACGCCGTGGCAATGCCGAGGTCCTGCCACCGCGGATCATCGGCGCGCCAGTCCTCCATGTCGCGTGGCAGGACGGGACTCGTGCCACGCGCCCAGCCAGGAAGGCCGCCGAGCACGACGTTGTAGGAGCAGCCGCGCGACGCGAGGTCGTCGAGCACCGCGTCGGGCCAGTTCCATTGACCGGCATTGTCGGGTTGCACGCTGTTCCACGCGCTCGACGGATGCCAGCGCGACCACGCGAAACCGACCTTGGACAGCGTGTCGTAAACCGGCGTCCACGGCGGCTTGCCGACATCGTTGAGCGAGTAGCCGAAGCGTTCGTCCGGGTTTGGTTTTTTGAGGACGGTTTTGGGAAACGCCAGCACGGTGACGGGAAGATCGGAGCTTCCGGCGATCGCGCCGTTGCTGTCCAAAACGCGCGTGCGCGCCAGCATCAGGCCTTTGCCGGGAAATTCGGTCCGCCATTTTTCAACGCGTGTCTCGCCGGGCGCGAGCGTCGCGCTGCCGCCGGGAATGCCTTTCAAAACGCGCGCGCCGGTGTAGTCCGTCACCGCGTGGATCCACGACACCGTGCGCGGCTCCGGGCCGGGATTATGAAGCGTGCTGGCGAGCTCCAGCGCAACGCCGGGTTCAAGCAGGTTCCAGTGTTGCATCGGGTCGCCCTGAAGGCGCGCCGTCACCGCGACCTCGACAACGCTTTCGCCCACATATTGGTCGATGCCCAAATCATCCACCGTCAGCGTCACCGCGTCGATGTCGAGCGCCTTGCCGCTGATGAACAGCATCCAGCCTTTGCGATCCCACCAATGCGGATTCTCCCAGGCGAAGTTTTCGTCCGGAATGTCAAGCGTCCAATGTGCGCGCGTCCATTCGCGCTCCCTCACCTCGCGGCCGACGCCGGAGTTGCCGAAGAAAAGCTTGAACGGCTCCACGCCGCAGGCGCGCGAGTTAGGCACGAGATAAAAATGGACCTTGCCCTCGGCCGTCGCGGCGCGGACATCGGCGGCAATGGTCACACGCGAGCCTGGCGCGAGCTGGAAACAACCCGACCAGATGAAGCCGTCGTTGACGCGCAGGAACGCGCCGCGCTTCTCCTCCATGCGCGCGCAGTTCGCCTCGCCTGCGCCGTACCAATAGCGGAGCCCGCCCTCGAAGGAGCCGTTTCGCAAAAGGTTTTGCGCGTTCGCCGCGCACACCGCCAGCATGGCGGCCAGTATTGCGTGTTGGATTTTTTTCATGTCATGAATTCCGTTTGCGTGGCGGCGCGAGCGTCACACCTGGATGAAGCGCTGCCGGCACCGCAGCCGCGGGAACGTGCTCGCCGGGACGTTCCATGCGTTTGAAAAGCGCGTCAACCGCCTGCTCGCCAAGCCGGCGCTCGTCGATGCGAAGGGTTGTCACGTCCAGATCAAGGTAATCCAGCGGATCCAGCCCGAACGTCACAATCGAAAGTTCGCCGGGAACGTCCAGCCCAACCTGTCGCGCCGCCGTCACGCACGCGCGCGCCTCCCACGTCGTGTAGGTGGCGACCGCGGTGGGACGGCCGCGCCTTTTGCGCAGCAGCGTCATGGCCGCTGCGGCCGACGCCGTTCCCCAGCCGGCAACCTGCGTTTCGAACACATCGCACGTTGCGCCCGCGTTTTGGATGGTTTGCAAAAAGCCCTCGCGCCGGTCCGTGGCGCTGTAATGCCCGGCGCCGGTCAGGTTCACGAACGCCGTGCGGCAGTGGCCGGCCTCAAGCAGTTTTTGCGCCGCCGTCCGGCCCGCGTCAAAGTCGTCGTGATACACGCAGTCCGACGGCTGCTTGGTGTTCAGCCAGATCGCCGGAAGCCCGGATGACTTGACATGCCGCACAAGCGCCATGGGAATGTCCGCGTTGTAGTTGATCAGCAGTCCGTCGCACATGTACGCGCGAAAGACATGCGGCAGGCCGTCCTTTTTCGTCAGCTCCGCGTCGCCGCATTTTGCGAGCGAGAGATGGTATTGCCGCCGCGTCAGCGCGTCGATGATGCCGTCCAGCAATTCGCCGGGCAGCAGGCTGCGGTAGTGCTCGATGCTGAGCAGCAGCGTCACCATGCTGAACCTTCCCGTGACGATCGCGCGCGCGGCGGCATTCGGACGGTAGCCGGCCTCGGCGGCCGTCTTGCGGATGCGGCCGGCCAGTTCGGCGCCGACGCGCAGGGCACCGTTGCCGAGCACAGAGCTGACCACCGGCTGCGACACGCCAAGCTGCCGCGCGATGGACGAGGCGGTCACGCGCGGCGTTTTTTGGGGGGATTTCATGGGGGTTGCGGTTTCCTTTGGAAATACGTATAATCAAGCACAACTTGACGGAATTGTCAATGCGCAAGTCGCTTCGCGGCGTGCGCGCCAAACGACACGACGGAACCTTGAATACAACTCGGCGGTAAAAAACCAGGAGCCTTTTATGAATTCAGTCTCACGTTTGCCTTGGCGGGCATGGCCCGCGTTTCTCGCCACATTGCCGGCCTCATGCCTTTGCGCACAAATCATCACGAACACCTGGATTGCCAGCCCGCCGACGGGAACGGACGCGGACTGGAGTCTTGGCCGCTTGCCAATTGCCACCGACGTGATCCGGCTCGATGGCGCCGTTTCATCTGCCGACCTCGCGTGGCACGCCGCGCTGCCTGCCACGGTCGCAGGATGGGTGCAGGAGGCTTCGTACACGGGAGTCGTCACGTTCGACACGACCTATAACGAGGCTTTCCCGGTTTTCACCGTCGACGGCGATGTCGCGTTGCTCGGCGGCACATGGACGCATCATCACAACAGCAACGCCGAGACGTGGCGCTTGAAGGTCAGCGTCAACGGCGACATGACGATTGGCGCGGACGCGTCGATCAATGTTCAGGATCGTGGATACGCGACCGGCAGCGGTCCCGGACACACCACCATTGACGGCTGGGGAGGCGGCACCACCTTTGCGGGTGAGACCTGCGATTACGGTCGCAATGTCATGTTCTCCACTTACGGCTTGATCCGCACGCCGGCCTCCATCAGCTCAGGCGCGAGAGATTATTCCGGCGCAGGTTCCGTTTGGCTGGAGGTCGCTGGACATTTGACGCTTGACGGCGTGGTGACAGCGAATGGCTCCGGTCGGAAAAACGGCGGCGGCGGAACGGCGGGCGGTTCGGTTTTTGTGAAGGCCGCCACGCTTTCCGGAACAGGTCGTTTGATTGCCAACGCCGGATACGACGGCTGGCATGGTCATGGCAGTGGTGGCAGGGTCGCCCTGCTTGCCACGGAGGAAAGCGAAATTCCAGCGACACTTTCCGCGCAGGCGTTTGGAAATTTTGATTATGACATTCCCAGTTCCGGCGCCGGAACGGTTTACCTTGCGACCGGCGCGAATGCGGAGACGCGCGGTGTTGTCCGGGTTGACAACAACAACATCAACGGACGTTACACGCATCTTCCCGCCCGCCGCACGGCGGATCAGACCGAAGACCTCTCGCAAACATCATGGCATCTTTCGCGCAGGGGAAAGGTTGCGCTGCAGGCTTCCGCGACCATCGCGGGCATGACGCTTGACAACGGGACCGAGTTGAACCTCTACAGCCACATTTTGACAACCGACGCGCTCAGCGTCAACGGCACGGCCCATCCCCTTGGTGTCTACACCGGCACCGAACTCGGCAGCCAGGTGTACGGCAACGGCTTTGTGAACATCGGCGGCTGGTCTATCGTCACCAACGGCCTGCCGCAACTGGCCGGCTCGGATGTCGAGCTCAACGGCGGTGTGGCCGCCGTCAACGGTGTCACCTCGCTCCTTCTTTTTTACGGTGCGGAGGACGGCGCAACCGATGCCGACGCGTGGGAAGCAAGTCTGGTGATCACCGATGACGCCATGGTCGGTCCGATCAGCCATACCGTCACGCCCACGGGGAGCAAGATCTTTTACCGTTACGCCGTGAGCAACGACGTCGGAATCGCATGGACAAAGGAATCCCCCTTTCTTTTGTTGAGCGACATCAATGTGCAAACCGTCGCGGCAACCGCCGACAAGTCCGTTCCCGCAAGCGGCCAATTCAAAATCACGCGCCCGACGGAGGCGGACAACAGCCTGCCCGTCAGCGTCAACATCTCGCTCGCCGGTACCGCGGTCAACGGCGTCGACTACACGCTCGTGCAAAGTCCTGTCATCATTCCCGCCGAAAGCGACCATGCCATGATCAACATCATGCCGATTGGCAAATGGAACGTGGACGTGATGACGGTCGCATTGACCATTGAGGCCGGCACCTACATGATCGGCACGGACAACAGCGCCTCGCTCGACTTTGCCCCCATCCCCGTGCCGTCCGGCCACAACGCCTACTTCGGCGGCGACGCGTCGAAACCCGCGGCCTGGTCCGCCGGACGCCTGCCAGTCGCCACCGACCACATCCTCGTCGCCGGCTGGGCGATCGGCAGCGATCTCGCGTGGACGGTCGCCAACAACCTCCCCGCCATGGTCGCCAACTGGACGCAGACCAACTACAACAACACCGTCACCATCGGCACCACTTACGGCGAGGATTTCCCCGTCCTCACCATCACCGGCAACGCCATGCTTTCATCCGGTAAATGGGATCATCTCAACAACAGCGGCGCCACCAAAACCCATCGCCTGCGCGTTGATGTTGGCGGTGACTTTTTCCTCGGCAGCAGCGCCGTCATCGCGCTCAACAGCGTCCTCTGGTGGTCGCCGTGGAAAGGCTACCAGGACGGCCCCGGTTCCTATCCGTACAATTCAGACGGATTCGGCGCATGCCATGCCGGCGAGGGCCTCAACGAAGGTGGCGGCGTTTCCGGTTTGACCTACGGGCGCGTGCTCACACCCGACGAGCTCGGCTCGGGGAATGGCTCCTTGAATTATGGACGCCCCACCGCCGGCGCCGGCGCGGTTTGGATTGAAGCCAAAGGCACCCTGACCGTCAACGGCGTGATCAATATCAGCGGCAACGCGCAGGCCAATGCGGTGCGCGGCGGCAGCTCCGCCGGGAGCGTCTGCCTTCGCGCCCCCGCCATCACCGGCGCCGGCTTTGTTTATGCCAACGGCGGCGGCGACACGTGGCACGGCGCCGGCAGCGGCGGACGCATCGCCCTCGTCAGCGAATCGGCGATCCCCGCCACGCTCGTCTGCCAGGCTTTTGGCGGCCCCGGCAATGGCAACACCGGCGGCTCCGGCACCATCTTCCGCGGAACCGACGCGCTCAGTGGCAGCGTTGTGGTCGACAACGGGAACCGTGGCAACACCTACTTTACGCACCTGCCCGCGCGGCGCGTCGCCGACCAGGATGAGGACCTTCACCTCACCGACTGGCTGGTCACCCGCAACGGTAAAATTTCGCTCCAGGCTGATGTTCGGATCAACAGCATGACCCTCGACAACTCCGCCGCCACGCTCAAGCTCAACGCTTGCACTCTGACCCTCTTCAGCTTCACCGATCGCGACGGAAATCCTTTCACAACCGCCGGCCGCTACACCGACAACGACACCGGCGCGTTTGACAACGTCGACTTCACCGGCGGCGGCGCCATTGTCATCGCCAGTCCCGCGACCTTGTTCATTTTGCGCTAAGCCGTAATTGATGTGGCGTGGCACGCGCTGCGCCACACACGGTTGTGCTAGAATGGCGGCGCTTTTCACGATCTCAGGACAACGACAGAGGCTTGAATCCATGACAAAACTTCACCAACCGCCCGCGGGCGAACCCGTTTCGGCTGATTTCCAAATCCTCATCAACGGCGAACCCGTCGGCGCGTACGTTGCACGCGTCTCAGCGATGCCGTTCAACCGCGTGTGGCCCGGACACCAGCGGCCGCTCGACCAGACGGAGCTCGCGTCATTCGTCTCGTTTTCAATGGACGAACCGACCCGCGTGAGGCTCGTCCCGCGCAAGACTTTTGAAGAAGCGGCCATCCGCCCGCTGTCAAAAGACATCGCGCCAACGATCAGCGGGGGCGTCATCGAGTTCACGATCGAAACGCCCGGACAGTACACCGTGGAACTCGACGGAACGCACCACGCGTTGCACCTCTTCGCCAATCCCGTCACCGACTTCGGCGTCGACCCCGGCGCGGACAACGTGCTGTACTTCGGCGCGGGCGCGCACGACGCCGGCCCCATCGAGCTCACGAGCGGGCAGGTGCTCTTCATCGACGAGGGCGCGGTCGTGCGGACCGCCGTCACGGCGCGCGACGCCGCCAACATCCGCATCGTCGGCGCCGGCATCCTCGACAACAGCTGGGAGGAGCGCGACGAGCAGGGGCAGACGCACTCCGGCTGCCTGCGCCTCTTCAACTGCGCCAACGTCGAGGTCAACGGCATCGTCTTCCGCGACTCCGTCGTCTGGACCGCCACGGTGTTCAACTGCGACAACGTCATCTTCGACAACGTCAAAACCATCGGCATGTGGCGCTACAACGCCGACGGCATCGACTTCGTCAACAGCGCCAACGGCATCGTCAAAAACAGCTTCCTGCGCAACTTCGACGACCTCATCGTCCTCAAGGGCCTCAAGGGCCACGACACCCGCAACGTCGAAAACATCCGCGTCGCCAACTGCGTCCTCTGGTGCGACTGGGGCCGCTGCCTCGAAATCGGCGCCGAAACCTGCGCCGACGAATACCGCAACATTCTCTTTGAGGACTGCGACCTCATCCACGGTGCCATGGCCTTCATGGACTTCCAGAACGGCGACCGCGCCCGCGTTCACGACGTCGTGTTCGACAACATCCGCGTCGAATACTCCCGCCACACCGAAACGCCCGTCTTCCAGCACGCCGACAGCCAGGTCTACGTCCCCAGCGCCCCCCACCTCCCGCACCTCTTCTTCGCCTGCGTCTTCCACAGCATGTGGTCGCGTGACAACCTCTACGGCGAAAACCACGACATCCGCTTCCGCAACATCCACGTCCGCCTCGATGACGGCCTGTCCATGCCGCCCTCCGAATTCACCGGCGCCAACGCCGCGCACCGCACGCACCACATCACCATCGACGGCCTTTACGTCAACGGACGGCGCATCACCGACATCGCCGGCCTCAACCTCACCACCAATGAATTTGCCCACGACATCCGCCTGACCTGATAACCGAACATCAAGGTGGGGGGGGGGGGGGGGGGGGGGGGGGGGGGGGGGGGGGGGTGGCTGGGGGTGGGG
>JAVBOU010000034.1:0-12427 GCA_031550185.1 Kiritimatiellia bacterium | reverse complement strand
TTGGCAAAAACAAGCGTTAACTATCTATAAGTGAAAACTCTCGAATTTTTTGTTATCGCGTTCCCAGGGTAGCCGCAACCCTGGGCTTTGATGTTCAACCTCTCCGAGGTTGTCAATACGCCGTTGTGGCGTGGCAGAGGTCGCGCCACCCCACAACGCGTGATACGGAGTGCTTTACGAAAACGTTCACGAGAGGTGTTCCAATGTTATGCAAAAGCACTGTATAATCGAGCCGTCATTTTTTCAAATCCGCCTTCTCCCCCTCTTGACAGTGGGAATGAGATTATGTAATGATAACGTTATCTTTTTGATCCTTGTTTTTGTACTGGAGTAGTATGAGGCGCTTTTTCTCCATGGTCATCGTTTTTGCCGCGTGCGGCTTCGCGCGCGCCTACCAGTTCAACCTGCCGCCGGGGACGGGGGTGATCAACGTGAGGGACTTTGGCGCCAGGGGCGACGGTGTGACGGACGACTCCGACGCGATTTTCCGGGCCATTGCGCGTGTTTATCAGGACGACAACAAAACTTACAACCGCTATCGCAACATCGGCGTGATTTGGTTTCCCGCCGGCACATACAAGGTCTCCCGTTCCATCGAGGGGCGCGTTCCCGGACAGGAGAATGGCTGGAGTGGCGGCTGGCGTTCGGGGTTTCACCTGCTCGGCGAAAACCGCGACACCACCATCATCCGGCTCGCGGACAACTGCGCGGGGTTTCGGGATAAAACCAAGCCGCGCGCCGTAGTCGCCACAGGATCGGAGAACGACGACTACAAACCCGGCACGGGCGGGGGCAACCGGGCCTTTCGCCATGCGGTCATCAACTTGACGATTGACGTTGGCGCGGGTAACCCGGGCGCGATTGGGCTGGACTTTGTCGCGAGCAACCGCGGCACGGTGGAGGACGTGCGGCTGCGCGCGCCGGAAGGAAGCGGGTTCTGCGGTCTTTCGCTGGAACGCCACTGGCCGGGTCCGGCGCTGGTCAAACGGCTGGAGGTCGAAGGGTTTGACTACGGCATCCGCGTGGAACATTACCAGTATGGCATGACCTTTGAGCACGTCACCTTGCGCGGGCAGAACGTTCTCGGGATCCGCAACACCAACAACGTCCTCGCGTTTCGCAAACTCTCGGTGGAGGGACGCGTTCCGGCCGTGGAGTCGCGTGGCGGCCACGGGTTGGTGGTGTTGCTGGACGCGGAGTTGAAGGCCGGCGCGGGCCTGTCGCCCGGAACTGCCGCCATCACCGGTGACTCCATGTTTTACCTGCGCGACACCGTGGTGTCTGGTTATGCCGCCGTGCTGCGCAACAACGCGGGCAAGGATCTTCTCGCCGCGACCCGTGGCGTGGCGTTTTACGCGTCGCCCGCGTTCAACGCAGGCGCGGCCACGGACGCTCCGATGCGGCTGCCCGTGAAGGAGACGCCGGAGTTTCATTCCACGAAACCCAATGACTGGGCGAACTGTGTTGACTTTGGCGCGGTCGCGGGCGGCCCCGACGCCTCGGACGCCATCCAGCGAGCCGTTGATTCCGGCAAGGCGATTGTTTATCTGCCAAACGGCAATTACCACATTGGCAAACCCATTGTTTTGCGCGGCAACATCCGCAAGATCATCGGATTTTGCGGCGCCATGACAGCGCCGAAGGGCATGCCGGCGTTCCGCGTGGAGCGGCTTGCGGGACCGTCCGTCACCCTCGAGCACATTGCCTTTCCTGAGAACGGGCTGCTCCAGGCCGGCAACAGCGCGGTCGCGTTGCGGCATGTGGACTTTGGCTGGGTGGAGTCCGAAGCGGGCGCGACGGGCGACATTTTTTTGGAGGACACGATCGGCAAGCCCATTACCGTCGCGGCCGGGCAGTCGCTTTGGGGCCGCCAGGTGAACTGTGAGTTCGGTGCGGATCCGCTGGTTGTAAACCACGGCAATCAGTATGCGGGTTCCTCTGGCGGCTCCATCCTGATTGCCGCGGGAAGATGGGACGCCGCTTCCGCCGGCAGTCTTTCCGCACAGGGCGGCACCGACTCATGGAGCGGTTGCGGCGGTGGCGGGCGCATCGCGGTGAAGGCGCGCCAGGGCAAAATCCCGGCGGGCGTTGACATGGTGGCGTATGGCGGCTCTTACTCGGAGGCAAACAACAACCGTCTTGGATCCGCCGGCACGATTTACACCGAAACCCCGGACGGTCGCCAAATCATCGTGCGAAACTATAATGACATGACCGAACGCAAAACCGTCATTCCCGCGCGTCTCAAGTCCGCCGACAACGCCAACATCTGCGCGGCGGACGACCCCGTGGACTTCAAGCAAGTCGGCCTCGTCATCGAGCGCGGTGCGGTGGTTTTCGAGGACGCGCTGACGTTGCGCGAAATCCAAATCCAAACATCGGCAGGCCGGATGGACCTGAACGGGAGACGGATCAAGGTCGATGACGTTTACATTGCCGGAGAGCGGATCCGCCATGGCGTTCACACCGCCGCCTCGCTGGCGCAGATCATGGACTCCGACCCGCAACAGGCCGGTGAGCTGGTTGTCGGGCGGCAGGCCACTCTTTTACTCGTCAGGTGACCGCCGGACATCCTTCAACCTCAAGAGGACGCCACATACATGAAACACACCGCCATCCTGCTTGCAACCCTGGCGCTGACCGCTGGCGCGCAAACCACGTTCACGTTCCCGGAGAAACACACGGGAATCATCAACCTGAAAACCGAATATGGAGCAAAGGGCGATGGCGTGACCGATGACACGGCCGCGATCCAAGCCGCGCTCAATGACCACCCAAGCGCCGACCGCGTCCTCTATCTCCCCGACGGTGTGTACCGTGTCAGCGACACGCTCCGGTGGTCGCGCTCGCGCGCTGGTAACGAGGAGAAGCGCATCATCCTTCAGGGCCAAAGCACGAGGCACACCATCATCCGGCTCGCGGACAACACGCCCGCGTTCAGCGACCCGGCGAAGCCCAAGGCCGTGGTGTGGACCGGTGAAAAGCCTGCGCAGCGGTTTCGCAACGGAATACGAACGCTCACCATTCACACCGGCAGCGGGAATCCCGGCGCCATTGGCGTGCAATACATCGCCAACAACCAGGGCTCCATGCGCAACGTCCTCATCGTGGACGGCGGCGACGGGCGGATCGGCCTCGACCTCGGTTACACGTCTGAGCAGGGGCCTTGCCTGATCAAGGACGTCGAGGTGCGCGGCTTCGACACCGGCATCTCGTGCCGGCACGGTGTCAACAGCATCACGCTTGAAAACATCCTGCTTTCGGGTCAGCGCGTGGCCGGCCTTGTCAACCGCGACCAGTGCCTTAGCATTCGCAAGTTCAAGAGCGTCAACCGCGTCCCCGGCATCGTGAACGAGGGCGCGGTTGGCCACGTTGTTCTGCTTAACGGCGAGTTCGAAAACCCGTCACCCGAAACCGCGCCGCATGCCGTGCGCAACACGGCGGCCATGCTCCTGCGCGATTGCACCACGACCGGTTACGCCCTCGCCGTGCGCAACGAGCCAACACAAAAACACGGCGCCGCACCCGACGCACCCGGCGGCCAAGTCCGCGAATACACGACGCACACCGTCGTGACCGCCGGTTTTCCTGACACACGCACGGCCACCTTGCGCCTGCCCGTGAAGGAAACCCCGGAACCGCCCGTTCCCGACTTCAGCCGCTGGGCCTCGCCGCTCGACTTCGGCGCGAAGGCGGACGGCAAATCCGATGACACCGCCGCGATGCAAGCCGCAATGAATTCCGGCGCGCAGGTCGTTTACTTCCCGTCGCACCGCAGCGTCAGCTTCGACAATGTGGTGTCTGTTCCGTCCACCGTTTTGCGTGTCACGGCGTTCGAGGGTGGCGTGAAAGGCAAGGGCACGTTTCATGTCGCGGGAGGCTCCGCCGAACCGATTCACTTCGACAGGATGGACTGGATTTACACCGGCCTCAACCTGCTGCACGACAGCCCGCGTCCACTGGTCATCTCCGGCATCATGTGGGGCAACGGAAAGCTCGAGTTGCGTGACCGCAACGCCGAGGTCTTCATCGAAGATCTGTGCCTTGGCACCCTCGACATCAACGGCAACACCGTCTGGGCGCGCCAACTCAACGCTGAGTCCGGCAACTATAAGGTCCTGAACAACGGCGGCACCTTCTGGTGTCTTGGCATGAAGACCGAGCAAGCCGGCGTCATCTGCGAGACGCGCAAGGGGCGCACGGAGTTGCTCGGCGGGTTCGTGTACAGCCAGGGCAAGGAAAAGACGACCCCCATGTTCGTCGTCGAGGACAGCCTTTTTGCCGCCAGCATCGGCGAGGCCGCATTTCACAATCCCCCGCGAAACTTCAAAGTGATCCTGCGCGAAACGCGGAACGGTGAAACCCGCGAATTACCCACGGGCAAGCCCTTTTTGAACCGCCCCAGCTCCGCGCTGATCCTTTTGCTTTGTTGTGGCAAGCCGTAAAAATATCGTGTTTTTGAACAACATTGATACACGTCTTGTGAACGATTTCACAAGAAAACAAAATCAGAGTTGAAGAGACCGTTTGTCCACGGCCGCATATCAGGGTGGGGCGCGACCGCCGGGCGCGCCGGGCATTGGATGGACGTTTATTTTTGTCGCTTGCGTTACGGATCCATGCTTGTCGTGAACCCGACGTAGCCTCTATGCGGAGCCGCGTTCAATGCAAGACAGACGACGCGATGACGGCTATTGTATTGATCGCATTTGCGCATCCAATTTCCAAGTTGAAACACCATCATTCATTTGCCATACTCTTTCCCATGCAAAGCTCCCTCGCCTTCAACATTCCGTTCAACGGCATGGCTGGCACATCGTTTATCAATTGCTTTTCCGCCGTCTGCACGTTCGTTGAAAAAACCGACCTCACCGGCGCTGGCGATGAAAAATGCAAGCACAATCCCGCCAATTCGTGCGGCGGTTGTGGCGCGGGTTGCGGCACAACCGCCTCCAACCAGGCAAAATGTTTTTTGCTGTTCGACACCATTTGCGGACACAGCTCCCTGCGTTGCCGTTTCGATGGCACGCCAACTGAAATGCAAAAGTTGATCGGCGAAACCGACGACGCCAGTTGCGGCACTGACCACACGGTTGATTTTCTTTTCGGGTTCGCCGGTTACGAATACCGAAAACTCACCAATCCCGTCGAATTTCAATCCGCCATCCACACGTCCATCAATGCCGGAAAACCCGTCATCGCAATAGTCAAAACCGGTGCCAACCGCTTTCGCGTCATCACTGGTTACGACAACGACGCCCTGCTTTCGCCCAATTACGCCAACGCGCAAAACCCGCCCGACACCGCACCGGCTTACGACGAGCTCGACACGCTTATCTTCATCGGCGACAAAACCACGCCGCGTCACACTTTTGCGGACGGCCTTGCGCGCATCGTGAACGTCATGGAACACAACCGCGACGAAAAATTGTGGGACGTTTATATCGAAAAAATCGGCTGGTACGGTTGGAATAGCAGCGACGGCATGAAGCACGTTGGTTTGGACGAAAAGAAAAGGCGAATGCAACGCGTCACCGATACCATGTGGCACACCTTCAACTCCCACGTCACCGCCGAAGTGTTCCGCCACCGTTTGCACCATGACCTGCGCAATCCCGCCTTCGACGAATTGTGCAAAAAAATCGGCGGCGCGTGGAATGGCTACACGCACGACCTCGCGGCCGGTTTGATCGGCCTCAACAATCTCCTGGACTGGACCAACGACTGGCATGGCGCCGGTTACGCTGAAATCGTGCAGTTAACGCTTTACAAAATCCGCGACAACGACCTCGCCGTGCTCGACGCCATCAAGCAAATCATCAAAACTTTGCAACCATGAAAAAAACCGAATTCATTGTCCGCGGTGTGTGCGTCAAAAACGGCAGGGTATTGCTTTGCCAGAATAAAAGCAAAACCTATTCGTATCTGCCTGGCGGGCACATCGAGTATCGCGAGCGTGCGGAGGAGGCGCTTGTGCGTGAAATTGAGGAAGAGCTGGGGCTTGCCTCCACCATCAAAAAATTTCTCGGTTGCGCGGAGTTTTGCTTTCATCCCAACCATCACTGGATTGCGGAAATCAATCTTGTTTTTGAAGTGGCGATTCCCAAAGTTCCGGCGCGCAAAAATCCCGACTCCGCGGAGGATCATTTGTTTTTCTTTTGGCATCCGCTGAAAACGTTGGACGATTCGAACCTCGAACCCAAGGCGTTGCGCGCCATTCTCCCGCAATGGCTTGAAACGCCCGGCTTTTCGTCGTCCGGCGACGGCTGGAAAAAATATTAGACCGGCTGGGGTATAAGAAGGCGATAAAAATTTATCGCTCAGAAAATGTAAGACAGACATTCTTGTCTGTCATTAGAATATTTGCAAGCACCAACGAAGGCGCCGACATCCTCGCCAAAATAGTCCGCGCCCACATTGGTCTTTCAAATCATAATGTCTAGCTATCTCGAAAACACTACACTAATATTATTGGAATTACTAAAAACGCGTTCGCTTTCGCAATGTGTGCAGTTCATGTCGGTATAATCGCACAACCAAAAATCAATTTCAATACCTCTTTAGCAATCCCTGTTTTGCGAGGTTAGAGGCGAAGAATAGCATGAACTATAAAATTGTCGCCTCTCTCAATTTTTAAATCCCTTTTTTCCGTCGCCCCGGGATGACGGAAACCGCGTTTGGTACGCGAGAACCCTTTTCGGGATGATTCATTTGATTTTGGAATTTTGAAAACGCGCGCGCCACACCGGGCGATTGTCACAAAACGCGCTCCTGTGATACGATGCACTCATGCGTTACCTCGCCGACCTCCACATCCATTCCAAATACTCCCGCGCCACCAGTCCCCAATGCGACCTCAACGGCCTCGCCACCTGGGCGCAACGCAAGGGTGTGCGCGTTGTCGGCACCGGCGACTTCACCCATCCCGCCTGGTTCAAAGAGCTCACCGCCGCTCTCACGCCCGACGCCCCCGGCCTCTACAAACTCAAAGACTCCACCACCCCCGTCAGCTTCATGCTCACCGGCGAAATCAGTTCCATCTACAAGCGCGACGGCGCCGTCCGCAAAGTCCACAGCCTCGTCACCGTCCCCTCGCTCGACGCCGCCGCGCGCGTCAACATGCGCCTTTCCCGCATCGGCAACATCATCTCCGACGGCCGCCCCATCCTCGGCCTCGACCCCCGCAACCTCCTCGAAATCCTCCTCGAAGCCGACCCCGCCTCCGTCCTCATCCCCGCCCACATCTGGACCCCGTGGTTCTCCATGCTCGGTTCCAAATCCGGCTTCGACTCCCCGCTCGAATGCTTCGGCGACCTCTCCAACCAAATCTTCGCCGTCGAAACCGGCCTCTCCTCCGATCCCCCCATGAACTGGCGCGTCCCCTGCCTCGACCACCTCGCCCTCATCTCCAACTCCGACCTCCACTCCCCCGCCAACCTCGCCCGCAACGCCAACCTCTTCTTCGGCGAACCCGACTACCACCGCATCTTCAACGGCCTCCGCAACCGCGACCCCGCCATTTGCGGCGGCACCCTCGACCTCTTCCCCGAAGAAGGCAAATACCACCTCGACGGCCATCGCGCCTGCAACATCGTCCTCCATCCCGCCGAATCCCGCGCCCTCAACAACCTCTGCCCCGTCTGCGGCAAAGAGCTCACCCTCGGCGTCCTCCACCGCGTCGAAGCCCTCGCCGACCCCAACCGCACCGACGGCCTTCCCCCGCCCCGCGCCCTTCCCTGGCGCCCCATCATCCCCCTCCCCGAACTCCTCGCCGAGCTCCTCGACACCGCCGCCACCAGCAAAAAAGTCGCCCACTTCTACAACCTCCTCCTCGACCTCTTCGGCCCCGAAACCCACCTCCTCCTCGACGCCCCCCTCGACGACGTGGCAAAGCGCTCCCCCCTGCCACTCCTCGACGAATCCCTCCGCCGCATGCGCGACGCCCGCGTCCACCGCACCGGCGGCTACGACGGCGTCTACGGCCAAATCCACGTCTTCGCCAACGGCGAGCGCGACAAACTCCTCGGCGCCCAAGACCTCTTCCACTTCAAATCCGACGCACCCCAAAAGAAAAAAACCGCCCCCCGTGGCAAAGCCCCCACCCTTGCCACGCCCGCGCCTCAGCCCACATCCCCCACCTCCCTCGACCCCGACCAGCAAGCCGCCGTCGACGCCCCCGCCACCCAAAACCTCCTCATCCTCGCCGGCCCCGGCTCCGGCAAAACCCGCGTCCTCGTCCAGCGCGTGGCACGCCTCGTCACCTGCCACGACATCGACCCCGCCCACCTCCTCGCCATCACCTTCACCTGCCGCGCCGCCGACGAAATCCGCCAGCGCCTCCAGCAGCTCAACGCCCCCGTCACCGTCTCCACCCTCCACGCCCTCGCCCTCCGCCTCCTCCGCGAACACGCCCAACGCCTCGGCCTCGCGCCCGACTTCCGCATCATCGACGACCCCGTCGATCCCTCCCCTCTTGCCCCCCAACCCTCAGCCCTCACCCTTTCCCAACTCATTTCCCTCGCCGCCCACCTCCTCGACGAACACCCCGGCATCTCCCTCCCCTGGTGCCTCCTCTGCGTCGACGAAGCCCAGGACCTCTCCCGCGACCAATGGCGCCTCCTCGACGCCTTCCGCCGCCGCAACGTCCCCCTCACCCTCATCGGCGACCCCGACCAATCCATCTACGGCTTCCGCGGCGTCGACCCCGCCGACTTCCACACCTTCGCCGACACACTCAACCCCCGCCGCCTCACCCTCTCCCGCAACTACCGCTCCGACCGCACCATCGTCGACGCCGCCTCCGCCCTCATCGCCCCCGCCCGCACCGACCTCTCCGTCGCCCCCCAACCCCTCCTCCCCGCCACCCGCAAAATCCGCCTCTTCGAAGCCCATGACTCCCGCGACGAAGCCCTCTTCATCACCCGCGACATTCGCGACCACCTTGGCGGCATCAAAATGGAATCCGCCTCCGACACCCGCGGCCTCACCCTCGGCCTCCGCGACCTCGCCATCCTCGTCCGCACCAAACACCAAATGAAGATCCTCGAGGCCGTCCTCACCGACTCCGGCCTTCCCGTCCAAACCATCGGCCTGCCCGGCAACTTCCTCAACCGCCCCGGCGCCGGCGAACTCCTCAAACTTTTCACGTGTCACGCCGCGGCCGCTGCCACGCAAGACATCCCCGCGCTTGTGGCAGGGCTCGACCTCTGCCACGCGGGACCCGAAGCCGTTGCCCTGTTCCCCGAACTCAGGGAGGCCGCCCAGGTTTTCCAAGGCGGATCCATCAAGGACTTTCTCGACTTCCTCACCGGCTGGGAGGCTGTCGACGCCTACGACGCCGCCGCCGAACGCGTCACGCTCATGACCATGCACGCCGCCAAGGGCCTCGAATTTTCCGTGGTCTACGTCGCCGGTTGCGAGGAGGGCCTCATCCCCTGCTCCGACGACGAACTCGCCGAAGAGCGCCGCCTCTTCTACGTCGCCATCACCCGCGCCCGCCACGAACTCATCCTCACCCACGTCCGCGAACGCACCCTCTACGCCCAGCGCGAAAAACGCCTCCCCTCCCGCTTCCTCGCCGACCTCCCCAAACGCCTCATCGACAAAAAAACCAGCCGCAAAACCTCCCGCGGCAAACAGCTCGACCTCTTCCAATAACACACCCCAACGCCCCTTCCCGTGGCATGGCAGCACCCCTGCCACGCCCGCCCTTTTTGCTGAGGTTCACAAAATTTTTCACAGTCATCTTCACCCATTGCTCTCAACATGTCTTTGTAGTATAATTTTATGCTCCGAGAGACTTCCAAAACACTTTGCAAAAAAACACAATGAAAAAAATATCCTTGCTGTTATGCCTTCTTTTCCTTGCCGCCTGGCACGGACACGGCGCCGGCGTCGGCACGGTCAATTGGACCGTCAACTACAATTCCACAATTTCGTACGAGGAATACACCCAATGTTCGGTCGCACTCGTTTATTTCGGTCTGTCTGCCCGGTTTGCTTATGATAGTAGCTACCCTCCACCCACGGTAAGCCTTGACAATGGACAAGTCTGGCTTGATCAAGACCAACTGACCGTCCAAGGCATCGCAAATTTTGTGAATGCTCCGTCAAACAACGATTTTAGTTCCGGTAGCAGCAGCACACTTTCGATGACAGTCGAAGAGTGGATGGATCCCGGTTACTACGACGTGACCCCCGGTGCCGTTGACACATTAAATCCATCACGCTGGTCTAACGTGGCCTCAGCCACTTCCGAGGCACCGCGTGATGGAGGAGCTTCCTTGGGCAGCGTGAGCGTAAATCCGTATTACATGATCGTCTTCAATTCAACAGACATTCAAACCTCCACCGCCTATGCCGTCATACCCTCGGATCACTTTCCACTTGATCCCGATGAGTACGACCCCTACGACATAACGGGCACAATTTTGAGCGTTGCCTTTACCTTCGATCCGACCTCACTCAACTGGATCCCCGTTCCCGAACCCGCTACCGCCGTGTTGTTCGGCGTGGGTTGTGCGTTGCTCGGGTTGCGCCGAAAACCGCGCGCGAAATAATCGTGCATAAAGCCTTTCGTGGCGGGGCCCGGTTACAGCCACGCCCCGAGAGGCGTTATGGCTTTATGAATCAGGTATTAGGTTGAGGAGGTGACAAGGTCGGACAAATGACACGTGCTCAGGCGCGAGATTGTGGTTTTTGACAAGCTCTTCATGTATAATAGACTTGTTGTGTTATAATATTTTTGGGAGAGTTTCGCCTTGCGGCGCCTTCATGTGAGGGAGTAATTCCACAGCCCGGCGGAATTGAACTGGTCGTCGGTTTTCGGACGCCGGTTACGGTAAATCCCGGCCACCGCAGCGAACCGCTTCATGCAGTGTTCGACCACCACGCGCAGACGCGCCAGCAGGGTGTTCCACTACCGCGAACCATCAAGCGGACGCCGTCGCATGCCTTTAAACGGCAGGCAAATTTCGGGATGTCGAACACCCTGGAATCCACTGTCCGCCAGAATGGTCGTCACCGGCGGGATGTTCGGCATGATCTGGCGTTGATCGCACACGCGTTTGTCATGGCGCGCGCCGCGTTTGTTCTACTATGACAATCGTCTTGCGGGTGTGGCGCTTCTTTTTACCGGAATAGTGTTTGCGTTGCGTCGTGTGCTTTTTGGGCCGCTGAATGGGTCGCTCCATGCCGTCGATGATCACTTCCGCCGCCTGCGGAAACGCGGCGGAAAACGCTTCCAGGTTTTCGTGTGCATTCGTGGTTCAACATCGTCCTGCCGGCGCCGCAACGCCGGCCATGTACAAAATCCCCCGCGCCTTGTATAATGCGTTTATTCTTTCATTCAACACGGAGTCACCATGACAACACCGGTCAAAATCGGCATTGTTTACTTCTCAAAATACGGCCACACCAAGCTGCAGGCCGAGGCGGTCCGCGACGGCGCCAAAAGCGTGTCCGGCGCCGAGGTGTTGCTCCTCACCGCCGAGGAGGCCGTCGCGCGCATCAACGAGCTCGACACCTGCGACGCCATTCTCTTCGGCTCCGCCACCTACATGGGCAACATGGCCGCCGGCATGAAAACTTTCCTCGAGGCCACCGTCGGCAAATGGTTCACCTCAAAGTGGAAAAACAAAATTGCCGGCGGCTTCACCAACTCCAGCAACTTCTCCGGCGACAAGCTCAACACCCTCCAAGGCCTCATGATCACCGCCATGCAGCTCGGCATGATCTGGGTCGGCGTCGGCGACATCTGCTCCTCCAACGAACCCGACGGCGAAAAATCCCTCACCGGTCCGAGTCCCGCCAGCCTCAACCGCAACAGCGCCAGCCTTGGCCCCATGGCCAGCTCCTTCAGCGTCAACGCCCCCGACGCGCCTCCGCCCGGCGACATCGCCACCGCCTTCAACTACGGCAAGCGCATTGCCGACATCACCGCCACTTTCAAACGCGGCGCGACCGCGTAACCCCAAGGAGTCCTTCATGAGCGACATCAAGCGCCTCTACAAAATCCGCAACGGCAAAATCTGCGGCGTCTGCGGCGGCATCGCCGAATACCTCAACATCGACCCCACGATCCTGCGCATCATCTGGGTTGTCGTCACCGCCTTCACCGGCTTCCTCCCCGGCCTGCTCGCCTACGCCATTTGCGCGCTCATCATGCCCTTCAAGGATCAAGCCGCCCCCACCCCGCCCGCCGAATAGAGGTGGACGATCACACAAGGTGGGGCGCGACCGCCGGGCGCGCCGGGAATTGGATTGACGGTTATTTTTTGTCGCTTGCGCTATTGCAAAAAATTTTACCAACTCACCTTCAGCATCGCACGCATGGAGGGCGAGCGTCCTCGCGAGCCGCAACAGGACGGTTTCAGCAAAAAATTTGCGACCATTTCGCCAAACCAACCGGGCCTCTTCGTGCGGCTCG
>JAVBOU010000074.1:0-7715 GCA_031550185.1 Kiritimatiellia bacterium | reverse complement strand
GCGCCCGCGTCCCCCGGCGCTCCTACCACCACCCCCCCAACAACAACCCACCCCGCGCCCACACCCCCCCCCCCCCTAAAAACCCAAAACCGGCCCGTTGGGGGCCCCGCACCCCCGCCCCCCCACGGAAAGGTTTATGGCGGGATTATTTCGTGATGGTGCGGAGGGTGGCGGCCTGGAGGCGGATTTGGGCGCGGTAGCGGTTGGGATCGCCGATGAGTTTCCAGGCAACGGTCAGCGTCTGGCCGGGAGAGGCGGCGCGGTAACGAAGGGTGTAGCAGATGGCGGCTTCGTCGGGGACGGGACACCAGTCGTTGGAGCGGTTGGCGTTCCAGGTAGCGTCGGTGAAGGCGGGCGCGGAGCCGTCGCTGAGTGTGGCGTTGAATTCGCCGCGGCCGCCGTTGGTGACGCCGACGTAGACATTGAGCTCGCGTTCGGTGGTGTCGGCGGGAACGGAGAAGGTGAAGGCGTTGTTGATGACGTTGCCCCACAGGCCGGTGCGGGAGTTTTCGGCGGCGGGTTGATCGCCCTCGGCGGCGTAGGAAACGGGGATGGCGCAACCGGGGTTGATGGCGATGTGGCCGCTGCCGGTTTGGGTGACGCTGGAGATGAGGTTGGCGCCGGGCTTGCGGCGGAGCTGGCCGTTTTCTTTCCAGGCGGTGAAGTGGACCCAGTCGTCGAAGTCGGCGGAGTTGATGCGCAGGGTGTCGGCCACTTGGGAGATCATGTCGAGCTTGCCGCGATAGTCGCCGACGGTGAGGGTTCGGGAGCGGCAGTTGTTCATTTTGTTGCGTTCGGAAGGGAGGCGGTTGATGTCGTCGATGCGCGCCATGAGGATGTGGTTGCCTTCGACGGCGTTCCAGGTTTTGAGGTGGCCGTCGCCGGTGCAACTGAAGGTGTGGCCGGGCGCGAGGGGCGTGGTGTTGCCGCTGTCACCGCCCCAGCTGATGGTTTTTCCGTCGACGGAAAAGGTGACGGCAATGGCGTTGTTGTACATGTTTTCGCTGATCGGGAAGGGACGCGGCGGCGCGCCGTCGCCGATGTTTTTGACGGTGGCCTGGAAGGTGAGGGGATCGCCGGCGCGGTAGGGCGGATTTTGGACGGGGCCGAAGGATTGGAGGATGAAGTCGGGACGTTTGGCGGGCGTGGTGGCGACAAAGGAGGTGGCGTAATATTGCTCGCCGGATGTGGTGATGATGGCGATGTCGTAGGTGTAGCCAAGTCCGGGTTCGAGCCAGGGGGATTCGTCCTTGAAGGGGAGCTCGAAGGTGCCGTCAGCGTTTTCAGCGGGCGGCGGTGTGAGCGTGGCGATGTGAAGCCCGAGGCGCGAGGGGACGGAGAGCGAGAGGGCGTGGTTGACGATGGCGGGCGGGTTGGGAAGCGGCGCAAATGTGCCATGTTTTGCACCGTCGGGCGTTGACAAAATGTCGTTGGGAAGTTCGCCTTGCGCGTAGAACGCGACGCATTTGATGGAGGCGTTGCCGGCGAAATGCAGGTCGTCGAAACGGACGTTGACGGGGTACGGCGGGCGGTGAAATTTCTTTGCCGCGCTCGTAGTTGGGAACTTCGTTCCAGATCAGGAGGTAGTCGTCGCCGTTGTCTTTTTTGAGCGTGAGCGTGTGCACGGTGGCGGGCGCGTTTTCGAGCGTAAAGAGCAGGGCGTTGTCGTAGGCGAGTTCGCGACTGAATGTAAGTTCAGAGGTCGGCGCTGCGAGGATTCTCGCGCGGGGTTCTTTCGCAACCCAGCGGAGCGCTTCGGGATCCCATTCTTGATCCGCCAGAAGGGCGATGAGCGATTGGACAGCATACCAACTGGGGCGTTTGGTGACGCTGTCGGATTCGAGAAGCCCGTAGCCGTCGGCGTTGTGAAGGGCGAAGAGGTAGGCGCGGGCAATGCCGTGGCGGAAGTATTCGGCGAGGAGCATGGGAATGTTATAGGCTTGCGCGCGGAGGGTGCCGGTGAGGCCGGTGTGATTGGCAATGTCTTCCTCGACGTTGTAACCGCACTCGGTGGGCATGAAGGGTTTGATGACGCCGCCGTCGGGCAGGAGGCGCGCGGCGTGGGCGATGTTGCGGCGCAAGGAAGAAGAGGGTACGCCGGTTCCCTGGTAGGAGTGCATGTTCATGTAGTCGAAGGCGTCGCAGGGGCGCGCGAGCGTGTAGTCGGTGAAGATGGCGGAGTACATGACGACTGGGATGTCGGCAGTGACGGGGTCGGCCTTGAGCGCGGCGTAAAGGTCCTGCTGGTAAAGCGCGCCGGCACGTTCATCGGTTGCACCTTTGTACTTGACGTTAAGGTCTTGCGGCGGGAACTTGTTGTTGACCTCGTTGGGCGCCTCAATGGTAGCAATGACGCGCGGGTCGTATTTTTTGATGAGGTTGAGGAAGTGGGAAAAATCGCCGTCCTGCGGGACGCCAAGCCAGTCGGACTTGATGGCGCGGCTGCGAACGGGATCAACGAGGAACATGGGACGCGCGCCGGTTTTGCGCCACCACTTTTCGATTTCTTCGGGCTGGTCGTCCATGGTCGCCGGACCGCAAACGCCGGTGCGATAATAGCGGACACCGAGGTCGAAAAAAGTTTCGGGCGGCATTTTTTCACGCGTGCCTTTTTCAAACGGCGTTGCGGCAAGACCGATGAAGTCGACAAAGCCGTCGGCGCAAAAGGTGAGTGTGTCGCCCGCGGGTTGCGGCGTGGCGAGGGCGGTGGTGGCGGCGAGGCACAGAAGGATGATGTGGCGGGAGGTTTTCATGGGGATGTGCGTGTGGCGTGGCAGCGGTCGTGCCACGCCACGAAGCAATTTTACAGAAGGGGTTGGGGGTGGATGGCCATGGCGGGAAAGGGACGCTGGCGGCGGGTTGCGCAGAGTTCGACGGCGGAGAGGATGGCGTCGCGCGCGGAGAAGCCGAGGCCGATGACACCGTCGGGAAGCGCGGGATCCGGGCAGTTGCAGTGGGTCAGGACGAGGATGTCGCGGGGGATGCAAAGGCCCTCGGCCTGGATGCCCTCGACGGCGGGGATGATGAGGTTGTCGTCGGTGATGAGCAGGGCGTCGGGACGATTGGCGGAGTCCCTGGAGACGAGGAGGCGGGTGATGTTGCGGGCGAGATCGGGGAGGATGTCGGGTACAGCGAGGATCCATTTCGGGGCGGTTGTCGCGCCCTTTTTGGCCAGCACGGCGGCGGCGGTTTGGGCGTCGTTGACGGAGTCGGAGAGTACGGCGATGTTGCGGCAGCGACAGCTGAGGAGGAGGTCAGCGGCGCGGGTGTGAAAGGTCGGCCAGTCGAGCGAGACGCTGGGCGCGTTGTTGGCGTTGCCGCCGGAGCAGATGTGGACGACGGGGGTGTCGCTGCTTCGGCTGGCGACGAGGTTGAGGAGGTCGCCGCCGCGTACGACAATGACGCCGGCGAGGCGGTGCTTGGCGATGTCGTCCCTGGCCTTGACGTAGGCGGGGCAGTCGGGATGCGTGGAGACGTCAAAGAAGGTGTCGATGCGGATCTTTTTTTCTTTGGCGATGACGCAGGCCTGACGGGCAAGGGAGTCCCAGAAGAGGTTCCAGCCAGAGGGGCCATGTCGCGCGGGCGAGGAGGGGAAGAGAAGCGTGTAACGCGAGAGGTGCGGCGGGTCGGCGGTGACGCGGGTGGTACGGGTGGGGTCGGCCTCGATGAAACCCTCGGCCTTGAGGATGGCGAGGGTGTGGCGCAGGGTGGGGCGCTGGATGGCGAGGCGCGGACAGAGCGCGTCCCACGTGGGCAGGCACTCGCCGGGTTTCCAAACGCCGCGGACGATGTCGCGGCGAAGGGTGTCGGCGGCGGTGGTGAATTTGGCGTCGGCGCGGGGTTGTTTTTTGGTGGTTTTCAGGGGCGTTTGGCGATGGTGGAAAGGTGTCACGGTGCGAGGGAAATGTTGTCAAAAAGTGCGGTGGTGGTTTTGGCGGTGTGGGAACAGACGGCGAGGCCGAAGAGCAGGGGTTGCCCTTCGGGGAGCTCGGCGGTGCCGGCTTTGATCCAGAGCGTGCCGTCGGGCGAGGCGTAGCCGGTGACGCGGTTGCCGCGGCGTTCGAGCTTGAGCCAGGCGTTGCGCGGGGCGCCGGTTTGTCCGCAGGGGCCGCCAGGGAGTTGGCGCCAGTTGAAGACGCTGCCTTGTTGCATTTGGGCAACGAGCGCCATGGGGGCGCCTTCGTCGAGGCTGGCGCGGATCATGAGGCCGGCCTTCGCGTGGGAGTGCGTTTGGTCGTAATGGAGGACGCGCGCGACAAGCGTGGCGTCGCCGGGGACGGTTTTGTACAGGAAGCGAAGTCCGTCTTTGTCAGCCCAGATGTCGTGACCGGCGCCGGTGACTTCGATGAGCGAACCGTCGGCCGTGGAGAGACTCGCGCCGGCGTCGCCGTTGCTGCCAATGCCGGCGTCCTGCCAGCCAGCAGGCGGGATGCCTTTTTCTAGCGCGAGAGAAACGGGTTCGGAAAAGGGACCGGTTTGCGCTTCGTCGCGGGCACGGACGTGGTAGGCGTAGCGCGAGCCGGGCGTGACGTTGGAATCAATGGCGGAGAGTGCGCCGGACCAGTTGCCAATCGGCGTGAAGGCACCGCCATTTTGGGAACGCTCGAGCTGGTACATGACAGCGCCCTGTGTCTCAACGTAGTCGAGTACGATGCGCTTGCCGAGGCCGAAGGCGCGCAGACCGGAAGGCGCGGCGAGCGGCGGTGCGGGGAGGTCTTCATGGACGTGGCGCGGCAGGGGCTCGACGATATTCCACGCGGCGGGAGCCGCGCGCGGCGCCTGCGTGGAGAGGATGTATTCGACGGCCTCGCCAGGCGCGAGCGTGTCGGTGAAGACGAGTGAGGGATTTGCGGCAAGCAGCCCCATGTCCTTATGCGCGGCGGCGTAGTCCATGCCGTTGTCAATGCGCAGGGCGGAGTAATGACCGGCAACAGGCATCTTGACGCGAACGGAAATGCGCTGCGGCTGGTCCTCGAAGTTGACGAGCGCGACGAGGATTTTGTCGGACTTTGCCAGCGAACCGGCTTGCGGCGCAATGGCGAGCGTGTCAACGGCGCGAACGAGAAGGAGGCGGTTTTTGAGTTCGGCGGGGTTGAGGATTTCGGTTTCGAGCGGCGCGCCGTGCGTGGCGTAGGCCAGGGCAATGCGGCGGAAGACGGAGAGGCGTGAGGGCTCGCCGTCGTGAGGCGTGCGAACACGCAACGAACCCTTCATGTCGTCGGGATTCGCGGGGGTTTCGAAGAGGCCGAAGTCATCAAAAATCAGGGCGTGCTGAATGGCGCGATCAACAACCGCGACATGCGCACGGAGGATGCGGTCAAAGGCGGAAGTGTGCGGCGCGCGCGACGGATAACGCGGGCCGTTTTCTTCGGAATGCCAGTCGTTGGCGCCGGTTTCGGAAACGATGAAGGGTTTGGGCCAGCCGTCACCGGGTTGCCCGTACGTCTTGAAAGTTTCGAAAAAAGAACCGCCGCGCGCGTCGTTGTAGGAGCTGCCGTAGGAATGGCCGTTGATCATGTCGCACCAGCTTTCAATGGTGCGGCGGCGCGCGGGATCGGCCTCCCAGTTGACGGGTTCGCCCTTGCCGCCGCCATACGCCCAACCGGTCGCGGCGAGCAGGAGGTGTGCAGGACGATTGGCGTAAACGTGGCGCGCGGTTGCGAGATAATCGGCGTAGGCGCCGCCGAACATCGAGGGCTCGTTGCCGAGTTCGTAGAATTGAATCAGGTCGCCATAGTCGGCAAAAAATTTGTCGAGCGCGGCCTTGCCGGCGGCGTCAAGTTCGCCGGTGTTGTCAACGTGGAAGTGGCCGCTGATGTAGTCGGCGAGCACGGTCGCGTTGTAGTCGCGCAGCTTCTCAAGATATTCGCGGCGCTTGATTTGCACGCGGCTGACGTCGTGCCAAAAATCCGCGCGCATCGTGTTGCCGCAATAGGACGCGCCGATCCACGGGAAGGCCGCGTCGATCAGCGCGAGCGAACGGTCGTCCACCTCAAAGCCGGTGTTCTTTTTGAAGGTCGTGCCAAGCCAAAAAAGTTTGCCGTGCACCGGCTCGCGTGGCGCGGCGTCCAGCGCGTCGATGCGAAGATTTTCCCACTTGAACCAGAACCGCCCCATGACCTCTGGCGTCGGGTCGGACCACATGGGCGGAACGAGTCGCACGGAGAGCGTGTTGTCGCCGGCTTTGAAGGCGCCGGGCGGCAGGTAAAGGCGGTAGGTTTTGCGCCATTTGTAGGGCAGTGGCGCAGGCGCGGTACCCCAGAGTTGGATGAGGCCCTGCAACATGCCGTTGAGAAAAACAGCGGCTTGCGGGCCGGTTTGCGTCGCGTCGGTCAGCAGGAAGGAGAACTCGGCGCCGTTGGCGGGCGGACGCTGAAGAGTGACGGTGAAATCCGCAGCAGGACGCGACACGCCGTGGAGTCCGTCGGGCGTCTGCGCGTCGTCCTGCCAAATTGGGGCCTGCGGTGCTGCGGAGACGCCGCCTGCACAAAGCAAAGCGACGACAATGGGAAGGGCGGATTTCGCAATCATCGGAGTAACATCAGGGTTGTGTCAGGAAGCGGGGTAAGGGCCACATCGTTGCCGTCGCCACCGTGGTAGGAAATTCTGTATTTTTTGTTGATGCTGCCATCCTCGGAACGGGCGAAGACCAGCACGCCCTCGGGCAGATCCAGGAACGTGCCGATGATGGGGCCGTCGCCGCGGTTGTCGAGGACGACCAGCGGCTCCCGCGCGGTCGTGGAGTCAAGGGGCGTGAGCGCCAGCGTGACATTGCTCTCAATTTTCACGGGCGACGCGTCCAGCGCCAGTGTGTCGTGCGCGTTGCGGCCCGCTTTGATCTCCAGACGCGAGCCGGTTTTGAAGGTAAAGTTTGTGCCGATGTACGTCAGCGTTCCGGCATGCTTGGATTCGTCCATGTGCGAGCATCCCGGCGCAATGGTGCCGTAGATGTTGGCAAACTTGTTGGTGAGTCCGTTGCCATTTGGATTGCGGGTGTTGAATGTTCCGACGCCCTCCATTCGCGCGGCGGATTCAACCTGTAGTCCTTGGATATTGTTTTGCGTATAAGAGTAATTCAGGAACGTTGAATTGAAACACGTCGTGCCGTGGTAGAGGCGGAAATTCAGTCCGCTCATGTCACGGCGACCGGTGTCCGAACCTTGCGTAAATCGGCAATTACCATTCAAAACCAACACACCATTCCCGCGCCGGGAAAACTCGCCTGTAGCGGTCGAACGCTGGTCGTCCGTCGTCAGCGAAGCGAGACGGTAAACGATATTCTCAACATACAGGCTTTTGCCGTGTCCCCAGTTTGGTTCTAATTCCGAGTTTTGGGTGATGTCTCCGGAAGCCTCGCCACCGACGTACATATTAAGGGTTTGCCAAGCAATTTTGTTGCCGCTTCCAAGCGTGGCGCCGCCAAGGATGGCCGCATTGCCAGGCGTGCGCAACCGTACTGATCCGCCGGTTATTCCCAAGTACATGTCAACACGCTCGGAGGCGCCCAGCGACAGGATGTAATTGCTCGAGGAGCCGACGAACTTCGTGTGTTTAGTGCCGTTGATATAAACAATGGTTCAAGACTAGTTTAGAGTGGATTTTGTCTGAACTCCTTTAACAATACCCGATAGAGATTTTCGTGTCTATGATTAAATCTCCACTCCGTTTCTTTCAGGTGCACGTAGAATACATTCGGACGTATGCCTCGCAGCTTG
>JAVBOU010000194.1:0-5195 GCA_031550185.1 Kiritimatiellia bacterium | reverse complement strand
TGTACCCCGGTCCGTCACCTTCGTGATCACCGGCGCAAAGTCCGGCACTGACGCCAGGCAAACCCAAGTTGAAACCGAAAACTCCGGTTCAAACAACTGATCCGCGATTTCCCCGGCGATCACGTGCTCGTCGTCCGTCAGTGGATCATTCACGGTGCCAGTTCCATCAAACCACAACGCCGTGCCGACCACCGGATCCACCACCCGCCACACATGATCCGGTGCCAGAATCTCCGCATAAAAATCATTGCCACTCAAATCCAAAAGCGCAGTCCCCCCATCCTCCTCATTGAACATCCACCAGGCGAGCAACTCGGGCGTGTTCTCCTGCGCCAGCAACGGCGTTGCAAGCAACACAGCGGCTAAAATCCATGTTCCATGTTTTTTCATCAGCAACTCCAAGGGGTTAAAGGGGTTAGGGAGTTTTCGGAGTTCAAAGGGGTATAAGGCAGTTCTCTATTACAGAGCAAGCATACACCCATCGCGCGGAACAATGCAAGGGTTATTTTGAGGTTGGTTGTTTTCACCGCATATGAGACAGATTGAACAGATTCATTGCTGTCTTCGCCCCAACCTTGCATGCGATGATGTTTCAAAAAATTCTCTGCGTCCGGCGCGCCTTTGCGTCAATGATCTATGAAGTGGTATACTGCCTCCATCATGAATGCTTACACGCTTGAAAATGCGAAGGCCGCAGATCGCGGGGAGTTGCTGGAATTTTTGCTGAAGGCGTTTCGCACGAACGATGCGAATCACGCGGCGTTTGAGACGTTGTATCCGGACTTGTTTGATGCGACGGACGAGGCGATGGGGTGCCACCGGATTATTCGCTGCAACGGAAAAATTGGCGCGTGCGTGGGCGCGTATCCGATGCGCGTGCATGTGGGGCGATGCGAGGTGGAGGTGTTTGGAATCGGGCAGGTGTCGTGCGCGCCGGAGCTGCGCGGCGGCGGACGGATGTCGGCGTTGCTCGCGGATGTTTGCGCGCGCATGGAGGCGTCGGGCGCGGCGCTGTCGTGGCTGGGCGGACGGCGGGATCGCTACGTGCGTTTCGGCTGGGAAGTCGCGGGGACGAATCTGCATTCGAGCCTCGACGCGCGGAGTTTGGGCGCGCCGGAAACAGGCTGGACGGTGGCGCAGGCGGAGGCGTCGCAACTGGCGAAGTTTTGGGCGTTGCGAAATCGCGCCGCAGTGTGCGAGGAGGTGTCGCCGGAAAAGTGGATTGCGCGGTTGATGCGCGGCGGGAAATTGCACGGCATTTTCCTCGCGTCGCGCGGGAAAGATGCGGAGGCGATGTGCGTTGCGAACGGCGAAAGCCTGCTCGAATGGGCAGGCACGAACGCGGGCATTCACGCGATTTTGTCGCATCTGTTGCAGACGCAAAAGTGCGTGAAGGTGACGTATGCGCCGGAAAGCATTGATCTCGCGGCGCGGTTGTTTTGGGACAACGCGGAGTGGAGCGGCGTGTCGGTCGCGAATTTGCGAATTTTGAATTTGGCGGCGTTGCTCGCGTCGTATGCGCCGCTATTGGAGAAGCGCGTGCCGGCGGGCGCGGGCGTGAGGCTGGCGATCGACGACGGCGAATGCGCGCAACTCGGCGAAGGAGGCGGGACGCTGACGCTGGATCGGCTGACGATGACGCGGTTGCTTTTCGGACCGCTTGCGCCGTCGACGGTCACGGCGTTGGCCGGCGATTTGCGCTGGCTGGACCAGGTTTTTCCGTTGCCGTTCATCCTCCCGACGTCGTCGCATGTGTGACGCTGCACATGTGTTGATGGTGCTGGCATCACGCGAGGCGTCGGAGACGTTTATCGCGCGGGAAATCGACGCGTTGCAACAACGCGGCCTGCCGCTGGAGGTGGCAACGCTGGACACGCTGCCACGCGTGGCGTGTCGCGAAACGCGCGTGGTGTGGCGGCGAATTATGGCTGAGCTTTTGGCGTTTGCGCCGCGTAATGCGTTTCGCATTTGGCGGCACCGGCGCGAAGTCTCGGCGCTGGTGGAGAGGGCGCGCAAAAGCGGCGCGACGCGGTTGCACGCGCAGTTCGCGTGGATCGCGGCGGACGTGGCGGGCATGGCGGCGGAGGCGTTGCAAATCCCGTGGGCGTGCAGCGTTCATGCGTGGGATGTGTTCACGCGGCCAACGGCGGAGTTGCGGCGGCGTTTGCGCGGCGCGGAGTTTGTGATCGCGTGCAACCGCCACGCGCGGGACGTTGTGGCAGAGGTCGCGCCGTGCCACGTGCATCTCATCCGGCATGGCGTTCGTCCGATTCGCATCGACGCGGCGCGCTCCACGGAACGCATTTGCGCGATTGGCCGCCTGGTGCCGAAGAAGGGATTCGACACGCTGCTGGCGGCCATGGCAAAGCTCCACCATTGCCACGCGCAATGTGTGATCATCGGCGACGGGCCGGAGCATGGCAGGTTGCAACGCCTTGCCGCACGGCTCGGCATCGCGCACCGCGTGACGTTCGCGTGGCAGCTCCCGCATGCTGCCGCGATGGCCGCGCTCGCGCAGTCGACGCTCCTCGCGCTGCCAAGCCGGATGATGCGCGACGGCGACCGCGACGGCTTTGCGAACGTATTGACCGAGGCGATGCAATGCGGCGTGCCGATTGTCACCACGACCGTGGCGGGTGCGGATGAGTTGCTCGCGGACAACGAGAGCGCGTTGCTCGTTGCGCCGGATGATCCCGACCTTCTCGCAACGGCCATTGACCGTCTTCTGGACGATCCGGCGCTGCAAAAACGACTGATTTTGAACGCACAAAATACCCTCGAAACGCGGCTCTCCGAAGCCATCGAAATCGAGCGAACCGCAACCCTGATTTTTGGTGAAAAATGCAAGCCGAAAATTCACCCTTAAAAATCAAAGGTTTACGCAACTGCCACTAAATATAGTGGACAGCGGACGCGCACCCACTATATATTGTTGTTCACTTTCACTCCAGCAGGATCTTTTCACAATGAGCGTGCAGGCACTTCAAGACTACGTTTTCACATCCAAATACAGCCGTTTTATCCCCGAAAAACAACGCCGCGAAACCTTTGAGGAGGCGGTCGATCGCGTGATCGACATGCACCGGCGTCATTTTGCGTCCAAGAACCTCGACGTCGAGGATCTTTTGGCCATCTGTTCCAGCGCGATGAAGCGCCGCCTGGTGCTTGGTTCGCAGCGCGCGATGCAGTTCGGCGGCGACCCGATTTTGAAGAAGCACGCGCGCATCTACAACTGCACGACGTCGTATTGCGACCGGCCGCGTTTCTTCCAAGAAGCCCTTTGGCTTCTGCTCTGCGGTTGCGGCGTTGGCTTCTCCGTCCAGCGCCATCACATCGTCAAACTTCCGGCTGTGGCCGCGCCGTCGGGCGCCCGCAAAACGTTCATCGTTCCCGACTCCATCGAGGGCTGGTCCGACGCGCTTGGCGTCCTGCTCTCGAGCTACTTCGTCGCGCAACAGCCGCATCCGGAATTTACCGGCGCGGTCGTTGATTTCGACTACTCCCTCATCCGCGCCAAGGGTCAGCCCATTTCCTCCGGCATGGGTCGCGCGCCCGGCCCCGAACCCCTTCGCCGCTCCATCGACCTCATCCGCCTGCTCCTCGACAAGCGCATTGAGCAGGGCATCACGCAACTCCGCCCGATCGACGCCTACGACATCATGATGCACGCCTCCGACGCCGTCCTCTCCGGCGGCGTCCGCCGCTCCGCCACGGTCTGCCTTTTCTCCCCCGACGACCACGACATGGCGACTGCGAAAACTGGCAACTGGTTCAACGAAAATCCCCAGCGCGCGCGCTCCAACAACTCCGCCATTCTCTTGCGCGACAGCACCCCGCCCGAGCTTTTCGCCAAGCTCATGAAGTCCGTCCGCGAGTTCGGCGAGCCGGGTTTCATCTGGACCGATCACCCCGACGCCACCTTCAATCCCTGCGTCGAAATCGGCCTCTATCCCCAGCTCGACGGCCAGTCCGGATTCGCCTTTTGCAACCTCTGCGAAATCAACATGGGCGCCGTCGACTCCGAGGAAAAATTCCGCGACGCCGCCACCGCCGCCGCCATCCTCGGCACGCTCCAGGCCGACTACACCAACTTCCCCTATCTCGGCGAACTCTCCACCCGCATCGCCCGCCGCGAAGCCCTGCTCGGCGTCTCCATGACCGGCATGATGGAGCACCCCGCCATCTCCTTCGACCCTGTTCTCCAGCGCAAAATGGCCGCCCTCATTCTGGAGATCAACGAGCAGGTCGCCCCGCGCATCGGCATCAACCCCACGGCTCGCGCGACTTGCGTCAAGCCCGCCGGCACCACCTCCTGCATCCTCGGCACCTCCTCCGGCATCCACCCGCACCACGCCCGCCGTTACATCCGTCGCGCCCAGGCCAACGAGGACGAACTTCTTGTCGAATTTTTCCGCCAGCAAAATCCCCTCGCCGTCGAAAAATCCGTCTGGAATCCCAACGGCACCGACGTCGTTTTGCAATTCTGCATTCAAGCCTCCGAGGACGCCGTCACCAAGCAGGACGTCACCTCCATCGACCTCCTCAACAAAGTCAAACTCACCAAGGAAAACTGGATCGACGCCGGCAAGCGCCCCGAACGCTGCGCCCAGCCCTGGCTCAGCCACAACGTCTCCAACACCATCTCCGTCAAGGACAGCGAGTGGAAGGACGTCGAGCACTTCATCTACGAAAACCGCCGCGTCTTCGCCGGCATCTCCCTGCTCTCCGACGGCGGCGACCTCGATTATCCCCAGGCGCCCTTCTGCGAAATCCTCACCCCGGACGAAATCATCACCCACTACGGCCCCGGCGCCATCCTCGCCTCCGGCCTCATCGTCGACGCCCTCCACGCCTTCAACAACAACCTCTGGGCCGCCTGCGACTGCGCCCTCGGCCGCGGCGAAAACCTCGACCTTCCCTCCGCCCCGCCCAACGTCCAAAAGCGCATCGCCGAAGCCTACGAATCCATCCGCCGCGACAAGATCGACTGGGTTCGCCGCGCCAAAAAATTCGCCGACAACTACTTCGGCCACGACCTCCTCACCATGACCCGCTGCCTCAAGCGCGTCAACAACTGCAAGCTGTGGCAGGACCTCACCCGCACCATGGCGCCCGTCGACTACACCCAGTGCATCGAACAGGAAGACAATACCACCGTCGCCCAGACCGTCGCCTGCGCCGGCGGCAAATGCGAA
>JAVBOU010000023.1:0-9699 GCA_031550185.1 Kiritimatiellia bacterium | reverse complement strand
CCATGATTAATGTCTGGGTTGTGGCCTACTAACCCTCCAAGACATTTCCCTTTGTTGGCGTGCCAGAGTTCAACCTCTGCCACGCCACAGTTTTTCGATGTTGTCGTCGTAGTCGATGTCGTCGAAACCGCACAAAAAATCGTGGCGTGGCAGAACTCCTGCCACGCCACGAGATGTATCTGGCCCATGCTTACTGTTCGTCGGGGATGTCGAATTTGCGGGCGATGAGGCTGCCGAGCTGGTCGAGGACTTCGGCGGCCTGGGGACCGGTGGCGGTGACGCGCAAAACCGTGCCGCAGGTGGCTTCAAGGGTCATGAGGGCCATGATGCTTTTGCCGGAGACGACGTTGCCGTCCTTCTCGACCTGGACGTCGGCGTCGTAGCGGGAGGCGAGCTTGGCGAAGAGGCCGGCGGGACGGACGTGCATGCCGTATTTGTTGAGGAGGACGAATTCGCGGGTGAAGGTGGTGGCGGAGAGGGGCATGGATTTCCTTATGAGGGTGGCGAGTAATGTTGCTTGAGGCGCGCGTCGAGTTCGCGGTGGGCGACGCGGCCGATGGAGCGGAGTTTGTATTCCATGGCGGCGGTCTCGACGAGGTTGACAAGGTCGCGGCCAGGGGCGACGGCGATGATGATCTGGCGGACGGGGACGCTGAGAAAGTTGCGGTAGGATTCGTTGTCGCCGGTGCGGTCAACGAGATTGTCGCCGCCGTCATCCTGACTGACGAGGGTGACGACGAAGTCGATGGGCGTGGATTCGGTGAGGGAGGCGACGCCGAAGATGGAGGGGACGTGGATGATGCCGACGCCGCGGATTTCCATGTATTCGCGGGTGAGGTGGGAGGCGCAGCCGATGAGGCGGCCGTCGGTGTCGCGCCGGAGGCAGGTGAGGTCGTCGGCGACCAGGGCGTGGCCGCGCTTGATGAGGCCGAGGGCGGTCTCGCTTTTGCCAAGGCCGGCCTTGCCTTCGATGAGGACGCCGAGGCCGGAGACTTGGAGGAGGGTGGCGTGGACTTTGGCGGTGGGGGCGGCGAGCTCTTCGAGGAGGAGGGTGGCGGTGTTGGTGAAGTGGATAGACTCGACTTTGGTGGAGAGGACGGGCAGGGCGTGTTTTTCGGCGAGGCGGAGGACTTCGGGGAAGACGGCCTGGCCCCAGGTGAAGACGAGGCAGGGCATTTTGAAGTCGAAGAGGCGGGCAAAGAGGTCGCAACGCGCGGCTTCTTCGAGGGTCTGGAGGTATTCGTATTCGGAGAGGCCGATGAGCTGGATGCGGCGGTAGGGAAAGCGGGGGTAGAATCCGGCAAGGGCGAGCCCGGGACGGTGGAGGAGGGTCTCCTCGATGATGCGATGGAGCCCCTCCCGCCCGGCGAGAACCTCGAGACCGAGTTTGTCGCGGGCGGCGCCGATGAAGTCGGCGACCGTGACCTTGGGCAGGACGCCCGTGGTGGTGGTGATGCGGGATAGGGGCGTGGATTCCATTTAACCGCGCTGGTGCTGGCTGAGGATTTTTTCGCGATGACGGCGGAGCTGTTTTTCGGCCTTGAGGAAGGCGCAGTCAACGGCGATGGAGAAGTTGGGGCCGTCGGCCTTGGCCTCGACGATGGGCATGGCCTTGTGCTGGACTTCAAAGGCGGCGGTGTAGGTGAAGCGCTGGTGGTCGATGACGACGCGGATGAATTCGGCGTCCGGGAACTCCTGGTCGAGCACTTCGGCCTTGTGGCGGATGAACGCCTGCTGTTCGGGGTTGACGGTGTTGTCGTGACGGATGTCGATTTCGATGGCCATGTGGGCCTCCTTTCGTTGTTACATTTTGAAGGCGCGCCCGAGATAGAGCTCGCGGGCGGTCTCGTCGTTGATTAAAAATTCGCTGGTACCCTCGCGCAGGACGCGCCCGTCGCAGACGAGGTACGCGCGGTCGACGATGGAGAGCGTCTCGCGCACGTTGTGGTCGGTGACGATGATGCCGAGGCCCTGGTCGCGCAACGCGCGGATGATCTGCTGGATGTCGTGGATGGCGAGCGGGTCGACGCCGCTGAACGGCTCGTCGAGCATCAAAATCGACGGACGCCGCACGAGCGCGCGCGCGATCTCGAGCTTTCGCCGTTCGCCGCCGCTGAGTGTGTACGCGCGCTGCTTCGCGACCTTGGTCAGGCTCAGCGCGATCAGCAACTCCTCAAGCCGCTCCATGCGCGCCCCGCGCGTCATTTTGAGCGACTCCAAAATGGCGAGCAAATTCTCCTCCACCGTCAGCTTGCGGAAGACCGACGCCTCCTGCGCCAGATAGCCCAGCCCCAGCCGCGCGCGGCGGTACACCGGCAGCCGCGTCAGGTTCTTCCCGCCCAAAATGATCTGCCCCGAGTTTGGCCGCACCAGCCCGACAATCATGTAAAACGTTGTTGTCTTCCCCGCGCCGTTCGGCCCGAGCAATCCCACGATTTCCCCGCACGCCGCGCGCAGCGACACGCCGTTGACCACCGTGCGCGAGCCGTAATGCTTCACCAGCTCCTGCGCCGCGATCTCCACCCGGCCCTCCGCCGGCGCCACTGCCTGCGCGTCCAATGCCATGGACTCTGCGTCGCTCATAACGTCGCCTCCGGATCGGTGTACAACGACGGCCCGTCCTCCGCGGGCTTCTCCGGTGCCTCCGCCGGTTTGTCCTTTGTCGGCTTCTCCGGTTTGTCGTCCCTGCCCTGCTTGAGCGTGGTCGGCCCGATCACAAACTCTGATCCCGTCTGCCCCTCCACCACCATCCGCTCATCCTCCAGCCACAGCGTGATTCGCTCGCCCGCCACCCCGTCCATCCCCCGCGTCAACTGCGCGCTCCGGTTCACCCCGGTCAACACCAGCGTCCCCTCCGCCTTCGAAAACATCGCCTTGTCGCAGACCGCGCGGCGGTTCTCATTCGTCATCACCACGTCGCCCAGCGCCAGAATATGCTTCACATCATTCGTTCCGTCGATGAACACAAACACGCGGTCCGCCTCCAGATAAAACTGCGGATGCACGACCTTCACCTGCTCGTCAAAAATCGCCACCATCTGCTTGTAGTCAAATTCAAACCGCTCCGACGTGATCCGCGTCGGCTGCGTCATGTCAATCGCCCCCCGCGAAAACATCCGGTTCTTTTCCTTCGCCTCCTCCTGTCCGCGCGCCAGCGCCGCCACGCACACCAGCGCCGCCACCATCAAAAAACCGCCCGTGGCAGAGCTCCGGCCCTGCCACGCCGTCACTTTCTTCACACGTTTCATTGCCGAACCTCCTGCACCGGATTTCCCGCCGTTTGTATCTCCGCCTCCGACAACATCCGGATAAACGAATCCTTCAACGACCAAAAACAATTCACCCCCGTCACCTTCGTTTGATTCAAATTCGCCTTCACCGTCCCCGCGCTGTACCCTGTCTGCGCCATGGTTTCAAACAAGCACGACTCCGCCTCCAACTCCCCCTCCTGCTCCCCCTTGCGATCGTACAACACCATTGTCACCCCCCACGCCCAGACCGAATCATCCGACGACAACACCGCCCGCTTCGCCCGCAGCACCGCCCGGATCCGGCCGTCCTCATAATGCTCCGCCGGGAACGCAAAATTCTCAATCGGCGACCCGTCAAACTTCTGCCCCTCCCACTTCTGCGCCATCCCCTTCCACGCCCCCTCGTCCCGCAACCGCGCCAGCAATTCCTCCGCCCGCTCCTCCACCGTCTCCCCAAACCCAACCAGCGCCAACGCAAACACCCCCGCCGTGGCGTGGCACAACCTCCGCCACGCCACCAGGGCATTCATTTGACGTGTGACAACGCTCATAACGAATTGTGCGGAATCAACTTGTGAATCGCCACCAAATTCCTCCATAACGCCGGCAACTGCGCCAGCGCGATCGCATTCGCCTTGTCCGACAGCGCCTTCGACGGATCCACATGCGTCTCCATAAACAGCCCGTCAATGCCCGTCGCCACCGCCGCGCGCGAGAGCGCCGGCGCCCACTTCGCGTCCCCTCCCGTCGACCCGCCAAGACTCCCTGGCCGCTGCACGCTGTGCGTCGCGTCAAACACCACCGGATACCCGAACTTCCGCATGATCAGCAGATTGCGCATGTCCGCCACCAGATTGTTGTAACCAAACGTCGAGCCCCGTTCCGTCAGCAAAATCCGCTTGTTCCCCGTCGACTCCACCTTCGCGATCACATTCCCCACATCCTCCGCCGCCAAAAACTGCGCCTTCTTGATGTTCACCACTTTGCCGGTTTCGCCCGCCGCGACCAGCAGATCCGTCTGACGGCACAGGAACGCCGGAATCTGCAAAATATCCGCCACCATCGCCACCGCTGCCGCCTGCGCGGGTTCGTGAATATCCGTCAACACCGGCACCTTCAGCGTCTCCTTCACCTCCTGCAAAATCGCCAGCCCTTCCGTCAAACCCGGCCCGCGATACGCGTCGATCGACGACCGGTTTGCTTTGTCAAACGACGCCTTGAAGACAAACGGCACCTCCAGCCGCTTCGCCAGCGCGTGCAACCGCTTCGCCAAATCCAGGCACCCTTCGCGCGACTCGATCACGCACGGCCCCGCGATAAACGCCAGTTGCGGCCCGCCAAACACCACACGGCCCACCTTTATCTTTTGCATTGGCGCATTCATGCCGTCCATCCTCATCTGTCAAAATCTCCGGTTGTGAAAAAAAGCTCCCCTCCAATTCGGTTGCAACAGTGTACAAAATGCGGCGCAAAAAGTCACGCCGCCTTATTATCATCGTCGACGTCGTCGATGCGTCACGCCAACCCTTTTTCGCGCAGCAACGCCTCGACGCCCGCCACATCTTCCGGCATGTCGACACCCACGCCCGCGTGCGCGGTTTCGATTACCGCGATCCGCGCGCCTAAATAGAGCGCCCGCAACTGCTCCAGCGATTCCGTCAGCTCCAGCGCGCACGGCGGTTCCTGAACCAGCCGCTTCAAAAATCCCCCGCGATACCCGTAAATTCCAAGATGCCGCAAATACAACCCCGACGCCAAATCCACGTCGCCGTCGCGCTTGCAGGGAATTGGCAACCGCGAAAAATACAGCGCGCTGCCATCCTTGTCGCACACCACTTTCACGACCGACCGCGCCTCCAAATCGCGCATCGTAGCCATCCGCGTCGCCGCTGTCGCCATCTCATAACAACGGTCTTGCTTCAACCGCTCCGCCAGCGCGTCGATCAGCTCCGGCTCGATCAGCGGCTCGTCGCCCTGGATGTTGATGACAATGTCCTCGTCCTGTGGCGCCGCCGCCTCCGCGACACGGTCGGTGCCGGAAGGATGATCCGAACGCGTCATCACCACGCGCACATCCGTGCTCCGCAACGCCTCCGCGATTTGCGGCGCGTCGGTCGCCACGATCACCTCGTCGAGCGACTTTGCCCGCCGCGCCGCCTCCGCCACCCACTGCACCAGCGGCTTCCCGCAAATTGGAAAAATGCTCTTCCCCGGGAATCGCGTCGACCCCCACCGCGATGGTATCACGCCGACAACACGCATTTCGCCTTCTCCTGATGGTTGAAAAACTCCCGACAGTGTACGCCACGCCCCTGCAAAAGTCACGCCCCATGTGGTTGTGTTTGAGAACTGCAAAAATGGAGTTTCAAATGAAACACCCAGTTGTAGCGGCGCTGCTGTGCTGCGCCTCCCCCGGTATATACGAATGTCCTTCATCACGCGGCAGGCGCCGCTACAACACGCACGGCATCCAACACAAAAAATCTTTGCGCTCCTCTGCGTTCTTTGCGGCTTTGCGTCAAACAACACGCCTCGTGGCAGAGGTCGTGCCGTGTCACGGGAGGCTTTTGATGTTTGCGCGGGGTTGGTGTAGAATGGAGGGCATTATGAAACGTGTGATTGTTGTGTCGTTGTTGTGGGTGTGCGCGGCGTTGGGACAGGAGTTGAAGGCGCCGCAATTTTTGGATGCGCAAGAGGTGATGCGGGCGGCGGCAGAGGTGACGCCGGAGGCGTACCCGAACGCGGACACGGTGCTGGTGGACGACCTGGTGCACGAGGTGTACCGGTCGGACGGGACGTCGGCGTCGTGGGATGACGAGTACACCAAGATCCTGACGGAGAAGGGACGGCAGGACGCGGGGGTGCGGCGGTTTCATTTTGCGACGGCGTACGGGACGGCGACGGTGGTGCGAGCGGAAATTTTCAAGCGCGACGGACGGACGGTGGCCGTGGATGTGGCGGCACAAAGCCGGGTGATGGTGGAGCCGGGGCAGATGAGCAGCAACATTTATGATCCGAACAACAAGGTGCTGCAACTGACGGTGCCGGGGTTGGAGGTGGGCGATGTGCTGCATGTGTTGTCGACGCGGACAACGCACAAGCCGCGGGTGCCGGATTTTTGGGGCGATTATTCGGTCTTTGAATACACGGATCCGATTCGCCGGCTGGTCTACGAAGTGGTGGCGCCGGAGGGGTTGGCGTTGCGGCACAAGGTGCTGCGCGATCCGGTGGCGGGCACGGTGACGGCGACGCGCGAGGGCGACCTGCTGCGCTGGGAGGTGCGCGATGTGCCGCGGATGTTTGAGGAGCCGAACATGCCGCCGTTGCATACGGTGGTGCAGCGGCTGCTGTTGAGCACGGCGGAGGACTGGCCGGCGATTTCGCGGTGGTACTGGAAGCTGAGCGAGCCGCGGCTGGCGGCGACGACGCCGGAGATGACGAACGCGGTGGCGCGGTTGACGGCGGAGGCGAAGACGGAGATGGAGAAAGTGCGCGCGCTCTTCAAGTTTGTGTCGCAGGAAATTCGCTACATGGGGATCATGGCGGAGGACACGGCGCCGGGATATGAGCCGCACGATGTGTCGCTGACGTTTGAAAACAAATATGGCGTGTGCCGCGACAAGGCGGCACTGCTCGCGGCGATGCTGCGAATCGCGGGCATCGAGGGATACCCGGTGCTGATTCACGCGGGCGCGCGGCTCGACCCGGACGTGCCGCTGCCGTATTTCAACCACGCGATCACGGCGGCGAAGGTCAACGGCGAATACGTGCTCATGGACTCGACGGACGAAAACACGGCGGACTTGCTGCCGTCGTATTTGTGCCGCAAGAGTTACCTGGTGGCGCATCCGCAGGGCCAACCGTTGCGCGTGTCGCCGGTGAATCCGGTGGAGGAAAATTTGGTGGAGATCCAAACGCTGGGCAGCGTGGATACGGACGGTACGCTGGTGATCAAGTCGGAGTTGAATTTCCGCGGCATCAACGACAACGTGTATCGCGGTTACTTTTTGCGCAACAAACCCGCCGACCGCAAAAAATTGTTTGAGGCGATTTTGAAGGCGTCGCTACCCGGCGCGGAAGTGCTGGAGTTTACATTGGAACCGGAGGATTTGCAGGACACATCCGCGCCGTTGTCGATTTCCGTTTCGGCGCGCGCGCAGGACTGGCCGATTCGCGGCACGGACAACATGACGGCGGCGAATCTGCCGTGGCTTGGCCGCAGCGTGGGCTACGTGAACTGGCTGCTGGGAACAACCGGTTTGGAGGAACGCAAGTATCCGTATGAAACGGAAATCGCCTGCGGCGTCGAGGAGAAAATCGAGATCGACGCGAGCGCTGTTTTTGGCGCGGCGGTTGATTTGCCGAAGCCGCTGGAAGTGAACGCGCCGGAGTTGTTCTTCACGCTGGCGATGAACATGACGGATGGCAAATTGACTGGCGAATACGCATACAAAATGCGCGAGACCGTGTTTTCTCCCGAACAATATCAAACCCTGCGCGCGAACCTGCAGGACATTGAATACGCGTTGAAACAGCGGCCGTTGTTTCAGGCGAAACAGGACAGCGGCGCGGACATCCGCGTGCTCAACGCCTCGACGTTGATCGAGCTCGAATCGCGCAACGCGTGGACCACCACGCGCGACTCCACCGTGCAAATTCTAACCTACGCGGGCAAGAAGAAAAATTCGGAAATTTCCGTTTCGTACAATCCCGTGTGGCAAACCGCGGAGATCGTTTCCGCCACCGTCTCGAATCTGAACGGCGCCGTCTTCACGCTCTCACCCAAGGAGCTCAACGAAATGGACGCGCCGTGGGTCGCGTCGGCGCCCGATTATCCCGCGGGCAAAACGCTCGTCGCCAGCCTGCCCGGCGTCGAGATCGGCAGCGTCATCCGCACCGTCGTGAAGACCACGCAAAAGGACGCGCCATTCTTCTCGCACGTGCAGGTGTTTGGCGGATTTGATCCGATGGACGAAACGTCGCTGAAGGTTCACGTGCCGGAAACATTGACGAGCCGGGAATGGGCAAATGGCGGTGTATTTCGCGAGGCCGACATGGATCGATGGTCCTGTAGCAATCTTTCCGCGCTCCGCAAAGAGGACGGTCTGCCCGCATTGCGCACGCTCCTGCCAACCGTCGCGCTGACCACCGAGGAAAACTGGAACGCTTACTCGAAAACGCTACGCAACGCCATTGATCCACTGATCAAACCCTCCAAGACCATTCGCGAACACGCACGCAAAATCGCCGCGCCATTCAAGATGCGCGACGCGAAGATCAAGGCGTTGCGCGACGATGTTTTGCAAAACATCCGCGTTGCGGGCCCTGCGTTCACCGAGCTTCCGCTCAGCACCTTGTCATCGCCTGACAAAACGCTCGCGCGCGGATATGGCCACGCGCTCGACCGCATGATTCTGATGAATGCTATGCTACATGCGGAGGATTTTTCAACAGAGCTTCTTTTTGTGGAAGGCCGCAAATCGACCGAAGGCGAAAGGCCTTGGTCGCTGCGCGAAACTCCACAGCGCGGTGAATTTACCATGCCGCTGATTGCCGTGCTGCCGGAACGCTCGTTGTGGCAGCGCCTCGTTGGTGCCACCGATACGGGCGATATCATCTACGTTGGCGACGGCGACCAGTACACGCCGCTTGGCGTGACAGCGTTTGCCGGCTGCCTCGCATTGAATCCACGAACCGGTGGAATCTGTGACGTGGGGGTTTCCTGGAATTTGAAAGATCAGACGCGCAGCCTCACCGTGATCAACCTTCAGCCCAACGGCGACGCCATCATCACCTGCACGAACTGGTATTTCGGAACCGCCTGCGCGCCCTTCCGCAAACACTACATCGAGCAACCGCCCGAAGAACGCCGCCGCGAACACCTTGAGCTCATCAACGGTTTTTCCCGTGGCGCGGAACCGCTCTCGCCACTGGTTACGGAGACCGAGGTTTATCCCGGTTACACGGCCTTCTCCCTGCGTGCGCCACGTTTCGCCGCGTTGACCGGCGACACCATGACCGTGCTCCTTCCGCCGCCACCCGCGCTGCCTTTGCCGCTGCGGAGCGACCGCCGTTACAACCCCCTTCTCGTGCCGGAAATTTTGGACGACAACAAAACCGTGCGCGTGATCCTGCCCGAGGGTTTTACCAAACGCATCGCGACGCCGTCTGCCTTGACCTATGACGTGCGCTATGCATCCCCTGGCTTGGGATTTGCTTATTACTCCTCTGCGGACACCACCACCAAAGGTTTCCGACAAATCATCGATTTCTGCTATGGCCTCTCCGCGAGGGACAAGTTGCTTGGGCCAATGACCTATCCTCTGCTCCTGGAAATCAACCGCAAGCTCACGCATCCGTCACAACGCACGATCATCTTGATGAAGGATCAGGAGTAAACGTTCTCGTGGCGTGGCAGGACACCAAGGTGGGGCGCGACCGCCGGGCG
>JAVBOU010000146.1:0-9840 GCA_031550185.1 Kiritimatiellia bacterium | reverse complement strand
GCGCGCTTGTTATGTGTCTCCCTGGCTCCAATTTCTCGCCCACCCCCCGCGCCCCCCGCCCGCCCCCCCCCCCCCCCTCCAAGTTCACATGGAGGCAGGTTTTAACATGTCTATTGCACGCTGATGCCGAGGAGGTCGAGGAGGCGTTCGAGTTCTTCGTTGTTGAAGAAGTCGATTTGGAGGGAGCCTTTGGCGTGTTTGCCGTTGGCGTAGGTGACGCCGGGGATGAGGCGGACGGAGGTGCCGAAGTGGCGGTGGAGGCGGTCGGTGAGGTCGCGGGCGTAGGCTTCGGGGAGGTCGGATTCGGGAAGGCGTTTGGGGGCGGATTCTTTTTTGCGCTGGTCGAGGAGGCGCTCGGTCATGCGAACGGTGAGGGCGTCGGTGACGCATTTGCGGGCGAGGAGGGTTTGCTCGACAGGGGATTCGATGGCGAGGAGGAGCTTGGCGTGGCCGGTGGTGAGGCGACCGGTGGCGAGGAGCTGCTTGGCTTCGTCGGTGAGGTCGAGGAGGCGGAGGGTGTTGGAGATGGAGGGGCGGGGTTTGCCGACGCGGTCGGAGATTTCCTGGTGGGTGAGGTTGAATTTGTCGGCGAGGGTTTTGTAGCCTTCGGCTTCTTCGATGATGTTGAGGTCGGCGCGCTGGATGTTTTCGATGACGGCGATTTCAGCGGCGGCGCGGTCGTCGGCGTCTTCGAGGATGGCGGGGATGTGGGTGAGGCCGGCTTCGATGGAGGCGCGGAGGCGGCGTTCGCCGGCGATGAGTTCGTAACCGCCGGAAGTGAGGCGGCGGCAGAGGATGGGCTGAAGGACGCCGTGAGCCTTGATGGAGGTGACGAGTTCCTGGAGGAGCTCGGGGTCGAAGTCCATGCGGGGTTGCCAGGGGGAGCGAACGATTTCACCGACCGGGAGTTTTTGGAGGGAGGAATGGAATGCGGGCTCAGCGGGCGGTGCGGGTTGTGTTTCGGGCGCGGCGCTCTGGGTTTGTTGTGGCGCCGCGCCGAGAAGGGCGCCGAGACCGCGGCCAAGGCTGGGACGGGCGTGGCGGGGCGGGGGTTGTGCCACGGGTTTTTTAGCGGTGGATTTTTTGGCGGCGGGTTTGGATTTTTTCTTCATGGCGGTGGCGGTTGGAAATGTCAGGGGTAACATCCGGGGCGGAGGAGGGCGGTGGTTTCGGAGAAGCCGCACATGAGGTTGATGTTTTGGAGGGCGTTGGCGGCCTGGCCTTTCATGAGGTTGTCGATGTGGCTGACGACGCGCATGCGTTGCGTGCGGGGATCGACGCTGATGGTGAGGTTGCAGAAGTTGGAGCCGCGGACGTGGAGGGTGCCGGTGGCGGCGGTGGAGGGAAGGACGCGGATGAAGGGGGCGTTTTTGTAAAACGCGGTGTAGAGGTCGAGGAGCTGGGCCTCGGTCATGGGCGCGTTGAGGGTGGCGTAAAGGGTGGAGAGGATGCCGCGGCACATGGGCAGGACGTGGGCGGTGAAGGTGATGGTGACGTCGTTGCCGGCGAGGGCGGAAAGTTGCTGTTCGATCTCGCAGGTGTGCTGATGGCCGGAGAGGCGGTAGGCGTTGATCTGGTCGTAACGTTCGGGGTAGTGGAAGGTTTGGGCGATTTTTTTGCCCGCGCCGGAGACGCCGGATTTGCAGTCGCAAATGACGGAGTTGGGCTGCATGATGTTGGCCTTGGCGGCGGGCGCGAGGCCGAGGATGCAGGAGGCGGCAAAGCAACCGGGGTTGCCGACGAGGGCGGCGTTTTGGATGGCGCCGGCGTGGAGCTCGGGCAGGCCATAGACGTTTTGGCCGAGGAGCTGCGGCGCCTGGTGGACGGGGTTTTTGTTGATGCGCGTGGCGTAGTCGGCGTAACGTTCGGCGGATGTGAAACGGAAGTCGCCGCTGTAGTCGACGACCTTGGCGCCTTTGCGGAGCTCGGCCTCGGCCTGGGTCATGGCGACGCCGTCGGGCGTGGCGAAGACGACGACATCGGCGGGCTGTTGGGCGCGCGCGTCGTCGGCGGCGAGAATGGGCAGATCGCAAAAGCCGCGCAGGTGCGGGTAGACGTCGCAAATCGTCCGGCCCACGTCGTCGCGCGCGACCAGCGCCGCGATGGACATATACGGATGTTGAAGCAGAAGTTCGGTGATGCCGATGCCGCCATATCCGGTGGCGCCCACGACTTTGACTGTGATCATGATGGAGGTTCCGCGGTGAAAAATTCGAAGAGTTGCATACTATGCAATTCCGCGCGGGATGTGTCAAGTTTTTGACGCCGCGGCGCTCAGATGTACATGGGGCCGAGGAGTTGGCAGGCGCGGAAGTCGTCGTTGCCCATGCGCTGCCAGAGGGTGGGGCGGAAGAGGTCGGCGGGCGCGATGTTGTGGAGGTCGACGGGAATGCGAAGCATGGCGTTGAGCGTGATGAAGTCGGCGCCGATGAGGCCGAAGGAGTTGCCGTCGTGGTTGGGGCCAATGCGATCCATGTATTCGAAGGAGGTCATGCCGCGCGGCGTCCAGAAGGTTTCGGGCCAGTTGCGGTCGGTGACGCGGTTGATGTGGTCGGCGGCCTGCTTGGGTAAATCCACGGTGTCGCCTTCGACAACGGAACAGGTGAGGAGGTCGCCAACGACGTTGTAACGGTACGCGGTCATGGGAATGTCGCCGGGCGTGCGGAAGTAACTGGAGAGTCCGTCGCCGGGGAAGTAGACGCGGTCGGCGCCCATGTAGGCGGTGGCCTTGACAGCCTTGCGGATGAGCGCGTCCTGCATTTTGGGATCGCGGCGCAGGTCGTTCATGACGTCCTGGATCGCGGCGTTTTTGCGCTTGGCGAGGGCGAAGAGATTGATGGCGTAATCAAGCGCGGCGGCGCCGGAGTTGCGCTTGTCAATGATGCCGTTGGGGCAGACTTTCGTGACATCGACGCCGCAGGATTTTTTGATGGAGGCGGGCGTCCAGTTCGTGCGAATGTCGGCGAAGAGCTGCGCCGCGCCACCGGAAAGAAGATGGCCGACGAGCATGCCGATGCCGTTCTTCGAATCGTTTTCCGTGGCGACAATGTAGGGCGGACGGAAACCGTTCCAGTCGAAGGAAGCGTTGAGAATGGACTCAGTCAAATCGAAATTCGGGAAAAAGTCGCTCCACTGGCGCTGGCCCTGCGTGCCCGCGGCGATGGCGTTGTAACCCTGCGCGTATTCGACGTTGCGGCCGGCAAGTTTGGCGTTGCCCACCATGAGGTCGCGCACGACGAGCGTGATCTTGACGCACTCGCGGATGAGGTCGTCGCCGGGCATGGCGCGCGGCGCGGGGCCGAAGTTGAACTTGAAATTTTGCTTGAAAAACGCGACGCCCTTTTCCAACTCTTCCTTGTCGTAAAAATCGCTGTCGAGGCGTCCGCGCAGGCCCGCCATGTCGAAGCTCGCGGAACCCATGCCAAAGTAGTGCTGGAGGATGTTGCGGCGGCAGTCGGAACCAATGATGCCCATCGACACGCCGCCGATGTTCAAATAATTTTTGCCGCGCATGTGGCCCGCCGCCATCGCGCAGCGCGCAAACCGCAACAGCCGCGTGGCGACAAACTCGTTGATCGGCCCGTCCTCATTTTCGAGCTCCGGCGAGTAGACCGAAAAAATCGGCCGCTTCTTTTCGTCCATCGCCGCGCAAAACGCCTTCAGCCACACGGCGCCAGGACGGTCGGTTTGATTGAGACCATACGCCGCCTGTTGCCATTCGCTGGAGCCGACACACATCGCGGCGGACATCAGCTCATCGCTGTACGCCCACGAACGGCTCACCCAAATGTTCGCGCACACGCCTTGCGTCGCGAAGTAAGCCTGTGCGCGCGCACCGGAACGCGGACCATACACGATCTCCGGCGCAACCACGATGCGCACGGGACGACCGTCGGGAAGCGTGACGTTGTCCGTGATCAGGCGGCAAACTTTTTCCGCCATGCGCCAGGTTTTTTCGGCGTTCGCTTCAAACGCCTGCGCGCGTCCGTCGGCGACCGGCGTGATCGCGATCGTCGGAGGGTGCCCCACCAGCGGCGTGTCGGAAAGCGCGAAGCCGCGCGCGGTTCTTGCAAGCGTTGAAAAATCGGGATGACTCATGGCAGACTCCTTTTGTGCCGCCAGTATAGCAAAAAAACGCAAGGGCACAAATAAAGCCACCGATGTCAGGGCGACTCCAACATTTTTGCCTTGAGGCGCTGGTAACGTTCTTCCGTCCATGACGGCGCGTTGGGCGGCACGACAATCTCGCGCGTACGGAAATCAAACGGCGCGCTGAGCAATTCGATGTTGCGGATTTTGACGCGCGCCGCAAGCCAGAAAATTTCCTCGATTGCCTCGTTGCTCACCGCGATGCAACCGATCGAACCGCCGTTGCCGTGGATCATGATGAACGACCCGAGGTTGCGCGTGTCGCGTCCGTCGCGTCGCGCCATGGCGGTGTCCTCCTTGCTCGGATACGCCACCTTCAACGCGAGGTAGTAATTGCTGTTCGGGTTCAGCGACTCAATGCCGTATTCGCCTTCCGGCACCTGAAAGTCGCCCTCCTGCAACTTTGGCCCCGCGCGTCCGCTCGCCGCGACAATGCGACACGTCTTCACGCGCTGCCACGCGTCGTCCGGCGTGAACTTCACATGCAGCTCCAACTGGCGTTCCTGCTTCAACGCGAACAACCGCATAAGTGCCGGCAATTTTCCCGCGCCCAATTCGCCGCCCAACCGCCGCGACGCGCGTTTCCAAATTTGTTCAAGCCGATCGTCAACCGAGAAACGTTTTGTGCGGTCGAAAACAATCGTCTCGGGCGCGTCGTTGGTTTCAGCCACAACAATCGCTTCCGCTTCATCCGTTGTTGTTGCCGGCTTGCACGCAATCATGATGCCGCTTGTGAGCAACATCATGCCGGCGATGGAGAGCTGACGTTTCATGAAGATGAGGCAAATTTTCGTGGCGTGGCAGGTGCGACGGCGCACTGCCGAGTCCTGCCACGCCACGGGTTGGTCGCATTAACGAACCAAGATCAATGAAGCATAGGGTACGTAACGGACGGTGACGGTTTTGGTCGTTGCGTCGACTTTGAAGTCCTTCCAAATTTTTGTGTTCGTTTCCGGATCAAGTGCGAGTCCGGAATTTGTGGTCGCACCTTCCCATTTGATAAGCGTGTAGGTCTGCGCAGGGAGGCCGCCTCGTGGGGCCTCGACATGGACAAAGGTTCCGGCGTCAAACCGAACGGCTCCGGCGACGTGAATGGGGTCCATCGCGCCGTCTTTGTCAATGAAGAAGGACAGCGTTCCAGGCTGACGCGGGGATGCGCTGACGATTCGCCGCACATCCAGTGAACCTGCGGTAATGGTGTTGGGGCCGATGACTTCGAAACGCGCCGTGTTGGTGTTGAGTTTGTCGACGGTGCCGCCAACTTGAAGTTTGCCGATGACGTTGAGGATGCCGTTGTTTTTGATTTGGTACAGTGCGGGCGCGTTTGTTATAACGGCATTAATGCGGTCGGCGCGGCCCATGCCGATGCTGAGGCTGTTGCTGACCGTAACGCAACCACCATCCTGATAGAATGCGCTGGCGCTGGTGTAGCCGACGTAGGCGTTGCCGCCGATGGTGAGGGTGCCGTCTTTCATACGGTAAAACATCTGTTCAAGAGAGGTGGATGATCCCCAAAAATTGTTACAGAGATAAGCGTCCTTGGCCACAATGACGGAGCCGTTGTCTTGGAATCCCTTGAAATTTTTCGCGTAATCCGCCGCGGCGAGATTCCCGCCAATGGAGAGAGCGGGATTTAAGAGTTGAAATTGCAACAGAATATCCTTCGCCTCCAAGGAGAGATTGCCGGCAATTTGCACGACACCGTTTGTCTGGGCAAAAACGCTGCCCGTGGTCCGCGCAGTGTGCCCGGAAGTGAGGATGAGATCATCGCCAACGGTCAGCGTAGAATTGTCGACGACGAGCTTGATTTGCGCGTAATCAGCCCGTCCGCCGGCAGTCCAGCGGAAAGAGCGGCGTACATCCAAACGAGCCTCATCAACGAGTTTGACCTCGCGATAACCTCGGTAGTACAACATGTTCGTGACCGTTGTCACGCTTTGCGGCCCTGACAAGTAGAGTCCGCCCCGCCCCGCATCGCCAGCGGAGCCTTCACCCAGCAGGGCGTTGCCAAAACGGGCCATCCCACTAGATTGGCGAAAAGAGCCGTTACGATCAGTTGAAAAACTGTTAAATTGCAGCGATCCGCCGTTTTGAAAAAGATCGCACGGCGTTGCCGGGTAGTTATTGTTGGCTTCGTTCAGTTGGAAGACCGGAGCTGAAAAAATGCCGGCATCGACAATGACCTGCCCGCCCGCTGACGTTCCGGCAAGTCCAAGTTGGAGCTTGTTTGTGAGGGTCAAATCATTTTGGACATAAAGCGAGGGTACATGTCCACCGGTTGTCGTCATACGGATTGTCGCCGCCGTGGCGGGTGTCGTGACATGCGCGCTGACAGCCGTGTTATTGATCACGACATAATCCTCGCTCGTCGGCACTTGCGCGGGATTCCAGTTGGCCGTATTGAACCATTGGCCGTCGCCCGTGGCTCCTGTCCAGTGTATGTCGACGGCATGGAGCATCGCCGGTGTGATACACATGGAAACCATGACCTTCAAGACCATTTTTTTCATAAAAACTCCCGTCACTGATTTAAGTACAAATGTACTCCTGATGTCCGTGAAATGTCAAGGTCAGTGTAGCATCTGTCATCCTTGCCCCGGCTTGCACAAACTTGCGTGAACGCGTATCATTTTCCGCATCTTTTTTAACCAGGGAGATTTGTCATGGCAACGACGTTGACGGAATTGGACCAACTGAGGCAGGTGGGACGCTGGAAGGACGAGGCGGCATGGACGCGCGTCCGCGAGCAGGTGCGTTATGCGGAGTGGATGACGCGGCAAAAAAACGCCAAGCCCGCGTGGAAGAATCTCGTGCAGAAGGCCATGGCGCGCATTGCGGAGTCCGACACGTCGGCGCCGGAAACCATCATCGCCGAGGTCGAGGCGATGCTCCAGCCCATGTCCGCCGCGGCCAAGGCGTACACCGTCTATTGCGCCGGCCACGCGCACATCGACATGAACTGGCAATGGAGCTGGCCCGAGACGGTCGGCGTCACGCTCGACACGTTCCGCACAATGCTCACGTTGCTTGAGGAGTTTCCTGAATTTCACTTTTCGCAGTCGCAGGCCAGCGTCTACGCGATCGTCGAAAAGCACGAGCCGGCCATGCTCAAGCGCATCGCCAAATTTGTCAAGCAGGGCCGCTGGGAAGTGACGGCGTCGCACTGGGTTGAGAACGACCCCAACATCGCCGCCGCCGAGGCGCTCGTCCAGCATCTGCTCCAAACGCGCGCGTACATGAAGGAACTCTTCGGCCTCGAACCCGAAGACGTCACCATCGACTTCGCGCCCGACTCCTTTGGCTTTGCCGCGACCACGCCGAGCTACCTCAGCCAGGGCGGCGTCCGCCACGTTTTCCTCCACCGTCCCGGCAACTTCCTCCAGCCCGTGCCCGAAGTCTTCTGGTGGCAGGGCCCCGACGGCAGCCGCGTCCTTGTCCACAACGCCCAGCGTCGCGGTTACAATTGCACCATCGACCCGTGGAATATTTTTTACGCGCTCGACCAATCGCCGTCCCTCGACGTCGACTACGGCCTCCTCTTCTACGGCGTCGGCGACCACGGCGGCGGCCCCACGCGCCGCGACCTCCTCTTCGCCCGCGAGATGGCGCAATGGCCGATCTTCCCCACGATCAAACTCAGCCGTTCGCGCGACTACTTCGAGCATGTTGAAAAGACCGCGAAAAATCTTCCCGTCATCGCCGACGAGCTCAACACCGAAGTCACCGGTTGCTACACGTCGCAATCCCTCATCAAGCGCGACAACCGCATTGGCGAGGCCCGCATGCAGGACGCCGAAACCCTCGCCGCCTGCGCCCGCCTCCTCAAGCTCCCGGTGGCCGCGCCCGACGCCGTCTTCAACGAAAATTGGCGCCGCGTCCTCTTCTCCCACTTCCACGACATCCTCCCCGGTTCCTGCGTCCGCGACACGCGTTACTACTGCCACGGACAGTTTCAGGAAACCATGGCCTTCGCCTCCGCGACCACGGCCCAACTCCTGCGCGCCATCGCCGACCGCGTCGACACCACCCCGTTCCGTGGCAGTGCTCCGGCTCTGCCACAACCGCCCGTCCCTTACCTTCTCGAGGGCCTCGGCGCCGGTTCCGGCATCGCCGCGGTGGACGGCTCATACGGCCTCGCGCACGGCCACGGCGTCTCGCCGATCCGCCCGTTTGTCGTCTTCAATCCCACCGCCGCCGAACGCACGGAAGTCATCCACTTCACCTTGTGGGATCGCGAGTTTTCCGAGACCGCCGGCCTCTTCAAGCACCTTCCCTTTGAAGCCGTCGATCCCGCCGGAAAGCTACTTCCCTCGCAACACATCGCCTCTGGTTACGAATGGGGCCATAACAACCAAACCCATGCCGTGCAGCTCACCGTCCCGCCGCTCGGCTACGCCACGCTCGCCTTCCGCCAGCGCCTCAGCGACGCGCCGTCCGCGACCGCCCCGGGCGTCCGCCTTCTCGACGCCACGCATCACTGCGGCTCTTACCTCCGCAAGGAGCGCCCCGTCTTCGGACTCGAAAACGAACACCTCCGCGTCCTGCTAGATTCCGCCACCGGCCGCGTCGTGTCGCTCTTCGACAAAGCCGCGCAATTCGAATTGCTCGACCCCGCCATCGGCATCGCGCTCGAATACAGCGTCGAGCGTTCCGAACACATGAGCGCCTGGCTCAACGACCCCGCCGGCCCCGCCATCACCCCGCGCCTCGTGTCCATGAACCACCGGCAAAACGGCCCGCTCTCCGCCACCATCGAGCTCACCTGCAAAGTCGAGCGCTCCACCCTTCGCCTCGCCTACCGCCTCGACGCCGGCGCGCGCCAACTCCGCATCGACTTCACCGCCGATTGGCTTGAGGTTGGCACCCGCGAAACCGGCTCGCCCAACCTCCGCCTCGCCGTCGCCTCCGCCTTGCCGCAACCTGCCGCAACCTGCGAAATCCCCTTCGGCTCCATCACCCGCCCGCCGCTGTCCGACGACACCGAAGTCCCCGCGCTCCGCTGGGCCTTGCTCGAATCCAAGACCGCGCCGCTCGGCCTCCTTCTGCTCAACGACTGCAAGCACGGCCACGCGCTCACCGGCTCGACGCTGCGCCTCAATCTCATCCGCTCCTCCTTCGACCCCGATCCCTTCCCCGAGCTTGGCCAGCACAAAGCCGCCTTTGCCGTCGAAGCCGTCCCGCGTGCCGCCGACCGCGCGCAGCTCACCGCCAAAGCCCAGGCCTTCAACCACCCGTTGTTTGTCCTCGGCACCCCCGTTCACGCTGGCGATCTTCCCGCCCAAAGCGCGCTCGTCACGCTCACTGGCAAAGGCGTTTCCCTCTCCTGCCTCAAGCCTGCCGCCGACCGTTCCGGCCTCATCCTGCGGCTCACCAACACCCTCGACAAACCCGCGCCTTTCGCGGTCGCCTTCGACAAATCTCTCGGCAAACCCAAATCCCTCATTGCCGTCGATCTTCTCGAACGCCCTGTCAAAACCGACATCAAATCCATCCCGGCCAAATCCATTCTCACCCTCAAGGCCGTCTTTTAACCTTTCGCAAATTCAACCTCGTGGCGTGGCAGAACCGATGCCACGCCACGACGGCGGATTGACAACCTCTCCGAGGTGGGGGACATGTGTTCCAATGCTGACTAGGGCATTTCCCAGTTGTAAAACCTTTCGGCTTTGTTATACGATTTCGGTTTAGAGT
>JAVBOU010000027.1:0-12777 GCA_031550185.1 Kiritimatiellia bacterium | reverse complement strand
TCTTTCCTTTCCTTTCCCCCCGCAGCACTCCCTCCCTCTTCCCCCACCCACCACACCAGCGGGTCTGGGCCCCCCCCCCCCCCCCCCCCCCCCCCCCACGCCGCTTTTAACGTTTATGCGTAGGCAAGCTCGATCATCTGGTGACACAGCAATTTCGGCACAACGAATGAAACGCCGCCGGTCGTTGTTGTGAAATCGAGCGCGATGTTTTCAGGAACCAGGCGGACGGATTTGATGCGACGCGGAAGGCGCAGGGTGAGCGCGATGTCGTGGAGCGGATTGAGCTCCTCGATGACTTCGACGTTGCCGCCGCGGAGAAGCGTGTTCGCGTAGAGAAGGTGCGCGACGAAACGTTTTTGCGCGGGTTGTTCCACGAGCGTGACGCGGCCGGTGGAGGGCATGTTGCCCACGTTGAGCGTGGGCGTGTTGAGGAGCAGACGCAACGCGTTGGTGATGTATTCGCGGTAGGCGACGGCGCCGCAGTCGTTGTATTGCGTGAAGACGGGATGGCTGAGGTAGAGGATGTTGCCGTTGAGGACGCCGCAGTCGAAGCCGGAGCGCGCGGGCTTGTTGGGCGTGTGGCGGTGCGAGCAAAAATGCTGGTAGGTGCGGTTGAAATAAGGGTCGTACACATCGCCGAGTGAAGCGCCGGTGGTGACGCGGATTCGTTGCGAACGCGTGTACATGACGAGCGGCGTCTGCACGAAACCGGGGCGCAGATCCTTGCGTGGGAGGATGTAGTCGGGCGAGAGTTCGGAGGGGCCTTCGCAGGTCGCGCCGACGTCGAAGAGAAAGGTGTTCTCGTCCGCGAGTCCGGCCTGGCCGCAGAGAAAAAGCTTGCCGCCTTTGGCCAGATAGCGGTCGAGTTTTTTCTTGAGCGCCGCGTCGATGCGGACGGTGTCGGGGATGACGAGCATGCGGTATTTCGCGAAGTCGCATTCCGTGTCGAGCACGTCGAAGAGGAAGTGGCCTTCGAGCAAAATGCGGTTCGCGCCGGTGTCGTCGCGCTGGCTGCGGTTGAGGTCGGCGTTGATGGACGTGGCGAGGAGGAGGCCGACGTCTGCGATGGTTTTGACGTCGCCGCACCACGCTTCCTTTTGCTCGACTTCGGCGTAGGCCGCGCCGATGAGCGCGTAAGTGGAGGCGTCCATTTTTCCGCACGGATGCAACTGGTCGCCGACAGAGCATTTGGAGCCGTACGCGAGCATGGCGGCGCATTCGTAACGCAGTGCGTTGGGATGTTTGAAGCCGCCGAATTCGCCCCACGACGCGTGAAATTTTCCGGTCATGCCCAGGTAGTCGAGGCCGAGGCTGCTGACGTATTTGGCGGACATGGGATAGTGGTCGTAACCCCAGCCGCCGGTGGGGAGCGACTCGAGCTCGAGGTGCGAGAAGAACTTCAAAATGTCGCGGCGGCCGGGCGTGATGTGGCCGGAGTTGTGGAAGACGCGCATCGCGGGGTTCGCTTCGCGGCACGCGGCGGTCGTGCGTTCGTAATAGGTTTGCAGCGTGTGTGCCGATGCCTTTTGGCGAGCCTCCGGTGTCGTGGCGTCGAGTCCGCGCTTCGCCATCCATTCCATGCACCACTTGCAGCAGCACTCCTCCTCGCTGATGATGTCGAGGAAAATCCCGTGGCAGTTCGGATAGAGTGTCGCGACTTCGCGGATTTGGTCGCAGAGATAGTCGAGGTACGGCGTGTTGAAGCACATGCGGTGAAAACCGGCCGCGATGGGTTCGGCCGTCCAGCCCGCATACTGGCCGTTGGCGCGCAACATGCGCCATTCCGGATGCGCCGCGGACGCGACGCTGTCCAGACCCGCGGAGATGTAAATGGGCGTGTTGACGTCGATCTCGCGGCACGCCTCCACCTGCGCCTGCAGCAAGTCGAACGACAGGTGCGGATGCTGTTGGCCGACCTGGGTCGGATGATACGACCAGCCGTGATGGCACTTGGCAAAGACCGTGATGGAATTCACGTGTCCCTGCTTCAACGCCGCCTGAAACTCCTTCTTCTTGAACTTCGCGCCAATCCCCGCGATCGCGGGCGAGGTGTGAAAGTCCAAATGAACCTGACGAAACCGCAATGTGTCGCGCATAATGACTCCCTTTGGCGGACATTGTAAACACTTCCGCTTTTTATGAAAACAGGTTTCTTGTGAAACGCGCGCGGCCAAGATTTCTTCTTGCATTGGAAGGCGTGTTTTTAGCATAATACACGCCCGTTTTGTTTTTGGCATCGCCTCGCCATTGCCGCGCAAAACATTGAATCTTGAATCACATCGCGATTAAGGAATCGCAAGGACCATTGACCATGCCCAGAACCATACCTCTCGAACGTGTCCGCAACATCGGCATCATGGCGCACATCGACGCCGGCAAGACGACCACCAGCGAACGCATCCTTTTCTATTGCGGCGAGAGCCACAAAATGGGCGAAGTCCACGACGGCGGCGCCACCATGGACTTCATGGTGCAGGAGCAGGAACGCGGCATCACCATCGCCTCCGCCGCGACGGTCGTCCAATGGAAAAACCATCAGGTCACGCTCATTGACACCCCCGGCCACGTCGACTTCACCGCCGAGGTCGAACGCTCCCTCCGCGTGCTCGACGGCGCGGTCGCGCTCTTCTGCGCGGTCGGCGGCGTTCAGCCCCAGACGGAACAAGTCTGGCGCCAGTCCGAAAAATACGAAGTCCCAAAACTCTGCTTCATCAACAAGATGGACCGCATCGGCGCGGACTTCTTCGGCGTGCTCAAGGAGATCGAATCCGAGCTCGGCGGCAACCCCGTCGCCATGGTCTACCCCATGGGCCAGGCCGAAAATTTCAAGGGCGTCATCGACCTCTTCTCCATGAAGGCGCTTGTCTTTGACGAAGCCTCCCGCGGCGTCAAGGTCATCGAGTCTGAGATCCCCGCCGAGTTCAAGGCCGACGCCGAAAAGCACCGCCAGATCATGATCGAGAAGGCCGCCGAACAGGACGAAAAACTCCTCGAAAAATTCTTTGCCGAAGGCACCATCTCCGACGACGAAATCATCGCCGGCATCCGCAAGGGCTGCATCAGCCGCGCCATCGTTCCCGTCTTCTGCGGCACCGCCTTCAAGAACAAGGGCGTCCAGCCCCTGCTCGACGGCGTCATCCGCTACCTGCCCTCGCCCCTCGACGTCGGCGTCGTCCACGCCCAGAACGATCCCAACGACGTCCGCAAGCCCGACGACAAGGAACCCTTCGCCGGCCTCGCCTTCAAGATCGTCTCCGACAAGCACATGGGCAAGCTCACCTACATCCGCATCTACTCCGGCATCCTCAAGCTCGGCGAGCCCCTTTACAACTCCACCGTCGAAAAGGAAGGCCGCATCGGCCGCCTCATGCGCATGCACGCCAACCGCCAAGAGTCCATCGACGAAGCCTACGCCGGCGACATCGTCGCGTGCGTCGGCCTCTCCCAGACCCGCACCGGCGACACGCTCTGCGACCCCGCCAAGCCCATCGTCCTCGAAAATATCGAGTTCCCCGCCCCGGTGATCTCCATCTCCATCAAACCCGCCACCCGCGGCGACAACGAAAAGCTCGGCACCGCCCTCCACTCCCTCGCCCAGGAAGACCCCACCTTCCTCGTCGCCTACGACCAGGAAACCAGCGAAACCATCATCTCCGGCATGGGCGAGCTTCACCTCGAAATCATCGTCGACCGTCTCCGCCGCGAATTCAACGTCGGTTGCGAAGTCGGCCGCCCTGAAGTCGCTTACCGCGAGACCATCACCGCCCGCGTCGAAGGCCAGTACAAGCACGCCAAGCAATCCGGCGGCCGCGGCCAGTACGGCCACGTCTGGCTCCGCCTCGAGCCTCAGGATCCCGGACGCGGCTTCACCTTCGTCAACGAAGTCAAGGGCGGCACCATCCCCGGCGAATACATCCCCGCCGTCGAGAAAGGCGTCATCAAGGCCCTCGACCACGGCCCCTACGCCGGCTACCAGGTCATCGACGTCAAGGTCACCGTTTTCGACGGTTCCTACCACGAAGTCGACTCCAGTGAATTTGCCTTCATGGAAGCCGCGCGCGTCTGCTTCCGCGACCTCTTCATGAAAGCCAACCCCGAGCTCCTCGAGCCCGTCATGGGCGTTGAAGTCACCGTCCCCGAAGACTACATGGGCGCCGCCACCGGCTCCCTCTGCCAGCGCCGCGGTCGCGTCGACGGCATGGAGGACAAGGGCGGCGCGAAGATCGTTAACGGCTTCGTTCCCCTCGGCGAAATGTTCGGCTACTCCAACTCCATCCGCACCCTCACTCAGGGCCGCGGCTCCTTCACCATGCAGTTCGAGCGCTACGAGGCCGTCCCCTACGAGCTCTCCCAGCAGATCATCGAAAAGCGCCGCAAGGAAGGCAAAATCCGCGGCTAACGCAAAAATGTAAGACAGACGACGCGAAGCACCCCGACGCTCTTCTTGTCTCTCACAAAAGCAACTCGTGGCGTGGCAGGACTCCTGCCACGCCACAATTTTTTCGGCCCCACGATTTTCGCTTGACACGAAAGAGGTATCGGCGTATTTTCAAAGACGAAGTCGAAAAGTATCTTTATTTTTAGCTGTGCACGGGCATGGCGAGGGACACTTCCGGCTGACCGAAACGCGATTGGAGTTTTGTCATGACACAAATGCGGCGTTTGTTGGGCGGGGCTCTTGCAAAGGGGCTTGTGATCGGAGTGTGTTGCTGGGGGTTGATGAGGGTGGCGGCGGAGGAGATGGCGGGGGTGTTGTGGAACACCGCGGAGTTGCGGGAGTTGTTGCGCGAGGCGCAGTGGTTGATGTTGCCGCAAAAGGGGGCCGTGGAATTGGATGGCGGCAGGTATTGGTTTGTGCCGGAGAACACGGAGGCGGAGGCGTTTATCCGCGCGTTGCAATTTGAGGAAAACGGCGACGCGTGGGTCAGGGTGCTGGAGGATGGGCAAACCGCTGAGACGGTGCTGGAAAATGCCGGCGGCGAGGAGGTCGGGCGGCTTGCGGCGGAGGACGATTACCAAAAGACGTGGGCGCTGGAGTTGCTGACGCCGGAGGGTGTTGCCGATGAAATGGACGCGGAAACGTATGATCCGTCGCGTGTGTCACTGTCGGTGAAGCTGATGCCGGTGTTGGTCGACGCCAGGGACGACAACGGGTTCGATCAAAGCCAGCCGGATATGCCCAAACGACATGGATCAGAGGAAGGTTTTGTATCCAGTTCGTCGGAACCAGATGAACAAGTCAATGAGGCGATGTTGTTGACGACCGCGCCAGCCGTCTCCGCCTCCATTTCCACGCTTGATTCGGACACCGACACCGACTCCGATGGTGATGGCATTCCCGACTGGCTGGAGGAGCAGTATGGGTTGGATCCGCTCAATGAACTCGATGCCTCCGCACCCAGCCCCGACGACTATGTGCCGTGGCTGGTCTACGCGCGCAGCAACGAATTCACGCGCGTGTATGTGGATTGCAATTACACGGGAGCCAACGGCGTATCCGACGGGACGCAAACAAGGCCGTGGCCGAATCTCAAGACGGCATTGGCTTCCATTCCCGACATTCAACCCGCTCTTGTCCTTGTGGCGTCAGGAACTTATACGGGCGCAAACAACAGCAACCTCATCCTTAACCGTCCTGATTTCATCATTACGGGTACGGGTGAAAGAGGAAGCGTAGTTCTCCAAAGCTCGTATTTCATTTTCCAGGCGCAATGTGATTTGTCGACCATGGTTATCAACATGACTTTTGACGGATCGTGGGTTCAGCTCAATGACGGCATGGCCACAATAAAAAATTGTATTTTTAGAACCCAAGATGATTATGGAATGAGATTTATTCGTGCGTATGGAAGAGGATTCCAAGTCATGGATTGCGCATTTCGAAGGAACCCATGCGATTGGGATTCATCCATTGAATTTATTCAAGTGGATAATTGCTCTGTACGCATTGTGAATTGCCACTTTGAATCGGCGGGCAGAGGAATTGGTCCAAATTTTGTTTATGCCGGGTATTGGTCCAATGGTGTACCATTCTTTGTGAATGTCGAGCATTGCACATTTCAATTTGATGGTGAAGTGGTGTGGAACGCAAATCCCGTTTATGCCGGCAATGGAGGACGGGTTCGCATAGACAACTGCCTTGCCTTGAAGGGATATGAATTTCGTCCGGATGATAATATCATTGTGTCCAATTCTGTGAAGTCGGATCGCGCCTGCTTCACCTCCGGCAGGAGCCGGCTGGAATATGCCTCTGCATTATCCGTGCCGCGGATTGGCGATATTGCGTTCGATGTTGATGGTTTTTCACGCGGTTCAAGCATGACGTTTGCCGGGTGCAGTGAATATAGACATCAAGATGATCAGGATCATGACGGGCTACCCGATGACTGGGAACTCAGTCAATTGGGGTATATGTTTTATAATGACATGCATACTCCTGACAGGACGAATTTGCAATTGAAAGACATGACTATAGGCCGAATCTACAGATTCGCCCTGCCCTTGGATGTGTTAAACTGGGATACCGACGGTGATGGTCTTCTGGATCATGTGGAACTTCAATACGCTGATTTGGACATGTTCAATGAACTGGATGCATCCGCGCCAAGTCCGGAGCCGTATGTGCCTTGGATTTGTTATATCCAGAGCAATGAATTTCAGCGCGTCTACGTTGACTGCCGCTATGCGGGCGTGAATGGCGTTTCCAATGGCTCACAGTCGCGTCCGTGGACAAATATGCACGATGCGATCAATTCCGTGCGATTTGAATTCAAAACACTTATCTTGGTTGCACCCGGAGTCTACGCCGGAAATAAAAATGTTTCGCTGCGTTTGTATCCCAATATGGTCGTCAGTGGTGCCGGTTCGCGAGGTAGCGTCGTATTTGAAGCTGGCGTATCCGATCTCGATTTAGCATATAGCACGAATTTTAAGTTCAATAACACAAACTGTTCTTCGATTTTGTTAAATATTTCATTTTCAACCTCATGTGGTCTTGCCGTTGAATACGACGCTATGGGTAGTGTGATACGGGATTGTATTTTCAAATATAACACAAGCGAATTTTTTGGAGAGGACGATCGTCGACAGGGTTTTGTGAGAATTTATCGTGGTGTGAATGCCAAGGTTATCAACTGTACGTTTTCCTCCGATGCCCAATCGGTCTCAGCCCCGATTGTTTATGCGCCTTATGACAAAGGCCTGTCACGCATCATAAACTGTTATTTTGATATTGCGGATGCAAGCATTCGTTCCGCCATTTCAATCGAGGAAGATTCAGGCAATTTTCTTGGAACGCCTGTTTTGTCCATCGAAAACTGCACATTTTCATCGCGTCTAACAAACAGTACGTTACCTGCAGTTTCAAAAAGTAAGTTTCATTCAAGTCCAGCTACAACCTATATTTGTCTGTCGAACAGCCTTTTTTTGAATGGAATCATTGCCCCGCCGAATCCAGAAAATGACCAGATTACAATATCCAACTGTTTGAAACTGGACGCCTCCTGTTTCACTTCCGGCCGGAGCAAACCTGAATATGCGAGTCAACTGGCAATCTGTCCGCCAAGCGATGTGAAGTATGATATTGATGGATTTGCGCGCAACACCAATGGACTGGTTTTCGCCGGATGCAGTGAATACACGCAGGCACGCATGGACGCGGAGGACTCCGATCAGGACGGCTTGCCGGACGACTGGGAAATGGAAATGTTTGGCGCGCTTGGGCTTTCGGACGAGGATGTTCTTGTCTCCAATGGTATTCCATGCGGTCTTGCATTCAGGCTTGGCTTGGATCCCCGGATTGACCCAAATCTGGATTCGGATGTGGACAGCGACGATGACGGCATGCCCGACTGGTGGGAAATCGCACATGGGCTTAATCCTAACGATCCCGATGACGCCGATCTTGATTCTGATGAAGACGGCCTCACGAATTTGCAGGAATACCAAAACGGAACGAATCCGCACAACCACGACACGGATGGCGACGGTATTACCGATGGCGGGGAAGTTGAACAGGGGGCCGACCCGTTGGATCCAGATGACACACCTGCGATGGAATGGGTCATATTGACTGGAACACTGCCTCAGGATGAAACCGCGGCTAAAATCAGAAAGCTCAGTGTGCCATTTGGCAAGACAATCCAGATCGACGTGGCGCTGTCGAGCGAGGAGTATCCGCAATACACCGGGGATCAATCTGAATTCAATGACATTTTGACATGGCATGTCACTGCCCCGATGGCCAATGATTTTCCGGAGATTTCCGGCAGTGCCAACGTTAACAGTTATCATTCGCGCTGGGAAGAGGACGAGCAAAATGGCGTCACGATCCAGGGGTTTTCGCCCGCCCATCTTCAAGCGCAACACTTTTATACCGTTGCGTCCGCCCTGCCGCTTGCATTGAATAACACACTGGACATCACCGTCTCCCTGACCGCGGTCAACATCAGCGACGACCAACTGCCCAGCACCATCATGGTGGGTATATCCATCATGAAGCTTCAGATTGAACACGATGTATATCAAATGCCGGTAAATTCGACCAACCGTATGGAGGTCTCCTTGCAAACTCCCGCCTCTCCGGCGGCGGTTGATTGGAAAATAGAACCGTGGTTGACAAATGGAGCGCGCTTGCATTCATCAGAAACCGGATTGGGTGGCGGAAGCCTGGGCATTTCCGATGCGGCATCTGTATGGGTTTCCTCCGGCACTATCGCCACAACCTACACTCTCACCGCCAGTCATCCCGGCAACGCCGGCATTTACGACACCGCCAGACTCGTCATCACGGATGACGACGATCCCGGGGCTCCCTCGCCGGATGAGGATGACGTCAACCCCGACCCAACCAACGCCTGCGAGGGTGACCCGGTGAACACCATCACCGGTGCGATGACATTCTCCGCAACGGACATCGCCGTCTCCGCGCCGGGCAGCCCCCTTGTGTTCAGCCGCTACTACAACAGCATGGACGCCTGGGACGGAGGCGTCTTCCGGTTGCATGGCTGGCGTTCGTCGTTCGACTGGCGCTTGGGCGAAGAGGAGCACACCACGTACAAGGGCATGGAGGGTGACTTCCGCCGCCTGCTCACGCCCGACGGACAGGTCTTCGCCTTCCGCAAGGACGCCATCACCGGCGCCTTCGACGCCTTTGATTCCACCGATGCGCGACTGGAGGAGGCATCCGGCGACGGCTGGCGCGTGGTGTTCCCCGGCGGCTCCTCGATCCGTTTTGACGCCGCCGGTCTTCCGCTCGAATTTTCTGATGGTGCGGCGGCACCCAACGCGCTGACATTCGCCTATGCGGACGGCTTCCTTTCATCCGCCACGCATACGCTGGGACAAACGCTGGTGTTCGATTACGACGCGGAAGACCGCCTTGTTTCCGCCGCCTCGCCCGACAACGCCTATTTTGTGGAATATGCCTACGACGAGGAAGACCGTCTCGTTTCCGTCACGCTTCGCGACACCGCAACCGACGTCGTGCTCACGACCGAAACGTTTTCCTACGATGGCGCCTCGTCGCGCATTACCCGGCGTGTCGGCGCCAACGGCACGGTTTACAATTACGCCTATAACGCACGGGGACGCGCCATCGCCTCGTGGCTCAACGACAACGCCTTTCGAACCGAATTCATTTACAACCCGCCCCTGTACCCCGACTCCACCCGTGTCATCTTCCACCGTTCCGCGACAGAGGCGGTCACGACGCTCAACACGTTTGACCCCGTGACCCGCCGTATCATTTCCAAATACAACGAGGGCGACGGTTCGGAGTGGCGCTACGTGTACGACGCGGCGCAAAACCTTGTCGAGGAAACTTTCTTTGAGGGCGATCACTTCATCATGACCTTGCGCGAGTTCGACGACCGCCACAACGTCATCGCCGAAGCCACCGCGCTCGACGACATTCCCGACTTCGAGACACAAGGCGTCACCATCGAATACGACCCCCGTTTCGCCCTGCCCTCCCTCATCACCGATCCGCTCGGCCTCAGCATCACCAATCTTTACGACGCCGCCGGCAACCTCGTCGAATCGTGGCAGCTTTCCACCTCCGGTTCTTCCCTGCCGCCGCTTGTCACGACTTTCACGCACACCCCCAACGGCCAGCTCGCGCGCGTCCTCTCCCCCGCCGGACGCGGCACGTGGCTCGATTATGATGTGCGCGGCCTCACCTCATCCATCAGCAATCAGACCTCCGCCATTTCTTACACCCACGACGCCTTCGCCAATCCCGTTGTCATTTCCGACGGCTTCAACAGCGTCACCAACCACCCCGACGCCTTTGGCCGCAGTCTGCAAACCGACCACCCCGACGGCCTCTCCGAACGTTTCTGGCGCGACAACTCCGGCGCTGTCACCACGCTCGTCGACCGCGCGACGCAGCGCGCCGTGTTCACTTATGAGCTTGGCCGCCCCGCCTCCGCCACGCGTTATCTCAACAACACGCCCGTCACCGAGACCCTCTCCCGCGACTGGCAGCTCGACGAAACCACCGTCTCCGACGCCCTCCGCCGCGACGTCGAATCCTACACGCTCGACGCCCAGGGCCGCGTCAAGACCATCACCAACCTCGAAGGCCAGGTGATGACCGTCAACTACCTCATCGCCAGCCTCGTCTCCAGCATCAACCGCTTCGACGGCACAACCGTCTCCTTCACTTATGACACCTCCGGCCGCCTCACGCGGCGCGGCGTCGGCACCCCGCCGTTTGTAAGCTACGAATACTACGCGCACCGCGCCAACGGCCAGCCCCTCTGCGTCTCCAACGCCCAGTACGCCGTGTCATGGAGCTACGACGCCTACGGCCGCGCCGCCTCCGAGACCAGCGAGGCGCCCACCATGCTCCCCAGGAGCGTGACCTGCAGCACCCGCGATCCCGACGGCAATGTGACCGACGCCTCCAGCGTCCTCACCCACTCCTACCAGATGCTCGTTGCAGGCAGTTACGTCCCCTATTCCTGGGCCCACACCAACCTCAACCTCCGCGCCTATGATGACGACGGACGCATCACCTCCCAGACCGTCAATGAGGGCGACTTCACCTACCACTACGACGCCCGCGGCAACCTCGCCGCCCTCTCCAACGCCGTCCTCTCCGTCGGCTACGCCTACGATACCCTCGACCGCCTCACCGGCATCACCTATCGCAACGCCTCCGGCGCCATCCTCGCCGCCTTCGACTACACCCTCGACGAACTTGGCCGCGCCACCCAGGCCCGCAACACCATCGGCCCCGCCTCGCGGACCAAAACCTACGCCTACGACGCCCTCGGCCGCCTCGCCTCCACCACTGACCTCTCCAGCGGCCTCCAGCCCCGCCCGCCCATCCAGCCCGCAAACCAGTCCTACGACCTTGCCGGCAACCGACTCGCCACCGGCTACGGCACGCTCGCCTACACCCACAACAAGCCCGCCTCTGCCAACTTCCTCCACAACACCGCCGGCAACGCCACGCAGGTCGCGATCCCACACCCGCAGGCGCCCTTGCTGCGAAACATCTCCCTCCAGTGGGATGCCCAGGGCCGCCTCATCTACAACGGCGGCGGCGCCGGCCTTGCCACGTCGCATTATTACGACGTGCTCGGGCGGCGCGTCGGCACCGGCTCCGCGCGTTTCGTCTGGTCCGGCGCTCACATCGTCATGGACTGCGGCATCGGTATCAACGTGCCCACCTTCTCTTACTCCTGGGGCCCCGGCGTCGACAACCTCCTCGCCGTCACCCTCAACCCCGTCCGCCCCCCGCATGTCGCCAATCCCCCCGCCCCGCAGCACCTCTACGCCATCCGCGACCGTCTCGGCAGCATCATGGCCCTGGTCGACGCCTCCGGCGCACTCGTCGCCCGCTACGACTACGACGCCTGGGGCAACATCGTCTCCACCTATGTCACCAGCGCCTTCACCTACACCCTGACCGACTTCCGCTTTCGCTGGCAGTGCCGCGAATACCAGCCCGTCCTCAGCGACTTCCAGCTCCGCTCCGGCCTCTATTATTTCCGCAACCGCTGGTACGACCCCGTCTCCGGCCGCTTCCTCTCCAAAGACCCCGTCAACCTCGACGGCGGCGATCTGAACTTGTATGCATTCTGCGCCAACGATCCCGTGAACAACCGGGATCCGTATGGGTTGGATCCGCCGAATGAATCTTACTCCGAATATTATCAACGCATGACAGGGCAGGGACAGTCATATCAATATCATGGGACGAATTACGATGGTCGTTATTCCGGCGGTTCTGTTTTCGGCGGCGGCCTGGGTGTGCGCATAAGTGGCATCGCGAATGCGGCTGGCAGTGGCGTTGCACGCATTGGCGGTGGAGTGGCGGGAAGCATTCGATCCCTTTGGGGCCGACTTACTGGGACAACACCCAAATCGACGCCATGTGCGACAAGTGGACCGGTGAGAGTTCGGCATTATGGAAATATTTCCGGTATCCAAAATGATATGGCAATCAATCCATCACACCCCATTCGTGGTGCTGGTACAGGACTGATGGGAGTGCATGTGGAAGTTGCCCCGTTTGGTCCCACAATAGAGGCTGCTAAAAACCTTGGCGTAACCACAACTGCTCATGTCGATTTCAATGCGCCTCGAAATATGATACAGACATTTGGTGTTGGACCGGCTAACACTGCAATCATTCCAACAAGAACCCCATTGCCTTTACAAAATCTAAATCCAACTTTTATTCCAGCACAACCGTGGTGGAAATTTTGGTGAGGTGTTTTATGGCGAGTGCTATTGTTTCACGCAACTTTGTGTATGGCCTGGCAA
>JAVBOU010000042.1:0-20926 GCA_031550185.1 Kiritimatiellia bacterium | reverse complement strand
CGAGCGTCCTCGCGAGCCGCAACAGGAGGGTTTTATCATAAAATATGCGGCTATCCGGAAAATCAAACGGGCCTCTTCGTGCGGCTCGCGAGGACGCTCGCCCTCCAAGTTCAGGTATTGGAACAAGTCTATTGCCTGATTGTCTCACGCCAGAAAGTTTTGCGTCATTAGCGTGGAGCAACATCTTACGCTTTAATGACAGACAAGAAGACCTGCGGCGTGCTTCGCGTCGTCTGTCTTACCTTGGCCACCGCATTCTTTTGAACGCAGGGGAGGGTGAAAATTATCGAAAACAAGCCATTTTTCTTGTGGCATGAAGTTTGCTTAGGGGGTAGGGAACGTTGGAACCCGCGATTGGGTTCAGAATCAGTTACGAGGATTGTTATGGCGAAGATCAGTTGTACAAGCGGCGCGCTGGCGGGGCAGGAGATTGCGGTTCCGGAGGCGGGGCTGACGCTCGGACGGAACGCACGCGCGAATGTGGTGGTGAACGACCAGCTGGTGTCGGGCGAGCATGTGACGATTCGTTTTCAGGATGGCACGTGGTGGCTGTTTGACATGCGCAGTTCGAACGGGACGCTGCTCAATGGCGCGGCGGTGGAGGCGAACACGTTGCAGGAGGGGGATGTGTTTCAAATTGGCAGCACGAGTTTTAAGTTTGACCCGACCGGCGAGGCGAAGGGGACGTATGACAAGGCGAAGGCGTTGAAGGAGAAGTCGCGCCAGGATACGATCTCGGTGCCGGTGCCGGAGGCGGGCCAGAAGAAGGCGGCGCCAGCGGTGGCGGAGAAGGCGAAGCCGGCGGTCGCGCCGGAGCCGCCGCCCGCGGAGTTGTCGCAGGATGATGTGGCGTCGATCAAGGAAATCGGCGTGATTTACGAGCGCATGAAGGCGCAGTTGGGCCAGGTGATCGTGGGTCAGGCGCAGGTGATTGACGAGGTGCTGATGGCGATCCTGTGCCGCGGCCACGCGTTGCTCGTGGGTGTGCCGGGGTTGGCGAAGACGCTGCTGATCAGCACGTTGAGCCATGTGATGGATTTGGGCTTCAAGCGCGTGCAGTTCACGCCGGACTTGATGCCGTCGGACATCACGGGCACGGACGTTTTGGAGGAGGATCGCGCGACGGGCAAGCGTTCGTTCCGCTTTGTGCAGGGGCCGATTTTCACGAACATGCTGCTGGCGGACGAAATCAACCGCACGCCGCCGAAGACGCAGGCGTCGCTGCTGGAGGCGATGCAGGAGCACCGCGTGACAGTGGGCGACACGTCGTACCGGCTGCCGGAGCCGTTCTTCGTGCTGGCGACGCAAAACCCGATTGAACAGGAAGGCACGTATCCGTTGCCGGAAGCGCAGCTCGACCGCTTCCTCTTTAACATCGTGGTGAAGTATCCGACGGCGGAAGAGGAGCATCAGATCATCCGCCAGGTGACGAGCGAATACAAGCCGTCGCTGGAGGTGGCGTTGAACGCGCAGCAGGTGTTGCGCTTGCAACAGGTTGTGCGCCGCGTGCCGGTGGCGGATCATGTGATCAAGTTTGCGTGCGACATTGCGCGCGCGACGCGTCCGAAAGAACCGGAGGCGCCGGAGTTTATCCGCGAGCTGGTGGGCTGGGGCGCGGGTCCGCGCGCGGGCATTTCGCTGATTACGGCGGCGAAGGCGCGCGCGGTGCTGGCGGGGCGTTATCACGCGACGACGGCGGACGTGGCGGCGGTGGCATTCCCGGTGTTGCGCCACCGCGTGATCACGACGTTCAACGCGGAGGCCGCGGGCGTGACGAGCGACGCGATCATCAAGCAGTTGATCGACCACCTGCGTCCGGGCGAATATTTGGATGTGTAATCCGTTGAACCGGACAGTGTAAATGCAAAACGCGCCATCTTACATGAAGTTCCTGCCGGGCAAGACCACGGCGTCGATCGGACGCTTGGAGTTGCTGGCGCGGGGCGTTGTCGAGGGGTTTGTCTCCGGCAAGCATCGAAGCCCGAACAAGGGTTTTTCGGTGGAGTTTGCGGAGCACCGCCAGTATGTGCCGGGCGACGACCTGCGCAATCTGGACTGGCGCGTGCTTGCGCGCAAGGACCGCTATTACATCAAGCAGTACATGGAGGAGACAAACCTCCGCGCGACGATTTTGCTCGACGCCTCGGGGTCGATGGGGTATCGCGGCGAGGCGGCGGCGAAGCTGGAAGGCAAGCCGGTCTCGAAGTTGGAGTACGCGCAATATGTGGCGGCGGCGCTGACGTATCTGCTCGTGGGGCAGGCGGATGCGGTGGGGCTTTTGACGATTGACACGAAGCAGCGCTGCTACCTTCCCGCGAAGGCGCGCGCGAGCCAGGTGCGGTTGATTTTGGAGCAGTTGGAGAAGACGACGCCGGGTGGCGACACCGCACTCGCGCCGATCTTTGACGACGTTGCGGAGCGCATTCCGCGCCGCGGTTTGGTGGTCATCATCAGCGACATGTTTGACGACATCACGCAGATTTTGAAGGCGATGCATCACTTCCGCTTCCGGCGTCACGAGGTTGTGTTGTTTCACGTGATGGCGGACGAGGAAATCACCTTTCCGTTTGGCAACTTTACGCGCTTCAAGGACATGGAGGGCGTTCACCAGGAGATCGCGATTGATCCGAAGACGATCCGCGCGAGTTACATTGCCAAGGTGAATGAGTTTTTGAACGGCCTTGAAACCGGTTGCGGTCGCGTGGGCATTGAATATGTGCCGATGAACACGAAGACGCCGTTTGACCGCGCGCTGGCGGAGTACCTGATGCGCCGCCGGACAGGAGGGCGGTAAAATGACAACCAAGGTAGGACAGACGGCGCGAAGCACGCAGAAGGTCTTTTTGTCTGTCGCTGGTGCGGTGACGTCGCGTGGCAGAGGTCATGCCGTGCCACAGGGGACGGACAAAAATGTCTGTCCGACATTTTGAGGGGATGACGGGTCATGCTGTTTTTAAACATGTTTATGTTGATCGGGGTGGCGGGGCTTTCGATTCCGATCATTTTGCACATCCTCAACCGCCGTCAGTCGAAGCTGATGGAGTGGGGAGCGATGAAATTTTTGCTGGACAGTCTGGCGAGCCGGCGGCGGAATATTTTGGTGGAAGAAATATTGCTTCTCGCGGCGCGCTGTCTGATCATCGCGCTGCTGGCGCTGGCGGTTGCGCGGCCGTTTGTGACGGCGAACTCGAAGGTGCCGTGGCTGGTGGTGCTGCCGTGCGGACTGCTGGCGGTGGTGTTTTTCGGGATCAGTTTCGCGCTTTGGAATTATCCGGTGTGGCGGAAGCGGGTGCAGTGGGCGGCGCTGGCGCTGGCGCTGATCACGGCGGCGTGCATCGGGCTGGAACGTTATTTGTCGTTGCGGCTCTTTGGCGCGGGCAACGCGCGCGACGTGGCGCTGGTGGTGGACGGCTCGGCGTCGATGATGATGGAGGTCGGCGGGCAGACGAATTTTTCGCGGGCGATCGACGAGGCGAAGAAGGTGGTGGAGACAGCGCCGCGCGGGGTGCGGTTCAGCCTGATCATCGCGGGCGGCGTGCCGCACCCGGTGGTGCAGACGCCGATGAACGACCGCGGGCATTTGCTGCGCGCGCTGGATGACGCGCAGCCGATGCAGGGCACGATGCGCGCTCTGGACACGCTGGCGTTTGCGGCGATGTCGCTCTCGCAGGGCGACCAGGTGAACAAGCAGATCATTCTGATCGGCGACGGCCAGGCGGTCGGCTGGAATCTGGGGGACGACGCGCAGTGGGCGTATTTGAAGGATGTGTTCAAGAAGCTGAAGACGAAGCCGCAGGTGGTGTGGCGGAGCCTGCCATTGCCGTCAAACATTCGCAACCTGACGCTGTCGCGGATTGATTTTTCGCGCGATGTGATTGGCACGGACCGCCGGGTGCGCATTGACGTGACGGTGGAGAACACGGGCGTGGAGGGCGCGACGCCGCAAGGCGTGACGCTGACGGTGGAGGATCGCACGTACACGGATCATTCGCTCAGCCAGTTGGAACCTGGCACGGCGCACACGATCAGTTTCTGGCATCGATTTTCGCGTCCGGGCACGCATCCGATTTCGGCGACGGTGGACGCGGCGGACGAGTTGCCGGCGGACGACACGGCGACGCGCGTGGCGCATGTGATCGGCACGCTGCGGGTGTTGATTGTGGAGGGTTCGACAGGGAGTTTGATGCAGCGTCCGGGCGGATATCTCGCGCTGAGCCTGATGCCGGACATGCAGGCGCTGGCCGCGGGGGAGAGCCGCAAGGAGAAGTTTTTGGTGGCGCCGGAGATTGTTTCGGTGGCGGACTTTGTGCAGATGGAGCGGTTTGACGGCGTGGCGGTGGTCGTGCTGGCGGACGTGCCGACGCTGCCGGTCAAGGCGGCGGAAAATGTCGCGGGGTTTGTGTCGGGCGGCGGCGGCTTGCTGGTGGTGAACGGGCCGCGCAGCGACGCGGAATTTTACAACCGGTGGCAGACGGTGGATCAGGGCCGGGTGACGCCGATGTCGCTGGAGGTGATGATTTATCCTGAGGGTTCGAATGCGGTTTCGGTGGCGTCGGACAGCGCGACGATTGACACGGTGAGGGCGATCGCGGAGAACAGCGATTTGAGCGCGACGGTGTTGAACCGTTACTGGAAGTCGATGGAGGACGCGGGGACGCCGCGCGTGGCGATGCGGCTGTCGAACGGCGATGCGTTCATCGCGGAGCGCGTGTTTGGCCAGGGTTGCGTGCTGCAGATTTTGACAGGGCTGGACACGTCGTCGGGCAATCTGACGGTGCGTCATTCGTTCCTGCCGCTGATGCATGAGCTGGTGTATTATCTGGCGCGGCCATATTCGGTGAACCTGAATGTGCCGCCGGCGATGGGCCTGACGCTGATGCTGGCGGGCGGGCAGGGGAATGACGGCGCGGCGGTGAGCGAGGGCGGGTTGCGCGCGCGGTATTTTGCGGACAAGCGGTTCCGCCGCGCGGTACTCTCGCGGATTGATCCGACGATCGACTTTAGCTGGGGCGACGGGGCGCCGGGCGACAAGGTGCCGGCAGACAATTTCAGCGTGCGGTGGACGGGGCAGTTGCACGTGCCGGTGTCGGGCGAGTATTCGTTTTATCCGAGCGCGGACGACCGCCTGCGCGTGACGATCGGCAAGCAGAAGTTTGACGCGAACTTCACGAATCCGTCGGAGCACAAGATGCACCTCGACGTGGGCGTAAAGTACACGTTTCAGGCCGACTTTGAGGAGGACGCCGGCTCGGCGGGCGCGCGTTTGGAGTGGTCGGGGCCGGGGATTCCGCGCGGTGTGATTCCGTCGCGCTTTTTCACGCCGGGGCAGACGAACATCGAGGACATCGGGCCGCGCACGGACGCGGTCGCGGTGGCGCCGGACGGCGAGAAGATCATGGTGTTTTTCGTGATGAGCAAATCGGGCATTGCGCTGCGGATTGACGGCAGTGTGATTCCGGGGTTGTACGCGGTGGAAATTCCGGCGTCGTTGCAGGGGTCGCTCGCGCACTTTGCGGACACGACGGGCCGGTTGTTGTTCTACGTTTTGCCGGACGCGCATGAGAGTATTTTGACGACGCTGACGGATGACGAGCTGACGTTTTTCTCGCGCTATGTGGAGTTGATGCCCGCGAAGAGCCTGGATGATTTGCAGCGCGCGGTGAAGGGCAACGCCTTTGGCCGCGAGTTGTGGCGCATCCTGGCGATGGCGATGTTTTTGCTGTTGATTGCGGAGATTGCCCTGACGCGCTGGATCGCGATGCAGCGCAAGACCGGCGAGGAGGGTCGCGTCGCGTTTGATGATTCGATGCAGCCGTCGGCGTCGTTCCGCGAGCAGGTCGAGAAGCTGACGGGGACGGGAGGGCAGTCATGAGAACGCGTGCAATGAAGTGTGACGCGCCGGTTCGTGGCAGGGCAGGGGCTGTGCCACGCCACGGGGCCGGCGGAGCGTTGGGGGAGGGAGCAGGCTGATATGGACCAGACGATGGATATGACGAGACGGGCGGATTTGCTGCCGGCGGGATTGCCGCTGTTTTGGGTGATGATGATTTTTGTGCTGGCGGCGCTGGTGTGGGCGGGGGCGCGGTATTTTACGCGCCGGTACAGCGCGAAGCTGCCGCTTTACGGGATGCTGGTGCCGCGGTGTGTGAGCGCGGTGATCGCGGCGTGGGCGGGGTTTCAACTGCTGGGGCGGTTTGTGGAGTACGGGTGCCGGTGGCCGTTGTGGCTGGCGGCGCTGGGGCTGGGGCTGGCGGTGGAGGCGACGGCGGCGTTGTACAAACGCGAGCGGCGGGTGATTCCGGACCGGCTGGGAATTTGGCTGACGGTGTTGCGGTCGCTGGTGTTGTTGCTGACGGCGGTGCTGATCATGCAGCCGATTTTTGTGCGCTTGAAGGCGCGGAACATTGAGCGGCGGATTGCGGTGCTGATTGACGAGTCGAGCTCGATGCAGTTTGTCGACGACTTGTGGACGGTGTCGGAGAAGCTGGCGTGGGGGCGGGAGTTTGGACAGCTTTCGGCGTCGAGCCGTCCGCTGCCAAGCCTGACGAAGCTGGAGGGGTTGCGGGAGCAGTTGAGTGTGTGGTCCGCGGTGTCGGGTGACAAGCGGGTGGAGGATCGGGACGGGAAGTTGACGGCGCTTTTGGAGGGCGGGGTGGAGACGGCGCGGGCGATCCGCGAGGAGCTTGAAAAGTGCATCAAGGAGTTGGCACCTCAGTCGAAGGAGGCGGCGAAGCCGCAGCGGGAAGTGTTGGAGCGGATGGTGCGACTGGTGCGCGATCAGGTGGGTGCGTCGCTGGACGGGGCGGCGAAGGCGGCGAAGAAGGACGCGGTGAATCAGGATCAGTTGAAGAAGGTGACGGACGCGCTGATACAGTTCGGTGAGGCGATGGGAGATGTCCGGCTGGCGGCGGACACGGTGTTTTGGAGCGAGCTGGACGAGGGGGTGCGCACGTCGGTGGACGCGTTGTGCTCGACGACGCGTGTGTCGCTGGCGAGGAAGCTTTTGCTGAGCCCGGAGCGGAAGGGAAAGGGTGTGTTTTTGGACAAGCTGGCGTCGCGGTATGATGTGGATTTGTTTCGACTGGGGTTGGGCGTGCAGCGGATTCCGCGGTTGTCGGAGAAGATGATTGAGCTGGAGACGCCGGCAGCCGGGACGAATGTGGCGGCCCACGCGGCGAGTGAGACGAACGAGGTGGTGACGGCGGAGGCGGGGATGCCGCAGGAGGCGTTGGGGCCGCAGACGGCGACGGAGATAACGTGGAATGTGACGGATGACGCGACGCAGGCGTTTCGAATGACGACGGACTATACGACGGCGCTGGAGAGCCTGATGAAGGAGATACCGTCGGAGCGCTTTGCGGGCGTGATCATGGTGTCGGACGGTTTGCACAACGGGATGGCGTCGTTTAATCCGATTGCGCGGCGGCTGGGCGCGCAGCAGGTGCCGGTGATGGGTGTGCGGGTGGGCGGTTCGCTGCAGCCGTTTGACGTGGCGCTGGCGGATGTGCAGGCGCCGGAGTCGATCTTCCTCGGCGACAATGTGCGCGTGCGGACGATGCTGCATGTGACGAACGCGAAGGGGAAAAAGCTCAATGTGAAGTTGTTTTTCGAGGGAAGCAATCTGGTGGATTCCGCGGAGGTGGAGGTGATGGATGACAACTGGCGGCGGGAGATCCGTTTCAAGCACCAGCCGGAGGCGCAGGGCATCGTGCGTTACGATGTGAAGACGGATGTGCTCGAGGGTGAGTTGTTTGACGACAACAACGCGTGGTCGGTGGATGTGGCGGTGAGCGACGACCGGACGAATGTGCTGCTGGTGGACAGCGTGCCGCGGTGGGAGTTCCGCTATTTGCGCAACTTGTTTTTCGGACGCGACAAGTCGGTGCATCTGCAGTATTACCTGGTGCATCCGGACACGATCACGGACACGCCGGGCGGGACGTTGCCGCCGGCGTCGGCGAGCCGGAAATTTGGCGACGCGGAGGCGGGCGCGCTGCCGGTGTCGCTGGAGGAGTGGCGGAAGTTTGACGTGATTATCTTGGGCGACTTGTCGCCGGAGGTGCTGACGGAGGAGGTGATGGAAAACATCCGTCACTGCGTGTCGGATCGCGGCGCGCTGTTGGTCGTGATTGCGGGCCAGGAGGCGATGCCGCACACGTATGCGTCGGGTTCGTTGTTGCGCCGGATGCTGCCGGTGGAGCTGGATCAGGGGTATGTGAATTATCGCGGCACGCCGGATTTGGATGGCTACACGCTGGCGTTGACGCCCGCGGGCGTGGCGCATCCGGTGATGCAGCAGTCGGCGAGCTTTGCGGAGAACGAGTCGATTTGGCAGCAAATGCCGGACTTGGGCTGGCGCATTCCGCTGGCGGCGTTGAAGCCGGGCGCGGAGGCGCTGGCGTACGCGCAACCAACGGCGGATATCCTGGCGCAGCAACAGCGCTTTTCGATCGAGGACGCGGCGGAACAGCTTGACGCGGCGATGCAGCACCGGGCGCGCAACGCGCTGATCGTGGCGTCGGGCTTTGGCCGCGGCAAGGTGTTGACGTTGACGTTTGACCGCACGTGGCGCTTCCGCTATCGCGTGGGCGACACCTATCACCACCGCTTCTGGGGCCAGGTCATGCGCTGGGGCGTGGGCGAAAAACTGCGTGCCGGCGACGAGCATTTCCGCGTCGGCACCGACCAGGTGGTCTACATGCCCGGCATGCCGGTGCAGATCATGGGCCGGGTGTTGAACCCGGACGGAACGTTCGCGCAGGGGATCACGCTCCAGGCGGCGGTCTCGCGCGAGGACGGCACGTTGCTCGGCCAGCAGCGCCTGAACTACCGCGAAGACTCGAACGGTTTGTATGAGGCGGAGTTCAAGGGGATTGACACGCCGGGCCGTTACACGGTACGCTTATTGCGTCGGGATACCAACGCGATAATTGAAACCAAATTCCTCGTCTCCCCGACGCGCCGCCCGGTCGAACTGGCCGACGTCGCGGCAACCTCCAGCGACATGGAGCGCCTCTCGAGCTGGACCGGCGGAAAGGTCGTGGAGCCGGATGAAATCGACCAGTTGCTCGACGCGTTTGGCGAAGGCCGGCGCACCGTGCATGAGCGTGTGGAACGCCCTCTCTGGGACAACCCGCTCTTTTTCCTGACGATTGTCGCCCTTCTCACGCTTGAATGGATCTTGCGCAAAAAAGGAAACCTCGTATGAACGCAAAGACCTCCCGCACCGCGGATGAAGCCTACATCCAGGCCATGCCGCCCGCCCTTGTTTCCGGATTAAAGATGATGATTCACCGCGTGCGCCGCATCATGTGGCTGCGCGGCATTGTGGCCACCGCCGCGGTGTTACTCTTCTCCGCGCTCGCCATCATGGCCGTCGACGCGACCACCATGCTGGAGTCGCCCGCCGTGCGCTGGGGTCTCTGGAGCGCCGGCCTGCTACTGGTGCTCGCCACCGCGTGGACCATGCTCGTCAAGCCGCTCAGCAAGCCGCTCTCGCTCACCAAAATGGCGCGCGTCCTCGAAACCCGCCACCCCGATCTTCAGGAGCGCATCAGCTCCGTGCTCGAACTCAAGGCGTATGGCGAATCTCACTCCTCGTCCGAGTTGCTCGACATCCTCACGCGCGAGGCGTTGCTCGACATGGACGCCGTTTCACCGCGCCACGAATTTACCTTCCGCTCCGCCAAGCCCTTTTTGGTCGCCCTTGGTGTTTCCGCCGGCGTTCTCATTCTTCTCATGGCGGTCTGGCCGCGCGAAACGTTTGCCCTTGTCACCCGCGCCGTCGCGCCCCTGGCCAACGTGAACACCATTGGCGCCATCGGCCTCGAGGTCACGCCCGGCGACACCACCTGCCTGCGCGGCACGCCGTTCACCATCAGCATCTCCGCGCCGGCCGACGAAAAACCCTTTGCCTTGCCCGAAATCCGCATCCGCCGCGAGAATGTCAACCGCATCAGCGAGCGCATGCGCCGCACTTCCGCGCCCAACGACGAACGCGTCAGCTACGCGCTGCCCCTTCCCTCGGTCTCCGAATCCTTCTCCTATGAAATCCAGTTCGGCACCGGTCTCACCCGCCGTTACAATGTCACCGTCCTTCCGCCGCCTGAAATCCAGGAGCTGACGATTGCTTACGAATTTCCGACTTACACCGACCTCGCGCCCACCCAGTACGTCGCGAAGACGCTCATGAACATCTCCACCATCGCCGGCACCCGCATGCGCATGTCCGCCAAACTCAACACCCCTGTTGACGGCACGCTGCTGCTCGGCTCCTGGCGTCTCCCCGGCAATCTCACGGCCAAGAACACGCTCGAATGGCAGTCCGTCCTTACCACCAACGCCGCGCCCCGTTATGGCATCATGATGCGCGACCGTTTGCATGGCTACACCAACGACCTCACCTTTGCCCGCGTCTCGATTCAGGAAGACCAGGCCCCCAGCATCGAGCAACTTGCGCCCGGCGCCTATCGCTTCACCATCAACACCCTCACCCGCGTTCCCTTTGCCTATAACATCTACGACGACTTCGGCCTCTCGAAAACCCGCCTCCTGGTCCGCGACACCCAGCGCGCCATTGTCAAGGAAATTCCCCTCAAAGCCAATCCCGTCGGCCGCCGCAAATGGAACGTCGCCCTCACCACCACCATTCAGGGCATTCCCGCCAACCAAAGCTATACCGTTACCCTTGAAGCCTCCGACAACCTCCCGGTCGAACTCGGCGGCCCCCATGTTGTCGAATCCATGCCCGTCACGCTTATCCTTACCGAAGCCAAGGCCGTCGACTCCATTCTTGCCGCTGTCATCAAGGAACAGGTCAAGGCGCTCAAAGAACTCATCGAGTTTGCCGCCAGCTCTCTCCAAACCGCCGCCAGTCAGGTCGAGCCGACCCGCGAGCATATCGGCGACCTGGAGCTCGAACCCGAGCTCATCCGCCAAATCGAAACCGCCATCACCAACGCCAAACTCGCCGAGGACGCCCTCGTTGACGCCCGCGACTTTGCTCGCGATTCCGTCTTCCCCACCTTTGCCACCGCCATCGACACCGTCCAGCGCGAAAACGTCCGCCCCGCGTATGACTACGTCAACCGCCTCCTGCTTCAGGAATTTTCCGTCCGTCAGCAAAAGGCCGACGAAACCGTCACCAGCCTCAAGGACGCTGCTGTCAAAGTCCGCGAACTTCTTCCGCTCCTTGAAGAACTCGAACAAAAAGCCCTGGAACTCGCCGAGCTCCAGCGCCTTGCCGCCGAGGAGCAGGACCTCGCCAACAAGGCCGACGACAAGCAAATGACCAAGGACGAAATCGACGACTGGCTCAAGAAGCAAAAAGAACTCGCCGAAGAAGCCGATAAGAACAACACCGACAAAAACGCCCTCGATCACATGGATGAAGCCATGCGCAACATGGAGGAGAACACCCCCATGACTCCCGAGGAAAAAACCAACGCCGACAAGCTCGCCGACGCCGCCCAAAAAACCATGGACGCCGCCAAGCAGGCCCTCGACGCCGGCATCAAGGCCGAAGACCTCGCCAAGGACAAAACCAACGCTGAAAAAGCCAAGGAAGCCGCTGAGAAAATCCAGGAAGCCGCTGAAAAAGTCAAGGAATCCGCCGCCGACACCATTGAGGCGTCCAAACAGGAACAACCCGAGGACACCCAGAAAAAGCTTGACGACGCCGCCGAAAAAGCCGCCGAAGCCGCCAACATGGCCAAGGACGCCGCCGAAGCCGCCAAAGACGCCGCTGAAAATCTCCAAAATCAAAACCTCGCCGAATCCGCGCAAAAAGCCGAAACCGCCGCCGACATGGCCGCCGAAGCCGCCGACATGGCCAAGGACGCCGCCGCTGACATGGAAAATGCCATGGAGGAACAGCAAAACGGCGACAACCCCGAACAAGCCGCCGCTGATCAGGCCGCCGCCGAGAAAAAAGCCGAAGACGCCGCCAAACTCGCCGACGAAGCCTCAAAAATGGCCGCCGAAGCCGCCAAGGAAATCGGCGACCAGCTTGACAAAATGGAAAAAGACGCTGCCGATGCCGCCGACGCCGCCAAAGACGCCGCCGGTGAAGCCCAGGACGCCAAAGACCAGCTCCCCGAAGACGCCGCCAATCCTGACCTCGATGCCGCCACCGACCTTGCCGAAAAAGCCGCCGGTGAAGCCGAAAACGCTGTCGAAATGTCCAAAGAAGGCGAAGGCGAAGCCGACCAGCAGGAAGCTCAGGGTGAAGCCCAGCAAGCCCAGGCCGACGCCAAAGCCGCCATGGCCGCGGCCCAAAAAGCCGCCGATGCCGCCGCCGCCGCCCAGGCCGCCCAACAGGCCCAGCAACAAGCCGCCCAGCAGGCCCAGCAAGCCGCCCAGGCCCTCGGCCAGCAGGCCAAGCAAAAAGGCGAGGAAATGGGCCTCGACATGCAGGACGGCCTTCCCAAGCCCGGCCCCACCACGCAGGAATCCAAAAACCGCGAGACCCGACGCCCCGGCGATGATAACCGCATCCTCGAAGCCCAGGCCCGCGCCAACAGCCTTATTCCCGAAAATTGGATGCGCTTGAGAGGCAAAGCCCAGTCCGACGCTCTCGACGCCGCGCTCCAAAACGTCTCCCCTGAATATCGTGAGCTCGTTCGCGAATACTTCCTCCAACTCTCCCGGGAAAACCGCTAAATGAAAGTCTCCGCCCTTCACCATTCACCACCCTTGACGCACGCCAAAATGTGGCGCGTCGCAGGCTGTCTCTTCGCCATCTGCCTGCAATCCGTCCTCCTCGCCGCTCCCGCCGCCGCGCCCGGCGACGCCGTCGACGAATCCATTGAACGCGGCCTCCGCTTCATCGCCCAGGGCCAGCTCGACAACGGCCGCTTCGACTCCCAGCTCAGCCGTAACGTCCCCGGCATTTCCGGCCTCTGCGGCATGGCCTTCCTCGCCAAGGGTTATGTTCCCGGCGAGGGCGAATATGGCAACGTCCTCAACCGTTGCATCGACGCCGTCCTTGGCGGCGCCGATAAAAATGGCTACCTCGGCGGCCACGAGGGCAAGATGTATTCCCACTCCATCTGCACCCTCTTCCTCAGCGAAGTCTCCGGCATGGTCGATCCCGACCGTCAGAAAAAAATCGACGCCCTTCTCCCCCGCGCCACCAAGATCATCCTCAACGCCCAGGCAGTTCAAAAGGATGACAACCAAAAAGGCGGCTGGCGTTACAACCCCAACTCCAACGACTCCGATCTCTCCTGTTCCGGCTGGGCGCTCATGGCCCTGCGCTCCGGTCGTCTGAATGGCGCGCCTGTTCCCACCAGTGCCATCGAAGACGCCGTCCGTTACGTCCTGCGCCGCCACAACCAGCAGACCGGATCCTTTGGCTACCAAAATCCCGACCAATACGCCGTCACCCTCTCCGGCGCCGCCATCCTCTGCCTGGCGCTTTGCGGCCAGCACGACCACCCCGCCATCCCCCGCGGCGTCCGTTACCTCATGAGCGTCTACACCCAGCTTCCCCGTCAGGAACGCTGCTTCTATGGCATGTACTACACCGCCCAGGGCCTTTTCCAGTACGGCGGCCAGGAGTGGCAGCAATTCGCCGATTGGATGTACGGGTATTGGATTCCCCGCCAGGGTCCCGACGGCAGCTGGAACCGCGGCGAGGACAACTGCCCCTATTACCAGACCGCCATGGTCGTCCTCGCCTTCGCCGTTCCCTACCGCCAGCTTCCCATTTATCAACGCGACGAAACTGTCGACCAAGAATAATTCTTGTCAAAAAATTTGTCGCCGTCGTCGATGTCGTCGCCTCCCTCAGCCCTCCCCCCAAAAAAACAAAATGTCCGACGATATTCGCATCATTGGCGCGCGCGAGCACAACCTCAAAAACATCGACGTGCGGATTCCGCGCAATCAGCTCACCGTCATCACCGGCCTCAGCGGTTCGGGAAAATCATCTCTCGCGTTTGACACGCTGTACGCCGAAGGCCAGCGCCGTTACGTCGAAAGCCTCTCCGCCTACGCGCGCCAGTTCCTCGATCAACTACAAAAGCCCGAGGTCGAGCACATCGACGGACTCTCCCCCGCGATCGCGATCGAACAGCGCAACGCCGGCTCGAATCCCCGCTCCATCGTCGCCACCACCACGGAGATCCACGACTACCTGCGCCTGCTCTACGCCAACATCGGCAAGGCGCATTGCCCGCATTGCTCCCGTCCCGTCGAACGCCAGAGCGCGGAGCAAATTGTCGACCAACTTCTGCGCCTCGAAAACGGCACGAAAGTCATCCTCCTCGCGCCCATCGTGGCAGGGGTGAAGGGCCGCCACGAAGACGTCTTTCAAATGCTCCAAAAGCAGGGCTTTCTGCGCGTGCGCGTCAACAACGAGTTGATGGAAATCGAACCCGCGCCGACGCTGGACAAAAACAAGCGCCACACCATCGAGGCCGTGGTCGACCGCCTCGTGATCAACGACAGCGTGCGCTCGCGCATGACCGACTCTGTCGAACAGACGTTGAAGGCCGGCGGCTCCGTCATGCGCGTGTTGCAAATTTGCCCCGACACCACGACCACCGAGACGCTCTACTCGGAGAAGAACGCCTGCGCGCATTGCAACGTCAGCTTCGAAGCCCTCAAGCCCCGCAACTTTTCTTTCAACGCTCCCTACGGCGCCTGCCCCGACTGCGCGGGTCTTGGCTCGCAATTTGTCTTCGACGAAGACCTCGTGGTGCCAGACAAAACCGCCCCGCTCGAAACCGCGATCCTCGCATGGCGCCGTGGCGGCCACCGCCTGATTTTGTATTACAAATATCTCTTGCGCGCCGTGGCCAAACATTACGGCGTCGCGCTGAAAACGCCCTACGAAAAATTGCCTGAAAATTTTCGCCACGTCCTGATGCACGGCACCGGCGAAGAAACCATCTCGCTCACCTGGCGTAAATACGACAAACCCTTCGAAGGCGTCCTCGCCAACCTCGCGCGCCTCCAGCACGAGACCGACTCGGAGGACATGCGCGAGCGCCTCCACGCCTTCCAGAGCAAGCAGCGCTGCCCCACCTGCAACGGCGCGCGCCTCAAGCCCGAAATCCGCGCCTGCCTCGTCTGCGGCAAATCCATCGTCGACGTCTGCGCCATGCACGTGCGCGACGCGCTCGACTTTTTCACCCGCCTCAAGCTCACCACGCAGGAGCAGCAAATCGCCGCCGAAGTCCTGAAAGAAATCCGCCGCCGCCTCGGCTTCCTCGCCGACGTCGGCCTCGATTACCTTTCGCTCGACCGCGAATCCGCCTCCCTCTCCGGCGGCGAAATGCAGCGCATCCGCCTCGCCACCCAAATCGGCTCCGGCCTCGTCGGCGTCATGTACGTCCTCGACGAACCCACCATCGGCCTTCACCCGCGCGACAACCAGCGCCTCATCGCCACGCTCCGCCAGCTCCAGCAGCGCGGCAACACCGTCATCATCGTCGAGCACGACGAAGAGATGATGCGCGAGGCCGACTGGATCATCGACCTCGGCCCCGCCGCCGGCCGCCACGGCGGCGAACTCATGCACCAGGGCACCTTCGCCGAGCTGATGCAAAACACCACCTCCCAAACCGCCGACTACCTCGCCGGACGCACCAAAATCGAAATCCCCGGTCAGCGCACACCACCCGGAAAAAATTTCCTCACCATCACCGGCGCCGCTGAAAACAACCTCAAAAACATCACCGCCAAATTTCCCCTCGGTTGCTTCGTCTGCGTTACCGGCGTCAGCGGCTCCGGCAAATCCACCCTCATCGACGACATCCTCCGCAAACACCTCGCCCGCCACTTCTACGGCGCCTCCGACAAACCCGGCGCCTTCAAGCGCATCACCGGCCTCGACGCCCTCGACAAAATGATCGAGATCGACCAATCCCCAATCGGCCGCACACCCCGCTCAAACCCCGCCACCTACACCGGCGCCTTCACGCCAATCCGCGAACTCTTCGCCGCCACCCAGTCCGCCAAAATCCGCGGCTACCAGCCCGGCCGCTTCAGCTTCAACGTCAAGGGCGGCCGTTGCGAATCCTGCAAAGGCGACGGCATGATCTGCCTCGAAATGCACTTCCTTCCCGACGTTTACGTTCCCTGCGAACAATGCGCCGGCCTGCGTTACAACCGCGAAACCCTCGAGGTCAAATACCACAACCACTCCATTGCCGACGTCCTCGGCCTCACCATCGACGACGCCCTTGACCTCTTCAACGCCGTCCCCTCCATCTCCACCAAACTCAGCACACTTGCCCAGGTCGGCCTCGGCTACCTCCAGCTCGGCCAGTCCGCCACCACCCTTTCCGGCGGCGAAGCCCAGCGCATCAAACTCGCCGCCGAGCTCAGCAAGCGCGCCACCGGCAAAACCCTCTACCTCCTCGACGAACCCACCACCGGCCTCCACTTCGCCGACGTCCACAAACTCCTCGACGTCCTCCTCCGCCTGCGCAACGCCGGCAACACCGTCATAGTCATCGAGCACAACCTCGACATCATCAAATCCGCCGACTGGATCATCGACCTCGGCCCCGACGGCGGCGACAACGGCGGCCAAATCGTCGCCTGCGGCACCCCTGAGGACGTTGCCACCAACGCCAAATCCTACACCGGCCAATTCCTCAAGCAACTCCTTAAAAAATAAACCTCTCGTGGCACGGCACCACCTCTGCCACGCCAGACCCCTTCTCCGCTACACCTGCCTTTGCGCCGACAAAAGCTTGCCGTTGTCTCTTAAATCATGTATTTTACGCCTCATCCACGCACCACATTTCCGGGCCCGTAGCTCAGTTGGTCAGAGCTGGGGACTCATAATCCCTAGGTCGCGGGTTCAAGTCCTGCCGGGCCCACCACTCAAAACACTCGATTTACGCAGCAAAATTGGGTGTTTTGATTTTTATGCGCTTCGTTCATGTTGCTTGTTTGGCGGCGTTTTGGTACTGTGTTTGTGTTTGTGTGTGGGGCGCAAAGGAGCGTTCGCCTAACAATGCCAACAAATTCCCAGCAATGCAGGAGCGCAAAAAATGGCGTTACATTTTCGACGTGGACGGGATGGACATATCCGCCCGTGGTGGTACGGGGAATTTATCAGGCCCAATGGAAAGCGGGCGGTTGAAAACTTAAACGTCCCGATCGAGGGTACGCCACCGAAAAGCGGGCGGGTAAAGGACTTTGGGGATGATGTTTTTGAAAAGAGCCGCACTCGTGCGCTCGTGGCGTTGGAAGCCTTGCAAATGGATGCGCAGAAAGGACGCATGACGAGAGCGGCGGCGTTGAAGCAGTACCATGAACGTACCGGTGAGCCGTTGCAAGCCGCACCCATTTCCGCCTTGTTGTCGGCCCGTGATGGGGAAGGCCGCAGACGGTCAGCCGATTCCATGCGCGGCGATAATGCGAAGTTGCGGGCGTTTGTTGCATGGGCGCAAAAACGCGGGATGACAACAGTTCTCGACGTGTCCGTGGCGGAAGCGCGAGCGTACTTGAGTGAAGTATACAACCCAACGGCTCCGAGGTTCACGGCGCGGACAGTACGGCGAATAAAAGGAGTGCTGGCAATCGCTTTGGGACGCACGTTGCCAGAAGGAGCGACAAATCCATTTCGGCATGAAACACTCCGCGTCGTTGCGCTGGAGGGAGACCAGGAATATCACCGCGAACCGTTGACGCCGGAGGAGGTGGAGAAGTTATTAAACACAGCGTCGGCGGTTGACCCGGAAGCGCACGACTGGATCGTTTGCGCATTGTCAACCGGGTTGCGGCGCGGGGATGTGTGCCGTTTGCGCTGGGCGAACGTGGACGCGAAAGCACAGGCGTTACGGCTGCAAACTGGAAAAACGAAAACCGACCTTCACCTTCCCATAATGCCGAAGTTTGCCGAAGTGTTGGCGCGGCGCATGAAAAGCCTCGACCAAAATTCCGAGTACGTTTTTCCGGAAGCAGCCACGCTGATTAGCGGGAAGAATGGCATGGTTATATCGAAGCGTGTTAAAAAAGTCCTTGCCATGGCGCTTGCGCCGTGCGTGGAGAGGCAGGATGAAGCAGAGGCCTTGCCGATGTTGTCAGGCCCGTGACGGACGCGCTGGTGGCCTTGCCGATGACACCAGCAAAACAGAAGCGCATGGGGTTGGTATTGCGACTGTACGCCGAGGGTAAGCCGTACAATTCCATCATGGCCGCGACGGGACTTTCAAAGGGTTGCATATCGGGGTTGCTTACCGAAGCCGAACGAGTTTCCGGCATTCGCTTCATTCGGCGGAAAGAAACGTCGGGGAAGAAGACGATCGCGGAAGTCACGCGGACGCCGCGATCCGTGGGGGTTCGTGCGGCAAGCATTTATGACTTCCACGCGCTTCGCACAACGTTTGTTACCCTTGCCATTTCCGCCGGTGTGTCGGTTGACAAACTCCGCGCGTTGACAGGGCATACCACCGTTGAAATTGTGATGCGGCACTACTTCAAACCAAAAGGGACAGATTTTGCTGATGAACTGCGCAAGGCGTTACCAGCAATTTTGACAAAACCCACAAAGATATGACATCGCGTCTAGCTTAAGCATTTATAACAAGCGATGCGCTCGTGCTAGATTCGTCGAACAACGCGGAGCACTTTTTTTTGGGGGCGGTTTCATCAGGACGTTTTTCATGTATGGCTGGGCGTATTCATCCTTTCAGTGTACAGTACCCTGCTAATGAGGAGTCCGCCCTCCGACGCCGGGCCACGGAAAGATTTCGATGTCCTTTATTATGAATAAATGTATAAACACAACGCTTACGTTAAATATTGTTGCGTTTACATTATTGATTTGGTATTTTTCAATGACTCATCGGGTTAAAGCAAGCCTCACTTGACAAGATGGATAGCAATTTGAGGCATTGAAAGGAACGTGCTGACATGACGGTAGGTGATAAAAAAGCAGCGGTGGTATGGATTATCATTGCAATAGTAGGAATAGGAATTTCTTTTTGGATAGATGGTTGTAAAGAGGCAAGAAGAGAAGCCAAAAGAAATAGTCGTTATTCAACACCTACACAATCTCAACCATTGGGAGGGTCGTTTACTGGGTCTAGTTCGTCGCTTAACCGCTGTGAAAGATGTTCTTGCACACGTTATTTCCCGAAAGGTGTATACGATACAGATTGCGGGAACTGTGGTCATCTCAAAGGATGGCATTATTCACATTAAAAGTGGAGCGCAGTAAATGGCAAACGGAAATTTTTTGAAAGCGTTTTTTATTCTTTTAACGCTGGTTACGATTGGAGGAGGTATTCTTCTGGGTATAGAGTTAGGAAACACATACGGTAAAAATAAAATGGCGCCTCGCATAAACGAATTTGAGGCAGAGATTTTCAAAGTCACGGGCGAAAGATATCCTAACGATGAATATTGGTCAACGCGAAGTCGCAATTTATACGGTGAGTTATGGGACACACTATACTTTTATCGGATAATAGGCGGCGTGCTTGGTGGTCTATCAGGGTTGTTTCTATCGGTGTTTGTAATCCGCACCTTACGAAAAAAAGATTAGGTGAGACGGTTTATGAGCATTTAGGACGTAGCATTCGGGGTCGGATCAATACTTGTGACACTTTGCTTGAGACACCATGTTGTTGTGAAAACTTCAATTATGTGATGGGCGAAAGAAGCACGGGTTTTGCACCCCGTCCTAGTGCTTGCGGTAATTAGGTTGCTGGAGACACCGCCAGTGAAGTTTTCGCGTTAAATGTCCTTTCCTTGTTGGTGAAACTCAACCCTTGGTGCGCGTTGTAGATGGTAAAACGAAGCACGCTATATGTATGATTGTCTAGCGGCTTGTTCTATCACACGCAAAACGGCATCAGATTAGAACACGGCTTACTTTTTCACGCGGAAAGCGGCGATCTCTTCCTCCGCAACTTCCGGTTTGCGCATGACTTCCCAACCGTCGCCAAGTCCACTCTTGATTTTTTCTTCGGCTGTCATCGGGCGCGTTGCGAGCGCAAGTTCTCGGCGGTGTAGGGTGGTGGATTTTTCGGCATGGTTTGTTCCTTTGCTGGTCCGCGTCAAAACGCAGTGCTGGCGCGGTGTTTGTGAGATTTGAGGGTAGAAAGTGGGCGAAAATGTCGGGTCGTGGTCCGCGAGTTAGTTTCTGTAGAGCGTGACAACGAGTGAAAGAACCGCCACGACAACCGCGAGGAATGACACGATTAAGGCGACAAGTTGGATGCGGCGGTCTTTGATTTTATCAATCCGCGCTTCTTCGCGTTCAGCCCGCATCGCCTCCCTTTCCCTACGCGTCTCTTCGCGTTCTGACTGCGTCGTTTTTCTTTCAACTCGCTCTGCCTCCCTACGACGGATAATTTCGAGTTGAGGTGATCCAAATTGGTCGAAAAAATCATCATCATGGGCCATTGCGTTACTCCTTGGGGCACTATCGAGTGCGTTACATGCCGGAAAGTCGTGTGACCCGCGTCATGGGAATTTTAATTTTAATGGTTCCGGCGCCTTTTAAGTTTTGCATTGGCAATTCTAGGTACAATGTACTCGCGTTTTCACGCGGAGCCTCGAAGATAATTATGTCGGTGATGGACTCGAGCGGCGCTATTTGTTCGGGTTTTTCAATGGCTCCAGGAACCCATGCCCCATCCCATTGGAACATGCGTTGGTAAGTGCGCCCGTACTCGTCTTGCAGCACTCCTAGGTCGCTAACTCAAGGCCGAAAAGACCGCCCAAAAAAAGGCCATGAAGGCCAAAAAGGCGAAAGCCAAAGGAACACAAAAATGAGAAAACTCCTCACCCTCTCCATCATCGCCGCGCTGCTCGTCGGCTGTCAGTCCGCCGACCCCGCGTCGCGCTCCAACCGCACGGCCTATCGCGATATCCGCGCGGACATCAAGGGCAACTCCAACGCCGTGCACATCACCATCGGCGACGGCCTCTACGCCTCCGCCGACGGCGGCGGCGA
>JAVBOU010000232.1:0-15607 GCA_031550185.1 Kiritimatiellia bacterium | reverse complement strand
CCTCTCCCACAAACACCCCCCCCCCCCACCCCCACACCCCGGGGGGGGGGGGGCCCGCGGTCGCCCCCCCCCACAACGCGGTTTGCAACCTTCCGAATCAAAACAGCAACGACGGCAATCCCAACCCAATCGCCAGTCCGTACAGATAATCGAGCCAGAAAAACGAACCCAGATTCGCCAGATAAATCACAATCACCAGCGGGAAACTGATAATCGCCAGCGGATTCCCCTGCCGCGCCGCGACCTTCGCCGACTGCCAGAGATTCGACGCGTCCTGCATCGACGGAAACGCGTGCATCCCGATCGAAACGCCCAGCCACAGCACCACGTACGACAGCGGATGCGTCAGCCCGAATATCCGCAGCGGCGCGTAAACCGGCAGGCAAATCAGAATGCACAACAGCGAATTGATGATAAACGGACCGACCGAAATAAGGAACGACGTCGTAAAATTTTCCGTCTCCGTATGCACGACATAACCCGACGGATCACCGACCTGAAAAAAGCACACATCCAGCACCGGCACCCCGCGCCACTTGCAAAAAAGCAAATGCGCCGCCTCATGCACAATGACACCGGGAAACGTCGCGATGGAAATCAAAATTCCAGGAATAATCATTTCAAAGCCTCCTTCTCTTCCGGCCATCCGCCGGGAAACCGACGCAGAAATTCATCGCGCGAGATAATCTCCCGCGTGTCGAGACGATGCATGATCCGCTGCTCATACTCCGCGGATGCCGCCGCATTCTCCGGCGGCATGGAACGCGCCTTGTCGAGCCACTGCAACGCCTGCGCGCGCAAGCCCTCATCACCGCTGATCGCATATTGGCACGCATACGCCGACGCCACGCCCATCTGCGCAAACTCCGCCTCCGGATATCGTTCCGCAATCTCCCGCGAGACCATCAAAAAGGTGTCATAATCCGCATTGTCAAACGCGCGGCCAATCAAGGCTTGCCGGAGCATAAGCCATGTGCCAAAATTTTCATGAAGGACTTCGTCTGCCGCTTGCAATCCGGCTACAGCCTCCTCGTAACGCCCCTCGTACAAGGCCGCCACGCCGTTGACATAATCCGCCAGCACCCCCAGCGAAGGATCCTCCGGCACATGCGCCGCTGCCGCGCGGGCGAGCTCCTCCGCCTTTCGCCATTCGCCCTGATGAAGCGCCGCCATCGCTCCGCGCGACTCAAAAACAGCCCGCACAAACCGCGCGTTCCCAACCGCCGAAAACAGCACCAGCGCCAGTAATCCCGCGGCAGACCATTTCACCCAGCGCGGAAACGGATAATCCGTCATGATCGCCGCGCAATCCGAACACACATGAAGCGTCGAGATCGTCGGCAGCGTCGCATTGTGTTCCTTGCCGCAACGCTGGCAAACCCTCGGGTCAACCTCCTGCATGGTCATTTCTCCCAATTATTTTGCGAACTCATTTACAAAAAGACTACACGCATATTCCCGTTGCGTCAAGCATGAGACGGGATGGAGGGCATGCTCCACATCAAGGTGGGTCGCGCCCGACGGTCGCGCCCCACCCATTTTTTATAACCCAATGGTCTATTTTTTTATCATTTGTTCGCCGGCGTCGCGGTCGCGGGATTGGGGCCACGGCGTAATGCGAAGGAGTTGCAGGACGTCGCCGACGAGGAAAAGCGAGCCGCAAATCAAGACGCGTCCGTGGTGTTCGAGCGCCCACGCACGGGCGGCAGCGAGCGCGTCGGGAAGCGTGGCAACATCGACCGCACTGACACCGGCCCAGCGCATGAGGCCGGCCACGGCGTCGCGGGTTTCGGTACGCGGGGAGCCGACTTCGACAGCCCAGGCGCGGGCGATTTGCGGGGCGAGAATTTTGAGAAAGGCGTCGATTTCCTTGTCCTTGCAAAAACCGGCAACGAGCGCGGTCGGCCCCTTGAAGCGCGTCACCTTGAGCGCGGCCTTGATGCCTTCGGCGCAGTCGGCGTTGTGGCCGCCGTCGAGGATCATCACGGGCGATTCGCACAGCGTTTGAAAGCGGCCGGGCCAGAGGACGCCGGCAAAGCCCTTGCGAAACGCGTCATCGGAGAGCGTGACGCCGAGCAGCGATTCCAACACGTCGAGCGTCGCCACGGCGGTCGCGATGTTTTCGACCTGATACGCGCCGGCAAGCGGTGTGGTGAGTTTGCCGATGCGGCGTTCGGCGCTTTCGACGTCAAACGTCAGTCCGTTCACGTCGCTTTTGACGCGCGTGACCGCGACGTTGCGTGCGTCGTGGAGCGGCGCGTCTACATCCTGCGCGCGCGCCGTGATCGCGGCGCGCGCCGCGTCGGGCATGTCGGCGAGGACGACGGGACGTTGCGGCTTGATGATGCCGGCTTTTTCCGCCGCGATTTGCGCGAGCGTGTCGCCGAGCACATTCATGTGGTCGCGGCCAATGCGCGTGATGACGGATACGAGCGGCGTCACCACATTTGTGGCGTCGAGCCGTCCGCCAAGTCCGGTTTCGAGCACGACGAGGCGAACGCCCTGCGCGCGAAAAACGCAGAAGGCGATCGCGGTCGCCATTTCGAAAAAGGTGGCTGGCGCGATCTCCGGCGGCAGCGTTTTTTCGGCGGCCTCGACCTCGTCGGACGCGGCTTGCACGATGTCGTTGGAGACGGGCTCGCCATTGATGCAGATGCGCTCGTTGAACCACACGAGATGCGGCGACGTGTAGCGTCCGCACGGCAAACCCGCGGCGCGCAGCACGCTGTCGATGAAGACGGCGGTCGAGCCCTTGCCGTTCGTGCCGGCGATATGGATGGCGGCGATGTCGCGCTCCGGATGGCCGAGACGTTCGAGCACGGCGCGCATGGTGTCGAGGCCGGGCCTCATGCCGAAGAGGTTGCGCGCGGCGAGGCGTTCGAGGAATGCCGGCATGGGCGCGGTCACGGCGCGATCCTTTCGGCGGGTTCGGGAATCCATCCGGCGCGTCCGCGTGAGACGACGCGCAACCAGCCTTCCGCGTGTTCCGCGACAATGACGCTGGCGCCGGGTTCGAGCTCAAAGAGCACGGCCGCTTTTTGCGCAGGCGCGAGGCGCGCGGGCGTCGCGCGTTCCACGACGACGCGCTCCTGCATCTGGTGCAGCGACGACAATGCGAGGTCGACGTTGGGCAGCGCGTTTTTCGTCTCCGGCGCGCGCGGTTCAAAGTCCACTTTTTTGACGTCAGGCCGCGTGGCCTTGGCGTCGGTCGCGAGGAACGTCAGCTTCTCCGGCGGCGGCTGGAGGCGGCGGTAAACTTTTGACACGGGATCAAAATATGTGAAGACTGGTCCGGCGATTTCGACCGCGTTGGTGTTCAGCGGAATGATGACCTGACGCAGGGTGAGTTCCGGCGGATTGTCGACGCGCGACATCTCTTGCGGCGCGTAGATTTTGAAATTGGGTCCGAGGTCGGGCAACGTCGGGACGCCGGTTCCGGGCAGGCTGTTGTCGCTGCCGCGCAGACGGATCGTGCGCGTCACGAGGTCGTTCACGTGCACCTCGCGCGGCGCGCTGTCAACCGTGAGTTCGAACGTGCCGATCGCGCCGGAGAAGTCGGCGGGACGACCTGCGGTGGGCAATTCCTGCGCGTTTAACTGAAACGGGCGAACCGCCATGCTGATTGGCCGGCGGACCCACGAGGAGAAGAATCCGCTGCGCCGTTGCTCGACGCTCTCCGCGGTGAAGGTGAGCTCGAGCTTCTCCGTGAAATCCTCCGTGGGGCGGAAGACACCGGAGTACGCCACCACCTCGTTGCCGGTCGCGTCGCGCGTGCGTCCGTCGCGGCGCAGTGCGCCGAGTTTGAGCGGGTAGCGTTCGAGGCCGTAAATGCTTTCGTTCGCGAGATCGGAGCCTGGCGTGACGGTGACCTTCAGCGTGAACGTGAACGCCTCGCCGACAAAGGGCTTCGCGTTCGAGACTTCTGCCGTCGCATCCAGCACGTCCGCGCGCGCGGCGGTGCAAATGCAAAAAAGCAAAGCAATACGCATCAATTTCATGGCGCGTCCTCCGCGTCGGGCGTGACAAATTCAAGCGGACTGTGATGGCGGTTCGCGATGTCCTGCACGGCGGAGACCACGCCGCTCGCGCCAAAAACGAGCATCAGCGCCACGCCCGCCACACAGCCAATGCCGACCATTGCCTCGAGCGTGGCACGCCTCCAGCCCTGCCACCGCGAGCCCGCGAGCCGCCACACCATCAACGCCAGCCACAACGCCGCCCAGCCCGCCGCGCCGAGCATGAGCCGCACGTCCATCGGCATCGCGTAATGCCAGAAGAAGAGCACGCGCGGCCAGGGGCGTTCAAAACCTGGCGCGCCGCGCTTCATGCGCAGGGCGGTGTTCACGTCGCGCGCGAGCCCTGGCACCGTGTGGCCGAGTCGCCGTTCCGCGCGCTCAAGCGCCTCGCACGCCGCGGCCGGCTCGTTGGCCATCAACAGCGCGGCGCCCATGTTCATCATCACGCCGCCATCCGGCGGAAGCTCGTTGTACAGGCGCGCGGCCTCGAGATAATCGGCACGTGTCGCGGCGGTCGCCATGCGCGTGTTGGCGCGATCCCAGCCAAAATCATCCGCGCGCAACGTTCCGGCGGCCAGCGTTGCCAGCAACAGCAGGCCGAGTGTGTGGACGCGTTTCGGCTTCGCGCGCGCCGCGTCCAGCTTCGTCACGCACGCCAGTGTCGCGGCCTTCAATGCCGCAAAATCTTCACCGCCGCCCGGACGATAAACCGCTTCTGCGAGTTGTTCCAAACACGCGCGCGTTTCGCGCGCCGCTGTGTCGTCCATGTCGCGCAGCGCGGCCTCGGCTTCGGGCGGCGTGATGGATTGCCCGGCGAGCTTCATGCGCGTCGTGAGGTAACGCCGGAAGGCGTGGTCGAGTTGAGGCGCGTCGCTCGCGGTGCGCAATGCGCCGTGGCAGCTCCGGCTCCTCTGCCACGCGCGCGCCGCGTTCGCCGCCGTGCGCATCCGTGGCAGGATGCGATCCGTTGCCACGCACGCCGCGAACAGCAGCGGCCCGATCGCCAGCAGCAGCCAAAACGCCGGACGCGCGGTCGCGTTCGTGCGCGCGTGGCGCGAGAGCGTGATGCCCGAGGGCCGGTTGTCCTGCGTGTCCGCGCGCAATCCGCCCGCCTCGTCCGGCCCGTCCTCCGCCACGATTTGCGTCGTGGCCTGCACCTGCAAAGGAATCGGCTGCGTCCGCGCCGTCTCATAGCGCCGCGTCGCGGCATTGTAGAAACTCAGCTCCAGCGGCGGGAACTCAATCGTCCCGCTCACCAGCGGCCGCACGCGGTAGGTGAAGCGCCGCCCGGCGTCGATGGTGGCCGACGTCACGCTGTCGTCGTACACGCGGAAGACATCGGCGATTCCCGCCTGGTCGGAGATCAGCGGCGGCCGCAAATTGCGCAGGCTCACCTCGCCTGTCACGTCGAGCGTCAGCGTCAGAGGATCGCCCACCTTGCAGACCGCCGCGTCGAGCTCCGTCCGCACGCGCATCGCCTTGCCCACGCCGCCGAAAAACGTCTTGGGCCGTCCCTCCTCCGGCGGCGGCGCGACGCGCACCACCCGCGCGGGGCCGACAGCAAAAATCTCCCGTGGCACAGGTTGGCCTCTGCCACGCACGACGTTGACGCCGGCGATCACCGCGCCTTTGAAGGTCACCGGCCCGAACTCATATTCACCCTCCTCGCGTCCCGTGTAGGTCGTGGCAAGGGTGTAGACGTGCCACAACGCGCCGTTGACCTGCTCCGTGCGGTGTTCGGGACGAAACCGCAACGCTACGCTTCCCATCATGTCGTCAAACCCCGCCATGCCCGGAAAACCGGGAAAACCGCCGAATCCCTGGCGCCGGTAGTTGTTGATGGCAAACCCCGGTGCATTGCCGCCCACCACGATTCCGCCCAGCGCCGTGTTGGCGTCCGGCCCTTCAAGTCCCTTCGGCAGGTCGAAGTTCAGGTAGTCCGCCTCCAGCATTGACGGCGACTGCGTGAGGAGCGGCTCGGTCGCGGCGAACTGGCCCTCCAGTCCGCGCACGCGCACTTCCAGCGTCACCGTAAACGGCTGATCCACCAGCACCTCCCGCGCGTCGCTCTTGATCGTCACCTTCACAAAATCCTGCTCTTCGACGCCGGTCACCTCGACCGCGGGGATCGCCGCCTCATACGTCTTGCCGCGCACGGTCACGCGCACGGGCCCCAACTTGCACACGCCGGCAAACTTTGGCCGCACGCTCATCAGGAAGACGCGCCCCTCGTTGCGGGTCCCGACGCCAAAGTACGCGAACGATTCGCTTTGCGACCCCAGCAGCGCCACCTCCGCCGCGCCGCCGGTTTCGATCACCGGCGTTTCAATGCCCGCGTCCGCGCCCACCACGCGCACATACAGGACGAACGCCTCGCCCGCATAAATTTGCGTGCGGTTCACCTCCGGCTGAATCCGGATATCCGCCTGCGCCAGCCCGGCCAGTGCCAGCACCGCAAAGCACACGCGCCATCCTGACGCAGATTTTTTCAAGAACTCTCGCATATCCCCAAATACAGCAACCCCTGTGCCGCCTGTCCAAACAAAAACCGCCGCTCTCCCCAAAGGATCAAGCGACGGTTCAAAGTCGATGCATGTTCGGCGTTATTCAACTGCCTTTTCAACAGCCTTGGACGCGTCGGTCGCGGCCTTGTCAACGGCTTTCGCGGCGTCATTCGCCGCCTTTTCTGTTGTCTTCGCCGCGTCTTTCACGGCATCCTGCATTTTGTCTGCAGTCGTTTGTTCCTTGCAACCGTTCAACATGGCAACCACGGCGAAACATGCAATCAGACCCAAAACTTTTTTCACGAGACCTCCTTTGTTAGGTTTAAGTAAACAGTTGCGGCTTTACCTAAAGCTCGCATTGGAGTCGTTAATTTAGCACCTTGTTGGCATGACCGCAATAGAAATATGCGACCATCGAAAATTAAAAGCGACCGGGTTAGGCGCCCTGGGGGGAGCAGCGTCCGTGGCACGGCATGACCTCTGCCACGGCACGTTCCTGATTTTTCGTCGCGTGGCATGGTTCGTGCTAAATATGCGAAAAGGTTTTTTCCGATCGATGACGAAAAAACCGCGGGAATGAGTGTGTTGTGATGACGGATTGGCGAGGAATGTTGTGGCGGGGGGTGTGTTGTGGTGTATGCGCGGGGGCGTTGGCGCTGGGGGAGGAGCGTGTGGAGATGCGGGAAATCGCGTGCCGGGTGCGGCTGCCGATGTCGGCGGTGGCGGAGCGTTCGGAGGCGTTGAACAATCCGCTGGACTGGCCGGTGATTTTGGACGCGGTGGAGGACGGCGCGTGGGTGAAGGAAGGGGAGACGGTGATTGCGTTCGACGCGTTTCCGGTGTCGAACGAGTGGAAGAAGTTGCAGGCGCGGATGGCGATCACGCAGGCGGAGCTGGGGCTGCGGTTGAAGGACGCGGACAATACGCTGGCGGAGTTGTCGGACAAGCTGCGGACGGAGGAGGACAAGATGAAGGTGGAGGCGGCGGCGCTGGACCGGTTGCGGCGGCTGCCGGAGACGAATGACGTGGTGGTGGCGGAGGGACGGGTGAGGGTGGCGGCGCTGACGTCGCTGGCGGAGAGCAACGCGCTGGTGCGGGCGGAGGAGCGGTTGCGGAAGGGGTTTATTTCGGAGATCGCGTTTGAGAAGCAGCGGTCGGCGTGGAGCCAGTCGCAGGCGAAGCTGGAGCAGGCACAGAACACGCTGTCGACGCTGATGCGGGGCGCGGAGCCGCTGGAGATCGAGCAGCGGGAATTGACGCTGGAAAACCAGCGACTGGCGTTGACGAATTTGATCGACCAGATCGAGGACACGCGGGCGATCGTGGAGTTGCGGAAGCAGTCGGCGCGGGTGCGGGCGCGTTCGCTGGACCGGCAGATCACGGAGCGGGAGCGGGATTTGGAGGAGGTGAATTTCAAGGCGCCGCGGAGCGGGTTTGTGACGTACTCGAAGTCGTTCCTTTCGCGGTTCATCAGCGGGACGGACCGGATGTGGCGGCGGTTTACGTTTGCGAAATTGCCGGACATGGATTCGCTGGTTTTTCGCGGGGGACTGCCGGAGCAGTACCGGCGGTTTTTCCGCGTGGGCGATTCGGCGCGGTTGCGGGTGGTGGGGCGTTTGGGTGAGGAGGTGACGGGGCATGTGTCGATCGTGGGCGAGCTGGCGCGCGACAGCAGCGAGCGAGACGAGACGGGCTGGGGCGATCCGAACCGCGAGAGCGGGGTGAAGGTCTACGATGTGACGGTGCGGCCGGACGCGCTGGCGGAGTGGATGCGGCTGGGCGTGCATGCGGAGGTGTATTTGGAACGCAGCAAGCCGCTGCTGGCGCCGGCGGTGCGCGCGGAGTATTTGATTCACCGCGAGGGACAAAATTATCTGTACCTGGACGGCGCGCTGCGGCAGGTGTCGGGCAGCGTGATGGAGGGATGGTTCGTGCTGACGGAGACGAACGTGCTGGGCATGGTCGTGAGCCGCCAGCCGCAACAACCAAAGAAGGGCGCGAGCGCGGACATTCCGAAGGGCATGGACGTGCTCTTCGAGACGTCGGGCGAACTGGTGCCGCTGGACTCGAGCGACGTGCGCGTGAAGCCGATTATCGGCTGGCAGAAGGTCGCGTGGTTGCTGCCGGAGGACGCGGTGGTGACGAACAACCAGGTGGTCTGCACGCTCGACGACAAGGAGACGCGCGACCGCCTGACGGAGCTCGACAACCAGCTCGAGGAGCGCACCACCAATCGCGACGCGCAGGAGCAGGCGCTCAAGGTGTTGCTGCGCAAGCACGACATGCAGCGCATCACGGCGAGCAATTCGTTGCGCGTGGCGGAGGTGAAGCTCGACCTCGTGAAACGCGGCCCGGAGGAGAGCGAGCTGATCGCCGCGCAGCTCGATTTGATCCTCGCGGAGATCACGGAAAAGGATGCGGTTCGCGATTACGACGCGCTGAAAAACCGGCCGCAGCATTTGGTTTCGCCGCAGGAGCTCGTGCGCGCCGAACGCAACGCGCGCAAGGCGAGTTTGCAACGCGAGAAGAGCGAGCTCGCGCATGAGAAACTGCGCCAGAAACCGCGACCCGTGGAGCTTGCGCGCGCCGAGGCGGCGTTGGCGGAGGCGCGGCTCTCGGAGGAGACGGGCCGCCTGTCGATGGAGACCGAGGCGTTTCAGGCGCGCGTGGATTTGCAATGGAACCAGCGCGCGGAGCAGAACGCGAACCGCCGCCGCGAGCAGGCGTTGAAGAACTTGGAGAACCTCACGCTGCGCGCCACGCGCGACGGCACGCTGCGCTACCGCAAGGTGTGGAGCTCCGGCGGTTATTCCAAGGTGCAGCCCGGCTCGATGGTCGGCACCGGCATCGCGCCCGTTTACATCGCCGACATGGGCCGCATGGAAATTCGCGCCGAAGTGCCGGAGCGTTTTTACCTGCAGGTGCAAAAGGGCATGGAGGTGATGGTGCAAATCTCCGCCGTGTCCGACGAATTTTTTCCCGGCGTCGTGGGATCGGTCGAATATTTGTTTGAGGACAAAAAGCAGGCCAACGTCGAGCGCGGGCTTTACTCCGGCCACGAGCCCCTCGGCGAGACCGTGTTTTTTATGCGCGTGACGTTTGAGCTTCCCGAGGGCATTGATCCCAAGGCCGGTGCCATCGCGCGAATCGTCGTGCCGGAACCGAAAAAAACCACCGTAGTCGGCGTCGTCGATGTCGTCGACAAACCGACTACAACGACTACCGGAGAAACGCGATGAGCTTTTTCCGAAAAAGCGGTGGCTACCGGAAGCTCGACAGCTTCACGCTCGCGACCGTCATCCAGCTTGGGACGTTGCGGTTTTGTGAAAAATTCCTGAACCGCACCAACGACCCGTGCGGCCGGCAGTTTGACCAGATGACCCAGGCGGCGCGTTCGGGCCGGGCGAACATCATCGAGGGTTCGGAGCGCGCCGCAACCTCCAGGGAAACCGAGATGAAGCTCACCGACGTCGCGCGGGCGAGTCTTGGCGAATTGCGCGGCGATTACGAAATGTGGCTGTTGCGCCGCGGATTGCCGCTTTGGAAACACACCTCGCAAGAAGCGCAAGCCGTGCAGGGCGTGCTGTTGGACAAGCCGGAGCTGGGCAATGAAGACGGCGCGTACGAATCCGCGGTTCATCTTTTGAAACAGGCCAAAAAATTCGCGCCGTGGCTGGAGTCCGACGATTCAATCGTCGCGGCGAACGCGATGCTTATTTTGATCACGCGCGTCATCGGCATGCTCAACCGCCAACTTGACGCGCAGGGCGAGGCATTTCTCAGCGAGGGCGGTTTCCGCGAACACCTGACCACCGCGCGCGTCGAGGCCAGGGCAAAGCAGGAAAGCGGACCCGCCTGCCCCGTATGCGACAAGCCCATGAAAAAACGCAACTCCCAGCGCGGCCCGTTCTGGGGTTGCACCGGTTATCCCGATTGCACCGGAACGCGCCCAATTGAAGCGTCCCCGCCGCCAAAGGAGGGCATGAAATAATGTGTTTGTGGCTCATGCGACACGCGAGGGATGATTTAAAATTTCTGCCTGTGAAATGGAAAATCATTATCTTTGTTGTGTTTTTTCTCATAGCGTTTGTCTTGAGATTGGTGCGCGCTTATTACTTCCATAAATATTTCGGCGACGGAAAACCGCAACCGATGGAGGTGGCGGAGTGAGGCTGGCATACAACAAACGCCCGGCGGGACGCACGCTCGCCAAGATGATTTTTGCCATTCTCATGATTGGTGCCGTTCTTGCCGCCGTCTTCATCTGGTGGCAGAACCGGGGCGCTGCCACGCCGGAGTGGGTGATGGTCGAGCGTCGCGCCATGGGTGACATCTTTGAGGAGCGCGGCTGGCTTGAGGCGTCGCAGGTGACGCCGGTCACGCTGGGTGCGGGCGGCGAAATCCGCGAGATGGCGCAGGACGGCATCCGCGTGAATCCCGGCAAGCTGCTGATCCGCGTCGACACCACGGCGCTCCAGGAGCGCCTCGAGCAACAGGACGAGGACGTCTCGCTCAGCATCAGCCGCCAGGAGGTCAACCAATACCGCCGCAGCCGCACAGAGCGCGAGGCGCAGCAGAACATCGTCGTCACGCGCGACCGCCTGAAACTCGCCGACATGGAGTACGGGGAAATTCGCACCGGCCTCCAGCCCGAGGATCGCCGCACGTTGCAAATCGCCGCGGAGATCCGCACCATTGAGCGCGAGGACGCGGACGAGGCGTATGTGCGCCAGTCGAACCTCGTCGCGCGCGCGCTGGCCTCGCCCATCACGCTGGAGGATTACGAGCGCCGCCTCGCCGCCGCGGTCGCCGCCGAGGAGGAGGCGAAGATCGAATACGCCGTGCGCACCGCGCCGCCGCGCGAGGACGAGGTGCTTGAATGGAAGCTCGCGGTCGAACGTTTGCAGGGCGAGCTCGAACGCGGCGAACGCGCGCTCGAACGCCGCCTCGCGCGCGCCGACGCGGAGATCGACGAACAGGAGGCGCGCGTCGCGGAGCAGCAACTGCAGTTCGACATGACGAAGGAGGAGCTCGACGCGTGCGACGTCTACGCGCCGACCGGCGGCATCTTCCGCGCGCGATATTTTTGGGAGGGCGCGACGCGTCTGTGGCAGCCCATCCGCGCCGGCGTGTCGCGCGGGCGGCTCGACCGTGTGGGCGACATTTTGCAACCCGGCGCCATGCGCGTCGTGACCATGGTGCATGAGGCGGACATCGCGAAGATCAGCGTGGGCATGCCCGCGCGGGTGCGCATTCCCGCGCTCGACAACCTTGTGCTCACGGGCCGCGTCCACGCGCTTGGCGGCGTTGGCCGCGACCGCGCGGAAGTCGGCCCCACCGGCGTCGAGGAAAACCTGTCGGGCGTCACGGTCTTCAACGCGACCCTCACGCTCGACCACACCGACGAACGCCTCCGCCCCGGCATGTCCGCCGCGATTGCCATCGAATGTCTGCCCGTGGCAGAGCGCCTCATCCTGCCACGCGAGGCGGTCGGCGAGTATCACCTCGGCGAGGCGACCGGCAAGGTGCGGCTCGACGACGGCGACACGCGCGGGATCAAGGGGCGTTACCTTGGCGGCAACTGGTTTTGGGTGGAGGATGGTTTGCGCGAGGGCGAGCGTGTGAGGAGGGATTATGCGCACTGACGATGTTATTGTGGTCGACGATTTGCGGCGCCATTATCAAATGGGCGACACGACCGTGCGCGCACTTGACGGCGCGTCGCTCACGATCGGCCGCGGCGAGTTTGTGATGATTGTCGGCTCCTCCGGCTCCGGCAAGTCCACGCTCATGCACCTGCTCGGCGGACTCGATCATCCGACCTCCGGCTCGTATCAACTCGCGGGCGAGGAAGTCGCGCGGCTCGACGACGAGGCGTTGTCGCGCGTCCGCAACCGCCGCATCGGGTTTGTCTTTCAGCGCTTCAATTTGCTGCCTGATCTCACGGTCTGGGAAAACATCGCCGTGCCGCTCGTCTACGCCGGCGCGGACCGCAAAAAGCGGCGCGAAATTGCCAGCGAAATCGGCCAAAAGCTCGGCCTCGGCGACCGCCTCACGCACAAGCCGTCCGAACTTTCCGGCGGCCAGTGCCAGCGCGTCGCCATTGCGCGCGCGCTTGTCAATGATCCTGAAATCATCTTCGCCGACGAACCCACCGGCAACCTCGACTCCACCACTGGCCGCGAAATCATGGCCCTGCTTTACGCGCTCAACGATCAGGGTTACACCATCATCATGGTCACGCACGACCGCGAGCTCGCCGAACAGGGCACGCGCAAAATCACCCTGCGCGACGGCGTGATTGTCAGCGACGATCCGGGGCAGCACAAAAACGACAAAGCCTCTGTCCAGCCGAAGGCGCACGCGGTTGAAAAGGGTGTTGGTCACCGGCCTTCCGCGATTGGTTTCAAGGACCTCGTGCGCATTGGCGTTCGCGAAGGTTTGCTGGCGCACAAGATGCGTTCCGCGCTCACCATGCTCGGCATCATCATCGCCGTCGCGGGCGTCATCTCCATGTCGTCGTTCTCCCTTGGCTCGAAGAAAAAGCAGGAGAATCAAATCAAGGCGCTCGGCTCGAATCTCATCCGCGTGATGGACAGCCTGCACGAAGGCCAGAAGCTCGCCACCACCCGCCAGTCCGGTTCCGCGGGGCTCTCCATCGACGACTTCGACCGCATCCGCCGCGATGTTGACGGCGTTGACGCCATGTCCGCCACGCGCCTGTTGCGCGTCAATCTTGGCGGCGAACTCAAGGACACCGGCGCCACGGTCAACGGCGTTTACGGCGACTACCTGCGCGTCAACAACCTCAAGGTCGCCAGGGGCCGCTTCATCGACGCGCTCGACGAGGAGGCCTGCGCGCGCGTCGCCGTGGTCGGCAGCGCCATTGCCCGGCGCCTCGGTTCAGCCGGCGATCTCGACGATCTCATTTCCCTCTCCGGTCAACCTTACCGCATCGTCGGCATTCTCGCCGGCCGCGACGTCGACATCAAGGGCCTCGAAGCCTCCGGCGCGCGGGACACCAATTACGACATCCTCATTCCCATGCGCACGCTCCTCACGCGCACCCGCGCGCTCGACCTGCGCAGCGAGCTCGACGAACTTCAAATCCAGCTCGCCGACTCCGAGCTCCTGCCCGCCGCCGGCGCCTCCATCCGCCGGCTCCTTCAGGCCGCGCACGGCGGCGTCGAGGACTTCCGCCTCGAAGTCCCGCTTGAGCTCCTCAAGCAAAAACAACAAGCCCAGCGCCTGCTCGACGTCCTCACGCTCTGCATCGCCGGCATCGCCCTCGTGGTCGGCGGCATCGGCATCATGAACATCATGCTCGCCTCCGTCACCGAACGCACCAAGGAGATCGGCGTGCGCCGCGCGGTCGGCGCCACGGAATCCGGCATCATGTACCAGTTTCTTTCCGAGTCCGTCATCCTCTCCGTCACCGGCGGGCTGTGCGGCGTCATCCTCGCCGTGCTCATTGTGCTGGTTCTCTGTCCCTTCATTCATTTGCCCATTGTCTTCTCGCCCGGAATGGTGTTGCTCGCCAACAGCGCCGCTGTCGCCACCGGACTTGTCTTCGGCCTTTATCCCGCCCGCCAGGCCGCCCGCATGGATCCTGTCGAGGCTCTTCGCTATGAATAAATTCGTTCGCGCGCTTCTGCTTCTTTTCCCGCTTTTTGCCTTTGCCCAAAGCACCAATTCCATTCCGCTCTGGACCCGTGAGGACTGCGAAAATTACGCCCGCACCAACGCCCTCTCCATCCTCCGCCAGCAGCTCCAGCGTCAGAATGCCGCCTACTCCCGCACCGCCGCGTGGGACGCCTTTATCCCCCGCGTCTCCGCCGACGGTTCCAAGTCCTACGCCGGTAGCGGCGGCGTCGACACGACCGGTTCCTCCAGCCTCTACGGCACCCTGCCGTACGGCGTCGATTACGCCGGCAATGTCACCAGCGACGACGACACCCAGGCCTGGGGCCTCGAAATCGCCAAGCGCCTCTGGGGCGCCGGCAGCTGGTCCGGCTCCATGACCTCGGTTCGCAACGCCGCGCTCGCCGACGAATCCGCCGACCTCTACCTCCAATACTATCTCCGCGAACTCATTGAATCCGTCCGCCTCCGGTTTCACGAAATCATCCGCACCCGCCAGACGCACTACTCCAACACCCTCCGCCTCGACCAGGCCCGCCGCAACCTCGAAGTCGCCGAAGCCAACCAGGTTCCCCTCGACATCGCGAACGCCCGTTACGAAGTCCCGCTTGCCGAGGCCCAGGTTCTCCGCTCCGAACGCCTCATCAAGGACGCCCTCGACCGCCTCAAGGAAACCCTCGGCCTCGACATTGATTACGAGCTCGACACCGTCAACATTCTTCCCACCAGCCATCCCACGCTCAACGTCGACGCCGATCTCGCCTGGGTTGTCGAGCAAAGCGAGGACGTCCGCCGTCAGGAGCTTGCCATCCAAAGCCTCCGCAACGACCTCACCTATCTCCAGGAAAACATCGGCCCCACCATCAGCCTCGTCGGCTCCGTCGGCGACTCGCACGGCTCCTCCACCAAGGAAGACAAAGGCGTCGACCAGCGCGTCGCCCTTCGCGCCACCTGGCCCCTCGGCTCCGTCGGCGACCGCGCCAAGGCCTCCATCGCCGAAAACAAAATTCTCGACGCCCAGCTCGAACTCCGCCAAATCCAAATTGCCCTCTACCGCCAGGTGCTCGACCACTCCCGCCGCCTTGTCGAAACCGAACGCCAGATTGACGTCGCCCGCCAGCGCCTCGACATTGCCATCATGCGCGTCGAGCTTTACAAGGACAAATGGGACAATGGCGAGATCGACATCCTCGAATACGTCCGCGCGCAAAACACTGTCGAAGACTGCCGCATCGAACTCATCAACCAGGAAACCATTTATTTCGACCTTCTCGCCGCCTACATTCGCCTCACTGCCTGCGACACTCGCGGCGTCGTCTACTAAAAGGTGGAGAAGGGGAAAGGTGGGGCGCGACCGCCGGGCGCGCCGGGCTTACGACAAGCTTGTATCCGCAACGCAAGCGACAAAACCAAACGTCCATCCAATACCCGGCGCGCCCGGCGGTC
>JAVBOU010000199.1:0-14535 GCA_031550185.1 Kiritimatiellia bacterium | reverse complement strand
TGGCCGCGCCAACGCGTACACCGCCGCGTTTCCCGTCAACCCGCTTGCGCCAACAGACCGCTGGATTTTAGTGGAATCCAGCGGATACATGAGTGTCGGCCCCGCCGGTGACTTGCCAACGGGTGACGCCACATCGTTCCGATACCAAATGGAATGGTCGTATTATGCAGGAAATTGGGTTGCACACTCGATAACCGGGGCCACCATAAGCAATGTGAACTTGGAGACTGCCCCCGGCATCGTAACCAACTTTGTCGCGCGGCACTATCAGCCCGTGGCAACCGTGGAGGACGTGGACGCCGTGGCGGAGACCGCGCGCGGGCTTGGCGCAGCCATTGCGGACGTTCCGGCCACCATTGACGCGGCCCTTGCGCAACTACCCCAGAATCTGCGCGCCCTCGTCGCGCAGGACGATCGTGCGGACACCCTGCGCGTGTCACGGACCAACACCGTGCAACGGCAGGACGGCGTCACCGTCACCGGTGGCACGATGAGTCTTTTTGGGTTTGGCCCCGACTTGATTGCCATGACCTGGGACGGCGCAAGATTCTACGGCGAATGGGCGCCTGGACAGGAGGACACGCCCGTGTCCGTTGTCGGGTGGGGACGGGACGCGGTGACACTTCCCGGCCGCCCGGTCAACCCGTTGGCGCCGACAAACGCATGGTTGTTTGTCACATCGTTTGGCTGGATGGCCGTTGGCCCGGCAGGCGATTTGCCGTATGTGGTGAATGACGATCCCGACTCCCCCTTCACTCCATACGCGCTTAAATTCGAGCATGGGGATGACGGATGGCACGCGGTCGGGGACGGCGGCCAGTTGTATCCGCTTCTGGGTTCCGTCACCACCGCGCCGCGCATGGTGGACGTTGAAGAAACCGCCTATGAACCGGTGCTGACCGCGCCCGATTTGCGTGCGGTGGACATGCTGTGCGTGGCGCGCACAAACATCACACTGCACCCGCCAAAGGTCGAGGTGCTTTCGGGGTGGGTGGAAGACCCCTCGCAATACGGATCACGCCTGACGTGGAACGGCACACGTTTTGAAGGCACATTCGAGCACTACAATGGCGTGGAATACACGCCAATAACCCGTGTGCTGGGATGGGGCAGGGAGGCGGTAACGCTTCCGGGTTGGCCCGTTAATCCACTCGCTCCGGCGGAGGGGTGGCTGCTGGCTGATTCCACCGGATACATGTGCCAGGGGCCCGCTACAGGCAAACCGTGCGGCTTTTATACGGGAGATTCCGACAGTTGCGAGCCTTACTACACAAAGTGGTACTACAGCGCCGGGAATTGGGTTGCCAGCACAGGGGATGATCGCCTCCCCATCACCACGGCGGAAATGGAGACCCGCGAAATCGACATGACGGAAATCGACGTTCGATATTTGCCGGTCGCCACGCTGGAAGACTTGGAACCCGCCAGCTTCGACGCGGCCACCAACATGCTGACCTTCTCCACACACCCCCAACGCGTCACCATCCCCGCGGGCGGCTCGCTGAAAGTCAGCGGCACATGGCCCGAAGGCGCGCGTGTTTTTTGCGTCATCTCCACGCCGACATCCTTCACCCTCGGCACCGGCGTTGCCGTCGCCAACAACGGCACGCTGACGGCCAACCGTAATATCCACGCCTACGCCTGGCGGGTGGGGGCGAAGTATTACATCCAACCGGTGCACACCGAAACAAAATAAAAAGCGAACGACGACGACTTGCCCCGCTTGAACCGGGGAAAATGAAAAGGCTGTAAGGCAGCCTCGACCGTTGCCAGCGCGTCGCCGTTCAGGCGGATCGAAGGCGCAAAGTATAGGAGAAGACGGTAATTATGAAAAGCCCTCTTCCTCAACCGGGCGGCAAGGCCAAGCCCGTCAAACACTTCCGTTCGCAATACGGGATTATCGTCATTGCCGAAGATGAAGCCCAGCAGCAAAACCTTTACAACCGGCTTCGGCAGGTTCTTCCCGGCGTTCCGCTAAAGGTGGTGTGCGTATGAAAATCGCAATCCGCAACCGCTGTTCCGACTTCAATTCATACCGCGCCGCCCGCGTTAAATCCATGTTCAATGTGGAAACCGGCTGCAACTTTGAACGCGACTTCGACCTGCCCGTCGAGGGCGAGCCGTGGCGGATCGGGCTGGTTGTCGGCCCGTCGGGAAGCGGCAAGACCTCCGTCGGGAAGGCGTTGGGAAAAGGCATTACTGACATCCGTGCGGGGTGGCCCGACAACCGCCCCATCATCGACGCCATTGCGTCGGGATGCGAGTTCAACGCCGTTACACGGGCGCTGGCGTCCGTCGGGCTGGGCGATGTTCCGGCGTGGCTTCGCCCGTTTCGCGTGTTGAGCAACGGCGAGCAATTCCGTGCTGGACTGGCCCGCCTGATTGCCGAGGCGCCGCCCTTTGCCGTGATCGACGAATTTAGCAGCGTGGTGGATCGTCAGATCGCGAAAGTGGCGTCGCGTTCCTTCGCGAAATCATGGCGTCGCACAACCGGACAATGCGTGCTGCTGTCCTGTCACTACGATATTGTCGAATGGTTGCAGCCGGACTGGCTGTTCGACACCGCCACGGGGACATTTCAACGGAGGCGTCTTCGACGACCGCCAAAAATCACACTTAAAATCCACCGCGTCAATGGCGCCTTCTGGCCCCTGTTTGAAACGCATCATTATCTGAAACTGCCGCACAACATCGCGGCGCGGTACTACGTCGGTTTCATCGGCGAAACGCCCGTCTGCCACGTCGCCACCACACCCCGGCTGGACATCGGCGCCATGCGCGCCTGCCGCCTCGTCGTCATGCCGGAGTGGCAGGGCATCGGCCTCGGCACGCGCTTCCTCTCCGAGGTCTGCCGCCTCACAATGGCGGGCGACAGCGGCCACGGCAGCCGCGTCTGGCGCGGCGTCTACTTCAACACCTCACACCCCGGCCTGATTGCCTCCCTGCGCAAGGCGCCGGGCTGGCGGCAGGTCTCCGCCGCCCTCTGCGGCGTGAACAAGGCGCGCTCCGCCGCGCAGATTAACGCCACGCGCCGCAACACCACCGCCAGCACCGGCTACGGCGGCCACTTCCGCGCCACGGTGGGGTTTCTTTATTCACCCCACCAGGGGAAAGGGACGAAATGAATGAGTTGGATTTTTTCAAAAGCCATGATGAACTGTTACACGAGCTCGCCCTTTTCGCCGGAGCCGGCGGAGGCATCCTCGGTGGCGTCCTGCTCGGCTGGCGGACAATATGCGCAGTTGAATGTGACGCATACGCCGCAGCCGTTCTCGCGCAACGGCAAAACGATGGACTTCTCCCGCCTTTTCCGGTCTGGAGTGACGTGCGAAGTTTTGACGGACGAGCGTGGCGAGGCCGTGTTGACGTTGTGTCTGGAGGCTTCCCCTGCCAAGACATCAGCGTTGCCGGCAAAGGCGCGGGACTTGCCGGGGAGCGGTCGGGACTGTGGCGGGAAATGCACCGGATCATTTGCGAAATACAACCGCCGCTCGCGTTCGTGGAGAATGTCCCCGCCCTCACGCGGCGCGGCCTCGACCGCGTCCTCGGCGACTTGGCCGAGGCAGGGTATGATGCGGAATGGTGTGTGCTGGGCGCGGACGGTGTCGGCGCGCCCCACCGCCGCGAGCGGATATGGATACTCGCATTTGATCCCCACACCCACCGCCAGCAACGCGCCGAACAAGGGCGGCAACACGAGGGGACCAAAGTCGCTGCGGGAAGGTCGCGGAGACGGGATGGAAGCCCGGCATGAAGTGGCCGACGCCGAAGGCGCGGGACACGAACCCGGAGGGCGTTGCCGTCGGCCTGCGCCGGTTGCGGGACAAAAACACCTGCAATCTTGCGACAGCCGCGCGGTTTTGGCCGACGCCCTCCGCCAGCAAGAACACGACCAGCGGGGCGCTAGTGAACAAGGACGGAACGCCTTGGAACGGCACGGGCAAGCCGCATTCCGTCAACACGGGCAAGCCGATTCAGACGGCACTGGCGGACGCGGCGAGGATATGGCCGACGCCGACCCGCAACGACGCGAAGAATGTGGACCCGCCGTTTCACCGGAGCGGAGGGCGGGGGACGCCGTGCCTTGGGACACAGGTGAACCAATCAATCGGAATAACTGGTGGGCAGCTGAACCCGACGTGGGTCGAGTGGCTAATGGGGTGGCCTCTAGGGTGGACAGACTTAAAGCCATTGGCAACGGACAGGTTCCGGCAGTGGCGGCTACTGCATGGCGGATTCTGCGCGCCCGAATAGACGCCGCGTTGGATTGACATCACGAAAACAATCAGGCTGCTGGACACAATCCGGCGGCCTGCATTCTTCGCTACAAATGTATTCCATTCTTTTGCGCTACATCCTGTTCCGTTCTTTTACGCGCGCTACAGCGCCGCGCCCACCGTGCTCAAATACATCATGCTCAATCCGCACCCCTGCAACAGCAGCGCGTAAATTCGCCGCCGTTCCCGCAAGGTGATCCCGAACCCCAGCAGCGCCAACCCCAGCACCGCCACGCCCGTCAGCCGCATCGCCGGCGTGAACCATCCGCGAGTCATCGTATAGCGAATCAAAAACACCGCGCCAAACAACAGCACCACAATGCCGGCTAGCACCCAGAAATTGCCCTCCTTCATCACATATTGTTTCACGCGTTGCCACGCCGTGGTCAAGAACACATCCACTGCATCCGGCTTGAACTCCTGCGGCGGTTTCGGCGCGACCTCGGCGCGTGGCAAAGGGGGAGGCGCTGCCACCGGCGGCGGTACGGGTTCCATTTTTTCGACCGGTTTCTCCATGACCTTTGCGCTCGTGTCCGGCAGGTCAATTTTCTTTTCCGCCTTGCGCATTAAATGAGCGAGCCCCGCCTTCAACTCCTCAATCAGCTTGCGCTGCGCCTCCAACGCCGAAGCGATGCGTTGCACGAATACCAGCAGAACGACAAACCCGATCACAAGTCCAACATTCAACCACATGGTCGCCTCCCTTTTTCCGTCATTGTAAATTGAATTACTTTTTGAAGCAACGACAGACCGTGACGGCTTCAATGCAACAGCATTTATTTTTGTGGCATATTTGAACCACGAATGGACACGAATGAACACGAATTGTTGATGTGTTCACGGTCCATGTGATTACATTTGCCATTCGTGTCTATTCGTGTTCATTCGTGGTTCAATCCACAACGCCACAGCGCGATATGCTGGCTCGTCATTAGCGCGATATGCTGGCTCGTCATTTATTGCACGCGCAAAACATGGGCGCGCATTTTCCGCGCCTGCGTGATCGCGCTGTTGCTCATTTTGATGGCGCTTTGAGCCGCGGCTTATCCGAACGCCGCAAGCTCCATCACCTCGGCGCAGACGTCGGGAAAGGACATTCCCGCGCGCGCGGCGGCCTTGGGAAAAAGGCTCGTGGCGGTACAACCAGGCAGGGTGTTCATCTCGAGAACAAACGGCTCGCCCGCATCCGTGATGCGAAAGTCCACGCGACCCAATCCGCAGCAATTCAACGCGTCAAAAACTTGCAGCGAGATTGCCTGGCAACGCGCGATGAGCGCGGCGTCCTCTGGAAAAACGTAACGCGTTCCGCGCGCTGGATCGTACTTCGCGGTGTAATCGTACCAGCCGTCCGGCGCCTGGATTTCCACCGGCGGCAACACACGCCGGCCCAGCACGCCGACCGCCCATTCGCGGCCCGGCACAAACGCCTCCAGCAACACTTCGCCGCGGTCGTCAAACGATCCCGCCTCGCGGATTGCGGCGGGCAAATCCTCCGCCGTGTTCACGCGAATCACGCCCACGCTCGAACCTTCGCGCGGCGGTTTCACGACGAGCGGAAAGCCGAGCTGCGTCGCGTGATGCGCATCGTCCGCGGCGCACACCTCCCACGCGGCGGAGGGAATGTGGTGTTGCGCGAAAACTTTTTTCGTCGCAATCTTGTCCATCGCGAGACGGCTCGCGGCTGAACCCGAACCGGTGTACGGCATTTTCATCGCGTCGAGGATGGCCTGCACGTCGCCGTTTTCGCCTTCGCCGCCGTGCAGCGCGAGATACGCCGCTTCAATCTGCGAATCAAACCGCATGGCGCGCGGATCATCCATCACGATTTCGCGCGCGTCGTAACCTTTTTCGCGCAACGCCGCCGCAATCGCCGCGCCCGACCGCAACGACACTTCGCGCTCATTCGAACGCCCGCCCATGACCACCGCAACACACTTGTATTTCATGTCTGTCCGATCTTGTTTGTCCACGCATTCCACGACTCGCCAACGCACACAATTTCGGGCTCCAGCGTGACGCAAAATTTGTCGCGCACGCGTTCGCGCACCCACGCGACCAACGCGATGACGTCGGAGGCGCAGGCGTGTTTGTCGAGGACGATGATATTGGCGTGTCCGCGATAAACGCGCGCGCCGCCGATGCGTTTGCCTTTGCAACCCGCGGCTTCAATCAAGCGGCCCGCGTGATCGCCGGCTGGATTTTTGAAGACCGAACCGGCGCTGCGCAACTTGGCGAGCTTGACGCGTTTCGCGCGGAAAATTTTGCGCTGCGCGAGAATCTCCTCCGGCGTTTTGACAGCAAGCCGCAAGCCCGCCTCCGCGGCAATCAGCCCCTTCAAACCCGGCGCGCTGCGATAGGCAAATCCAATTTCCTCGTCGTGCAAAATGCAGAGCGAACCGTCGGGCCTGAGCGCGCGGATCCATGCCACGCAATCGTTGATGGATTGGCCGTGCGCGCCGGCGTTCATCGCGAGCCATCCGCCCAACTGTCCCGGCACGCTGTCCAAAAATTCGAGGCCCGAAAGCCCTTCCGTTGTCAGACGTTCGAGCAGCGCACCGCCCTTCCATCCGCACCCGACAATCGCCATCGCGCCGTCGCGCAAGAACCCGCGGTTGCCCGCGAAGCGAATCGCCGCGCCCTGGAGTTCATGCTCGGGCACCAGCGTGTTCGCGCCCATGCCAAACCACCACGTGCGGATGTTCGACGCCTCCGCCCATCGCAACACCGCCTGCGCGGCTTCAAAGCTTTTGACCTCGATGCGCCACCGCGCCGACGCCGGCGTGCGGTACGTCGTCCATGCCTCCAAACTGCCGTGCTCCACGCAGACCGCGTCCGGATGTTCAAACGCCGGCGCCGCGTCTCCGCCGCGGTCCTCGCGAATCCATTGCGCGATCTCTACCACCGAACCCGCGCCAATCAACAGCACCGCGTCGCCGGATCGCGCGCATCCCTTGAGCCACGCGAACGCCGACGGCTTGTCCGGCATCAGCGCGACATGCGCGTGCGGCCGTTGCTTGCGAAACGCGCGAAACAAATCGAGCGTGCGGCCGCCTTCCACCGGTGCCTCCGACGCGGCATAAACCGGCAGCAGCGCCAGCGCGTCCACGCCCTCAAACGCCGGCGGAAAATCCTTCAGCAACGCCCGCGTCCGCGAATAACGGTGCGGCTCAAAGACCGCCAGCACGCGGCCGCCGTGCACCGCCCTCACCATCTTCGCGAGCGCCGCAATCTCCCGCGGATGATGTGCGTAGTCGCTGATCACGCGCGCGCCGCGCCACGCCTCCGCCACGCATTCAAACCGCCGCAACGGCAACTCCCGCACCTCCGAAAGCCGCCGCGCACCCTCGTCCAAATCGCCGCCCGCCGCCACCACCGCGCCCAGCGCCGCCAGCGCGTTCAGCACATTGTGTGAGCCCGGCACGCCGAGCCGCACCGTCTCCACAAAGTCACCGCGCCACATCACATCGAAGCGCGTCCCCTCCGGCGTCGCCGCCACGTTCACCGCGCGCAATTCCGCCCGCTCCGAAAAACCAAATCCAATCCGCCGCAAACCGTTGCCATGCTTCCGCACCACCCGGCGCACCCGCGCGTCATCCGCGCCAAACACCACCGCCTCGCGCGTCTGCGACACGCACGCGCCGAAGCACGCCTCCAACTCCGCGCGCCCCGCAAAATGCTCCATGTGATCGTCGTCGATGTTCGTCAGCACCGTCACCTCCGGCGCGTATTCCGCCAGCGTGCCGTCACTCTCATCCGCCTCCGCCACCAGCCACGCGTCCTTGTGGCAGAACGGCCCCCCTGCCACGCCCTCCATCCGTAGCGTCCGGCCCCCAATGCACCACGCCGCCGCGTAACGCATCGTTTGAAAAAGCTGCAACGTCACGCACGACGTCGTCGTCTTCCCGTGCGTCCCGCACACCGCCACGCTGTGTCCCCCGCCCATCCACGCCGCCAGCACCTCGCCGCGCCGCACCACCCGCACGCCCGCCGCCAACGCCGCCGCGACTTCGATGTGTTCCTCGCCGACCGCCGACGTCCGCACCACCACATCCACCCCGCGCACATGCGTCGCCGCGTGTCCGCCCAAAAACCGCACGCCATGTCCCTCCAGCCACTCGCGCACGCCCCCTTCGCCCGTCCCCGCGTCGCATCCCGTCACCGTCCAGCCGCGCGCCGCCATCAACACGGCCACCCCTGCCATGCCCACGCCGCACACGCCGATAAAATGCGCCTTTCCCGGCGCCTCCAGCCAAGCTTCCTCCCGCATAACGTTCACAGTACCGTGTCAAAAAAAAGAGTGCCCAGGGTGGGACTCGAACCCACACGGAAGTTTAACCCTCCAACGGATTTTAAGTCCGCTGCGTCTGCCATTTCGCCACCTGGGCCAATTGCGCTTTACAATAGCCGACCCGCTCCTGGGTTGTCAAGAAAAACGCCGCATTTTCAAGGCGAAAGCACTTGCTATTAAATAGTGCGTGCGAAGCCGCGGCGCAAGGTAAGACAGACATTACTCCTGTTCCATACGTGAACGTGGAGGGCGAGCGTCCTCGCGAGCCGCAACAGGATGGTTTTGGCAAACAATATGCGACCATCCGGCAAATCAACCGGGCATCTTCGTGCGGCTCGCGAGGACGCTCGCCCTCCATGCACGCGATGCTGACGGATGTTGTAGCGGCGCTGCTGTGCTGCGCCTGCCGCGTGATGTAGGACATTCGGTAACAACGGGGGAGACGTAGCACAGCAGCGCCGCCACAACGGGGCGGAATCACCCGCCAAAAACAAAAATCACGGCCCAACTCCACAACAAAACGCCACATGATGACAACAACGAAATGGCTGAAAAACCCCAAGGCCGCGGTGGCTGAAACAGGCTATTTGGAATTTTCACGAGCCGAATACCGCCGCCGTGGTTTTTTCGTGCGCGCCGCGCCTGGTGAAAAAACAGGCATTCTGCTTGACGTTCCGGGCAAGGTTTGTTAGATTGACCGGACTTTTGCCTCAGCCGAAAAGGATTTTTGGCGGGCGGAAACAGATGTTCCCCCAGTCACTTTGTGCGCGATTTCTCGCGGAAACGCGCACGGGTAAGGGAATGTTTGCCTGGTTGAAAGACCGGGGTGGTTAACGAAGCCTATGTAGCTCAGTTGGTAGAGCACGTCCTTGGTAAGGACGAGGTCAGCGGTTCGATCCCGCTCGTAGGCTCCATCTTGACCGATCAACATTGTAACAACGCTCACCTTACAGGAGTTTAAAATGGGCAAAGAGGCATTCAAACGCGAGAAGCCGCACGTGAACGTCGGAACGATCGGCCACGTGGACCACGGCAAGACGACGCTGACAGCGGCCATCACCAATGTGCAGTCCCTCAAGGGTTACTGCCAGGCCATCAAGTATGACGAGGTTGCGAAGGCGTCGGAATCCGCCGGCCGCCGCGACCCGACGAAAATTTTGACCATCGCGACATCGCACGTGGAATACGGCACCGAAAACCGCCACTACGCCCACGTCGACTGCCCCGGTCACGCCGACTATGTGAAGAACATGATCACCGGTGCGGCGCAGATGGACGGCGCGATCCTCGTGGTCTCCGCGGCCGACGGCCCCATGCCGCAGACGCGCGAACACATCCTCCTCGCCCGCCAGGTCGGCGTGCCCGCGATTGTCGTCTTCCTCAACAAGGTTGACCTTGTCGACGATCCGGAACTCCTCGACCTCGTCGAGATGGAAATCCGCGAGCTCCTTTCCAAGTACGAATATCCCGGCGACGACATTCCGATCGTCCGCGGTTCCGCGCTCCCCGCCACCAAGGCCACGAGCAAGGACGACGCGGCGTGCGAATGCATCACGAAGCTGATGGCGGCGCTTGACGCCTACGTCCCCGAACCCGTCCGCGTGCTCGACCAGGCGTTCCTCATGCCGATCGAAGATGTGTTCTCCATCGAAGGCCGCGGCACCGTCGTGACCGGTCGTATTGAGCGCGGTTTGGTGAAGGTCGGCGAAGAAGTCGAAATCATCGGCATCCGCCCGACCGCGAAGACGGTCGTCACCGGCGTCGAAATGTTCCGCAAGCTGCTCGACCAGGGCCAGGCCGGCGACAACGTCGGTTGCCTGCTCCGCAGCACGAAGAAGGAAGACGTCGAACGCGGCCAGGTGCTCGCAAAACCCGGCTCGATCACGCCCCACACCGAATTCTCCGGCGAAGTCTACGTCCTCTCCAAGGACGAAGGCGGCCGCCACACCCCGTTCTTCAAGGGCTACCGTCCCCAGTTCTACATCCGCACCACGGACGTGACCGGCGACATCACCCTGCCCGAGGGCGTGGAAATGGTCATGCCCGGCGACAACATCTCCATCACGGTCAAGCTCATCAGCCCCGTCGCGATGGAAGAGAAAATGCGTTTCGCCATCCGCGAAGGCGGCCGCACCGTCGGCGCCGGCACGGTCGCGAAAATCATCAAGTAAACACTTCTGCATCCTGTGAGGCGCACGGAACGCGTGACTGCGCATTCCGTGCGTGATTAAAGGAAGCGAAGGGGAAACACGACGATGCCCAGAGAACTTGCCATCATGGCCTGCACCGAGTGCAAACGCCGCAACTATACGACAACGCGCAACAAGCGCACGATTGCGAACCGCCTGGAACAGAAGAAATTCTGCCCCAACGAACGCAAGCGCACCCTTCACCGCGAAACCAAGTAAGCCGTCACAGGGAAGTAGCTCAATTGGCAGAGTCGCGGTCTCCAAAACCGTTGGTTGGGGGTTCGACTCCCTCCTTCCCTGCCATCTTACCGCGGGATAAAAAAATGGAAAAGATCAAAGCAATCCTCAAGAAACTGGGCGCCTACCTCGGCGAGGTCGGCGTCGAATTCAAGCGGATTTCCTGGCCCGGACGCCAGGAGCTCAAAGAATCCACCGGCGTGGTCATCGTCTTCATCGTCATGCTCGCCGTGGTGATTCTGGTGTGCGACCGCGTCATCAAATACGTGCTCGTCACGCTCCACAGCTAAAGGACTTCCCGTGACCGACATGAAGAAGCAATGGTTTGTGCTGCATACCCTCACCGGGCAGGAGATGAAAGTCAAACGTTACGTCGAAGCCCAGGTCAAACTGCGCGACATGGCCGAATACGTTGGCGAAATCGTCGTCCCCTCCGAAAAGGTCTCCGAGACCAAGAACAACGTGAAGCGCACCTTCACCCGCAAATTCTTCCCCGGGTATGCCATCATCCACTGCGTCCTCTACACCGAAGACCGCAAGCTCAACGAACCCACCTGGCGCTTCTTCAAGGACACGCCCGGCATCATTGGATTTGTCGGCGGCGACAGGCCCGTGCCACTCTCCGAAGAAGAAGTGCACGACCTGATGAACTCCGCCGACGTCAAGAAAGAAAAGCCCCGCCCGAAAGTCGTCTTTGAACCGGGCGAGACTGTCAAAATCAACGACGGGCCCTTCATGAACTTCAGCGGCACCGTCGACGAAGTCGATCCCGACCGCGGCAAACTCAAGGTCTCCGTAGCCATCTTCGGACGCACCGCCCCGGTCGAACTCGAATACTGGCAGGTCGAACGCGAAGGCCAAAAGCCCGCCGGAACCTAACCAACCGAGTCGAAAAGTCCGTCCCGCTCGCACCGGCCAGGATCGCCGGAAGGGTCGACATCCTCAACCAAACAGGAACTACGTTATGGCAAAAAAAGTCACCGGAATCGTGCGACTGCAGATTCCCGCCGGCGCGGCAAACCCCGCCCCGCCCGTCGGCCCCGCCCTCGGCTCACAGGGCGTCAACATCATGGCGTTCTGCAAAGAATTCAACGCCAGAACCCAGGACAAGGCCGGCCTCGTCATCCCCGTCGTCATCACCGTCTACGCCGACCGCAGCTTCACCTTCATCCTCAAAAGCCCGCCCGCGGCCGTCCTGCTTAAAAAGTTCGCCAACATCGCCAAAGGCTCCGGCGTCCCCAACCGCGACAAAGTCGGCAAAGTCACCCGCGCCCAGGTCCGCGAAATCGTCAAGATGAAGCAGGCCGACCTCAACGCCACCAACGAAGAAGCCGCCATGCGCATGGTCGAGGGCACCGCCCGCAACATGGGCATCGAAATCACAGATTAAGGATACCCATCATGGCCAAACACGGAAAAAAATACCGCGCCGCCCTCGCAAAGGCGCCCAAAACCAACGTCGCCCTTGACGAAGCCGTCAAATTCATCAAGGCCAACCCCGGCGCCAAATTCGACGAAACCGTCGACCTCTCCATCACCCTCGGCGTCGACCCCACCAAATCCGACCAGTCCGTCCGCGGCACCGTTGTCCTGCCCAACGGCACCGGCAAAAAAGTCCGCGTCATCGTCTTCGCCGCAGGCGCCCAGGCCGACCAGGCCCGCGAAGCCGGCGCCGACGAAGTCGGTTACGAAGACCTTATCGAAAAAGTCAAAGGCGGATGGACCGACTTCGACGTCGCCATCTCCTCCACCGACGCCATGAAACTCGTGCGCACCATCGCCCGCGTCCTCGGCCCCCGCGGCCTCATGCCCAACCCCAAGACCGGCACCGTCACCGACGACATCGCACCCGCCGTCGCCGCCGCCAAAGGCGGACGCGTCGAATTCCGCATGGACCGCATCGGCAACGTCTGCTGCCTCGTCGGCAAGCGCTCCTTCGACGCCGACAAGCTCGTCCAAAACGCCAACGCCGTCCTCGACGCCGTCAAGCACGCCCGTCCCGCCGCCGCCAAAGGCACCTATATCAAGCGCGTCGTCCTCAGCTCCACCATGGGCGTTGCCGTCCGCATCACCCAATCCTCCGCCGAGTAACCCACCATGAGATCAGCCACCAAACCCATGCGGCCCGAAAAAGCCGCCCTCATCCACGAAATCACCGAGCGCCTCACCGGCGCCGACTACGCTTTCGTCATCAACCACGGCGCCCTCAAAGTCGCCGAGCTCACCGAGCTGCGCAAACTCGTCGGCCCCCACGGCGCCCGCGTCCTCGTCGCCAAAAACACCATCCTCACCAAAGTTACCAAGGCGCTCGGATGGGAGGACCTCTCCGCCATCCTCGTCGGCCAGACCGCCGTCGTCTCCGGAAAAGGCGACGCCGCCGCCATGGCCAAGCTCCTCGTCGACTTCATCAAATCTCACGACAAAGCCGCACTTAAGGGCGCCTGCCTCGACAGCAAGGCCCTGCAAGCCGCCGACGTCAAGACACTGGCCGAGCTCCCCTCCCGCGATGTCATGCGCGGAATCCTGCTCGCCACCCTCAGCGCGCCCATGTCCGGGCTCGTGGGCGTCTTCAGTCAAAAGCTCTGCAGCCTCCTGTACGTCCTTAAAGCGGTCGAAGCCAAAAAATCCGGCCAGGACGCCGCCTAAACCACTCGCACTGCCAGCCTCAACAACCGCCTCACGAACAACCAAAGGAAACCCTCACCATGAGCGAAGAACAAATCGAAGTCACCGGCAAAATGGCCGAATTCGTCGACTACATCGAGACCCTCACCGTCCTCGACCTCTCCAAACTCGTCAAAGCCCTTGAAAAGCGCCTTGGCGTCACCGCCGCCGCGCCCGTCGCCGCCGCCGCCCCTGCCGCTGCGGCCGCCGCGCCCGTCGAAGAGAAGACCGAGTTCGACGTCATCCTCGCCGACGGCGGCGCCAACAAAATCGCCGTCATCAAAGAAGTCCGCGCTCTCACCAGCCTCGGCTTGAAGGATGCCAAAGACCTCGTCGACGGCGCCCCAAAACCCGTCAAGACCGGCGTCAGCAAAGACGAAGCCGCCAAGATGAAGGAAGTCCTCGAAAAGGCCGGCGCCAAAGTCGAAGTGAAGTAACCACTTCCCTTTGCCCAACATTCAAACCCCGTCCGTGGCACGGCTCCCGCCCTGCCACGGACGGATTTTTTTTATATGGGACAGCGGCGAAAAATCGCCGCTGTCCCGTTTGTTCTTTATTTCCGGTCAACATGTCGATGACACCGGTTTGGGCGTGTGTTGTGTCGCCCACGCGACATGAACGTGCAAGCACGTGTTCCGGCTCAGCGAAAAGCGGCGATGAATCGCCGCACTCCATACATGTGATGCTGGCGGTGAGTTGTTAGATTTTGCAGTGTTTTCATACCCCACTGTTACATCTGTCTTCAACCCCAACGGGGTTGCCTCGTGAGCGGCCTCATGAGGGAACCCCGTTGGGGCTGTGTTGGAGTGTGTCAATGTTGATGAGAAACACTAGACTTGTTCCAAAACCTGAACATGGAGGGCGAGCGTCCTCGCGAGCC
>JAVBOU010000046.1:0-20718 GCA_031550185.1 Kiritimatiellia bacterium | reverse complement strand
CTCCTTTTGAGGTGGGGTTATCGCCCCTCTCCCCCCCCCCTACAACTCCAAAAACCGGGGGCTTCCCCTTGTTCTCCCTCTGCCCCCCCACGAAGGGGAATTGTCTTGCCGGGTTAGTCGGCGACAACCCAGACTTTAATCTTGGGCTGGACGTCGGCGTGAAGTTTGACGACAACGTCGAAGTCGCCGAGGACTTTGATGGGTTCAGCCAGGAGGAGCTGGGCCTTGTCGATGGTGACGCCCTGGGAGGTGATGACGTCGGCGATGTCCTGGGCGGTGACGGAGCCGTAGAGGTGGGCGCCGGGATCGGTGATGCCGTCGATGGTTTTCGCACGGATGGTGACGGAGATGTTTTTCATCCGGTTGGCCTTGTCCTGGGCTTCGGCGCGCTGCTGCTTGAGCAGGGCTTCGCGCTGGGCGCGGAGTTTCTCGAGCTTGCGGAGGGAGGCCTGGGTGACGGGGGCGGCGAGGCCCTGGGGAAGGAGGTAGTTGCGGGCGTAACCGGGTTTGACTTTGACGACTTCGCCGGCTTTGCCGAGGGAGGGGACGTCGTCCATGAGGAGGATTTCTGTACTCATTGGATGGGGTTCCTTTTTAAAGTGGGGGTGAGGGGTGTGATGAAAGTATGAGATATGAATGAGGAAGGATGACAATTCATCATTCATATTTCATCGTTTCTGTTTTTAGGCGAGGAGTCCCATGTTGCGGGCGCGGCGGACGCCTTTTTTGATTTGGCGTTGTTGGTGGGAGGTGACGCCGGAGATGCGGGCGGGGATGATTTTGCCGAATTCGGTGACGAAGCGGCGGAGGAGCTCGGAGTCGTTGAGGTCGACAAGGGCGCCGGGCTCGAGGAAGGTCTGGCGCTTGCGGGGCGCCTGGAGGTCGTTGTCGCGGCGGGGTTTGCGGTTGGTGGTGGGCTTTTTCTTGAGGGGCATGGTGTTCCTGGAAGTTAAGAGTTAACAGTCAAAAGTTAACAGTTGAACATTGGAAGTGGTGGGTTGTGGTAACTGTTAATTGTTAACTGTTACCTGTTAACCGATTAGAAGGGGAGGTCGTCGGTGTCGACGGTGAGCTCGGTGGGTGGGTTTTGGGGTGGGGGCTGGGGTCGGGGTTGGGCGACGGGCGAAGGTGCGCCAGGTGTGGAGGGGGCGGCGGGAGCGTCGGCGGGGCGGGGTCCGAGGAATTGGACGCGGTCGGCGCGGACGCGGAGTTTGCTGCGGGTTTCGCCCTGGGGGGTTTTCCATTCGTCGTACTGGAGACGGCCTTCGACGAGGATGGAGGAGCCTTTGCGAAGGTAGGTTTGGCAGTTGGTGGCGGCGCGGTCCCAGACGGTGACGTCGATGAAGTGGGTGTTTTCGTGGAGTTCGCCGGATTGGGTGCGGTAGGACTCGTTGACGGCGAGCCGGATGTCGCAGAGGGGTGTGCCGGAGGGGGCCTGCTTGAGCTCGGGGTCGCGGCAGAGGTTTCCGATGAGGATGACGCGGTTGAAGGAGGCGGACATGGGAATTCCTACTAGCAGTTAATAGTTAACAGTTGAGAGTTAAGAGTGAGTTGTTGGGATTGGCGGCTCATCATTGTTAACTGATCCCTGTTAACTATTCGTTGTCGTCGGCCTGGTAGTCGTCGGCGACGGCGACTTCTTCGGCGGGCTGTTCGGCGGCGGCGGCTTCGGCGGCGGTGGCCTCGCGGAGGCGGCGGGCGGCGGCTTGTTCGGCGAGCTTGGTTTCGACGCGGTCGTTGACGGCGAGGATTTGGACGCGGAAGAGGTCTTCGATGAGGTGGTAGCGGCCGATGAGGGGGGTGACCTGGAGGGGGTCGAGGTTGAAGCGAATGCGGACGTAGACGCCGTTTTCGCGTTTTTGCATGGGGCGGGCGAAGGTGCGCTTGCCGAGGATTTCGGTTTCGAGGATTTCGCCGCCGAGGCGGGTGATTTCGGCGCCCATTTTTTCGACGGATTTGTCGAGGGAGTCGTCTTTTGCGGAGCCGGCGAAGATGTAGAGGCCGTCGTATTTTTTCATGGTGGTGGGGATGGGTTGGTGTTAAAGGGTGGTGGGGGGTTGAGCGCTGTTGTAGCGGGTGAGGAGGTCTTGGGTCAAACCGGTTTGGAGGAGCTCTTGGGCGGCGTCGGCGGCGAGGGGGAGGGCGGCGTCGAGGGCGGCCTGGTCGTCAGGGGGGAGGAGGCCGAGGACGTGGTTGGCGAGGTCTTTCCCGGGTGCGCCGCGGCCTACGCCGATGCGGATGCGGGGGAAGGAGGCTGTGCCGAGGGCCTGGATGGTGGAGGCGAGGCCGTTGTGTCCGCCGGGGGTGCCGTCGGGACGGATGCGGAGGCGTCCAGGTGGGAGGTTGGCGTCGTCGAGGATGAGGAGGAGGTCGCCGGGTGTGCCGTGATGATACCGGAGGAGTGGCGCGATGGCGTCGCCGCTGCGGTTCATGTAGGTGAGGGGTTTGACGAGCAAGAGGGTTTCTCCGGAGGGGAGTTTGGCTTGGGCGAGTGCGACGTTGAAGCTGCGGCTGGTTTTCCAGTTGGCGCTGAGGCGTTCTGCGAGGAGGTCGACAACGCGGAATCCGACGTTGTGGGGGGTTCGCTCGTAGTCGCGGCCGGGGTTGCCGAGGCCGGCGATGAGTTTCATGCGCGGGGCTCCGGGGCTGCGGCTTCGCGGGGCACGGGCTTATTTTCCTTTTTTGGCGGGGGCGGCGGCGGGAGCTGCGGCGTCCTCTTTTTTGCCTTTGGTGATGACTTCGACTTCGGGCTTGGCGCCGTCCGCGGTGGCGGCAACGGCTTCTTCCTCAGGGGCGGCGACGGTGGCGAGGGCGTGTTCGCCGCGGGTGTGGATGTGGAATTTGTCGCCGAGGTTGAGGTCTTCGACGAAGAGGGATTCGCCGAGTTTGAGGTGGGAGACGTCGACGTCGAAGACTTCGATGAGGTCTTGGATTTGGGCGTCGACTTCGATGGTGCGGAGCATTTGCTCGAGGATGCCGCCGCCGACGCGGACGCCTTCGGGTTCGCCGACGAGGCGGATCTGGAGGGTGATGCGGGTTTTGTCGGTGAGGGCGACCTGGGAGAAGTCGAGGTGGTCGGGCTTGCCGGTGAGGACGTGGTTCTGGCGTTCGCGCATGAGGACGTCGGTGGGCTTGCCGTCGAGGTCGAGCTTGATGAGGAGCTGGCCGCCTTTGTGGCCGCGGACGGCGAGCTCGAATTCGTGGGCATCGATGGCGATGGGGGTGGTCTCGCCGCGGGGGCGCATGATGGCGGCGGGGATTTTACCCTGTCGCCTTAACCGGCGGGCTTCGGCGCTGCCGTTTGCCTGGCGGGCCTGGGCTTTGAGTGTGATCTGTTCCATGGGGGTTGTTTTCCTTAGTGGTTGCGGTCGCGGCTCCGGACTCGGTTAGAGGTTGAAGAGGGAGGAGACGGACTGGTCGTCGTGGATGCGCATGATGGCTTCGCCGAGAAGGTCGGCCACGGAGAGCACGGTGACGGGGAAGCCGGCGATGTCGATGAGCGGCACGGTGTCGGTGACAACGAGCTCTTCGATGCAGGATTCCTTGAGGCGCTTGACGCCGGCCTCGGTCACGGTGCCGTGGGTGACGACCGCACGGATGGAGGCCGCGCCGTACTCGTTGAGGAGCCGGGCGGCGGCGCAGAGCGTTCCGCAGGTCGTCGTGAGGTCATCAACCATGACCACGTCGCAACCTTCAACGTTGCCAACAACGCTGAACGCATCCACTTCCGCTGGACCGAGTCTCTGTTTTGCGACAATTGCCAGGCCTGTGCCCAGCATTTGCGAATAACCGTAGGCCGCCTTCACCCCACCGGTATCGGGGCTTACGACGAGCGGCCTGCTCAGGTTCTTCTCGCGCAGGTATTTCACCAAGACCGGCGCGGCATAGAGGTGATCCACCGGAATATCAAAAAAGCCTTGTATCTGCTGGGCGTGCAGGTCCATCGTGAGGACGCGGTTGGTGCCCGCGGCGACCAGCAGGTTCGCCACGAGCTTGGCGGTGATCGGCACGCGCGGCTGATCCTTGCGGTCCTGGCGCGCATAGCCGAAGTACGGCAGCACGGCCGTAATGCGCGCCGCACTCGCCCGGCGCGCCGCGTCGATCATGATCAGCAACTCCATCAGCATTTCGTTCGGCTGATGGCAGACCGACTGGACAATGAAAACATCCGCCCCCCGGATGTTGTCGCGGATTTTCACATGCGTCTCGCCGTCCGGAAAACGGTTGATGTCCACCTTCCCCAGCTCCATGCCCATGCACTGCGCGATCCGCTCCGCGAGGGGGCGGTTCGACGTGCCGGAAAAGATCCGCATGCTCGATTTGTGCGACATATCCAAAATGTTTCTTCCTTTCCGCGCGCTACTGAAATGGTTGCCCGACATGGATTCGAACCATGACTCTGGCCTCCAAAGGGCCGTGTGCTGCCGTTACACCATCGGGCAGTGTTTCAACCAACACGCTCCACACACGGCTGCCGAGGCGCTTACGCACCTCCTCGCCATGTCGTTTGCCTTGAACCAGCGCGAAAACCGACGCGCCGCTTCCGGAGAGCAACACACCCTCGCCTCCCGCCGCCGCCAGCTCACGAGCCAACGCCGCCACAGAGGGATAATGTGAAAACACAACCTCCTGCAAACCATTGTATAGCGCCGCAGCGGCAGACTTCACATCCCCACTGCGAACCGGAAACGTGATAGTATGCGAAAAATTCCGCCCCAACGTCAAGCGATTTTTCGGAAAAACCCCGTGGCACAGCCCAGGCTCTGCCACGCCGCGCCCCTCCCGCGCATATTGTTTGTAGACCTCCGGCGTCGGGCAATGCGTCCCGTCGTTCGCGATCACCATCCACATTCCCCGCCCCTCCGGCACCCGAATCCGCCGCGCCCGCTCCCCGCGTCCCGTCATCATCACCGCCCCGCCCAGCGCCATCGCCCCCACGTCGCTCCCCAGTTCCGCCGCCATCTCCAACAGCGCCGCCCGCCCCACCTTCACCCCCCACAACTCGCCAAGCCCCCGCAACACCCCCGCCGCATCCGCACTCCCTCCGCCCAATCCGCCGCCCAGCGGAATCCGCTTCACAATCCCGATCCGCACCCCGCGCGCCACGCCCATCCGCCGCTGAAACACCCGCGCCGCCCGCACCGCCAAATTCCCTTCCGCCCCGCACATCGCCTCCAACCCCACCCCTTCCCCGCGCATCTTCACCTCCACCCCGCTCCCCGCCACATCCTCCAGCCAAACCGTGTCAAACAACCCCACCGGCATCACCACGCTACGCAACTCATGGTAACCATCCGGCCGTTTGCCCAAAATTTCCAGCGTCAGATTCACCTTCGCCGGAACCTGCACCTCCACCCTTTTGTTGTTTGACGCAAAAACAGACATCCTATTTCCCCCGAGGGACTGGCAAAACATAACACAATTCAAATGCCGCTTGCAACCATCGGCAAACACCCGCGCTTGTCCCGGTTCTTACGACTTCGCGCGAAATGCGACGCATAGGCCGCAAACGAACGCCAAAAAATTCAGCTGTTTCACATCCTTTGCGACCTCCGCGCGTATGCTTGTCAAGCCGCCCGTGGCGTGGCAGGGGTCGTGCCACGCCACGGATGCGGTTTTGTCTGTCGGATGCGGTTTTGTCCTGCGCGGCTGGGCTGGGTTTGGTATTCGTGTTGCCATTCGGGAGGCGTTGCCTCTTGGATGAATCAGTTTTACGCGTGGCTGCGTATGACACTTCGTTAAGCAACCACCATTGCCTTTGGCGAAATGGGATTTGAGGCGCGTCTTTTTGTTTGCCTGGGGGACGCGGGAGATTTTCAACAACAGGCTTGAAGATGGGGCGGTCATGATTCGGAAAAGTTGCGTGTGGCTTTTTGTGGCAATGGGGGTTGCATGGCCGCTGTTCGCGGAGCGGGTGGAGGTGCCGCGGTTGCCGGAGCCGGTGTTTGCGGACACGGAGGTGGTGACGAATGTGTGCCTGCCACGGTTGAAGGAGGGAAGCCGGTTTTTCAATTTTGAGTTGCGGCTGGAGGGCACGGCGGAGAACAATGTGGAGGTGGGTTTTGGGAAGGATGGGGCGCTGGTGGATGGCGGACTTTCGGAGGAGGAGATCGGGTTCAAGATCGGATGGGATTGCGGGCGGTGGTTTGTGGCGTCGCCGAAGAACGCGGTGCGCCCGGAGGCGGAGGCGTTGGGTGCGGGGGACGCGCGGAGGTTGTCGGGGACGCTGGCGCTGGGCGCGCAGGGGAAGGTGGAGAGGTGGGTGTTGCGGGAGGGAAATGAGCGGTTGGTTTTTGAAGGATTGGAGGGTGTGCCGCCGTGGTTGGAGCGTTTTGACTTTGAGATGGCGAAGGTGGTGGTGCGCGGGGTGGGCGCGCGGACGGCGTCGGTGATGGTGGAGCTGCAGGGCGGGCAGTTTGTCTTCATCGTGAGATGACGTTTTATCCACAGATGACACGGATGGCACAGAGGTTGATGGGGATTTGCATGGGGATGTTTTGCAAAAGTCTTTGCGTTCCTTTGCGTCCTCTGCGTCGACATCACAGATGACATGAAAGGATGCGCGGCATGATGGAGAAGTTTGCAACATTGGGGTTGGTGATTTTTCTCGCGGCGTGGCTGGCGGTGTGGGTGTGGGAGGGCGGCGGGTTGCGGCGGTTCAAGGGGTTGTCACGGAGCGGAAAGTTTTTCGCGGGGATGTTGTTGCTGGCGGCGATTGTGTACGGAAGTGTGAAGACGCGAAATGGATTTGAAGGCGCGGGCCGCGCAACGGTGGCGCGAACCATGGCGTCGCGGGAGACGCAATCGGCGGGCGGTGGATTCACGGAAAACCAGGTCAGGGCGGGGTTTGTCTTGGCGGAGGTGCGGACGGGCGAGGCGCATGACTTTGCGCTGCCGGCGAACGCGAATGTGCATGAGCCGTGGTTGAAACGCGGCGCGTCAGAGGATGGTTTTTGGTTGGATGCCGGGCGTCCGTTTTTCAAGCTTGGCGCGCGGGAGATTTCGCGTGTGTATGTTTCGGCGTCGGGGACGCTCGCGTTTGAGGGCGTGAAGAGTTCGCCGACGGCGCGTTGGATGCCGGACGGGACGGGGCTGGATTTCATGGCGGTGTTTCACGCGCGGCTGGGGATTGTGCCGGAGGGGAACTGGGACGCGGCGGGGTTGGCGGAGTCGCTGTTTTGGTGGGCGGAGACGGGGAAGGGTTCGCTGCTGCTGACGTGGCGGAACGCGCTGCTCAACCGCGAGACGGATAGCGCGGTGTCGTTTCAGGCGGAGTTGTTTCCGTCGGGGGATTTTGTTTTCCGTTACGACGCGCCGCAGTCCGCGGGGGTTCTGGCGGGCGCACAAAACAACGGCGGCGGCGAGTCGTTTTGGTTCGCGGCGCGCGGCGCGGTGACCACGGCGCGTTGGGTGTACGTGGCGGATTTGGACTTTGCGCAACCGGACGAGGATGGCGACGGGCTGCCGACGTGGGACGAGGTTTTTGTGCATCACACGAATCCGCGGCTGGCGGATTCGGACGGCGACGGGATCGGCGATTGGGACGAGGTTTCGCATGGCACAAACCCGCGCGACCCGGACGAGGATGGCGACGGCGTGCCGGACGGCGCGGGGCGTCCGTCGCAGTGGCTGGCGCATCCGCTGTGGGCGGCGAACGCGGGCACGACAAATGTGGTGATCACACTGCGCGAGCCGGTTCCGGCGGACGCGGCGGCGGCCATCGTGGTCGGCGGGCTGTCGATTCCGCTGCGCGAGGCGGGCTCGTGGTCGCTGGGCCTGCGGCAGGGCGCGGCGTATGATTTCCTTCTCGCGACGTCGGGAAACCCGTCGGTGAAACTCTCGCTCGAGTCGTCGGGCGGCGGATTTTTCATGGATGATCCGCAGGGCGTCTTCGCGCTTTCGGGCGCGGCGCCACGCGCAGGTTTCGCGTTGCTCAGCGCGGAACCTCCGGGCGGCGGCACGGATGCCGGCGCGGGCACGATGGCGTTTCCGAAGCTGGAGCTGGAGCTCGCCGACGGCGAGGAGGGCCGCTGCCTGCACGGCGACCTGGAGCGCAAGTTCGTCGCGACGCTCGAGCCCAACGGCTGGGCAACGGCCAAGGACGCCGCGACGATCACCGCCGCGGGCGGCACCGCCACGCTCAACGCCAACGGCACGATCACCCTGCGCCACAACGGGCATCATGCGGCGTATCCCGGCACCGCCGACCTCACCGTCTCGCTCAGGGCGCCGTGGCTCGCCCAAGGCTCGCTCGAGGCCACCGAGACGATCCATTTGTGCGCCGCTTACGGCGGCTTCTGCTTCGCCTGCGGCCGCCGCCACGGCGTCGGAAAGTGCGCGCACGAGGCCGGTTGCGAGGCGCGGACAAGCTACGCCAACGCCTGCACCTGCCCCCCGCTTTTCGTGCGCGTCAACTCCGACGACGACAACGCCGACGGCGCCGAGGACCGCCGCGAACCCGCCCCGCCCGAAGCGGACAACGACCTCACCGGTTGCGACGCGCTGGGTGTCGCCCAGACCTGCTGCTGTGGCGCGCTCACCACGGACGACGTCACCGCACGCCTCACCGAGGTCTCCCCCAACCTCCGCCTGTGGAGCGGCGACCGCCGCCTCGCCGCCGGCGCCAGCATCAGCGCCTTCACCATCGAGGCCGCCGACGCCTCCCCGCTGATCGAAGGCTCCCGCATCCGCTGGGACGTGCGCGACAGCGACGGCAACACCCTCCGCTCCATCACCCGCCCCGTCACCGCCGCCAACCTCCAGCTCAAGCCCGATTACAACGACGACCGCGCCATCAACCTCGCCGACACCCAGCTCGCCCAAAAATCCACCGGCAACAAATGGTTCCTCCGCCGCCGCGACAAACCCTACCGCATCGATTTGCAAAACGAGATCCCCGCCGACACCGCCCTCCAGCTCACCGTCATCGGCAACACCCACGCCCCCGTCCTGCGCGCCACCGCCAACGGCCCCGCTCTCTTCGCACCCAACATCCCGCCCCAACTCACCACCGCGCACCTCGACCGCGACACCACCCAAACCCTCTGGCTCGACACCTCCTCCTGCACCAACACCAGCGTCAGCCTCACCTACACCCTCCTCGCCACCAACACCACCACCTCCGCCTTCCAACTCACCCACACCCAGCCCCTCACCATCCTCGACGCCACCCTCCCCGAACGCTGGCACCGCCCCGCCGACACCATCACCTACAGCATCCCCGGCGCCATTGACATCGGCTGGGACCTCTACGACATCGCCAACCGCCGCTACCTCAAAACCCAACGCGACCCGGTTTTCGACATCCCCCACAACCTCCCCTTCGGCGACTACCGCGTCTACGCCGACCTCCACGAGCTTTACGAAAACGGCGCCACGCCCTTCAGCACCAACGGCCTCCTCCACATCGTCGACGTCGTCATTGAGGAGGACGCGCGCGCGCTTCAATGCGGAAGAACCAATCACATTTCCGTCGCGCTCGACATGGCCAAATCCTCCGGCCCCGCGCATTGGAAGATCGAACCCGTTCTTCCTGACGGCGCGCGCCTTCACGCCTCCACATCCGCCAATGGTGCAACGGCACTTCTCGGCACCTCCAACCTTTGGATCTCCGCCGGCAACATCGCCACCAACTACACCCTCACCGCCATCCATCCCAACGCCACGCACATTAACGACACCGTGCCATTCACCGCCTTCACCGTCGAGCTCACCAACCTCAAATTCAACCACGACACCGCCGCCTCAACCCACGACGCCATCAACCTTCGCTACAATCACGCGAAATGGTTTGACGTCCAACACGGCGAGTGGAATACTGGCGGCATGACAAACCACCCGGTCTGTTACACCACCAACACCCTGGCCACCGTCAAGGCGCGTTTCACCGTCACGCCCGCCAGCGTCACCAACGTCGTCCTGCGCGCGCGTGTTGCCAACGCCTTCCCCGTGCTGGGCAGCCTCGCCCCGGCCGGCATCACCTTCTCCGGCGGCGTCTCCGTCGGCGACGCGCAAGGCTACGTCACCCTCACCGCCGCCACGCCCACGCCCGGCGAAATCCGCACACGCGACGAAACCCTGGAGTGGCTCGTCTCCGCCGCCAACGGCGCCACTTTTGACGAGACCTGTTTCACGCAAACCGGCCCGCACAAGACCTACAACATCCTGCGCGAACCCGCCCGCCCGTGGGACAACGAGTTTGGCAATCCCTGTAACGCCTGGGCCGACGTCCTCGACCTCGCCTGCGACTGGGCCACCCTTGCCCGCGACGAGGCCGAAACCGTCGCGCAAATCACCACCAAGGCGTACTCGGAGTTCGGAAAAAAATATGATTCCGGGAAAAGCCATACAACTGATTACAGCTGCAAATTAACTAAATTATTAAAAGATAATTGGGCGGATTGCAAGGACATGTCCGCCGTTGTTTATTTATTTACCCGCGCGACGGGTGGCAATGCTGTGAACATACGTCGTGTTTACGGGCCGTTTTACACGCACAAAATTTTGCCAATGAATGACACATGGACCAGTTATCGATGGCACCATCATCAATTTGCATGGTTGGGGGGAACAGCTTCCGACGCATGCGTGATGGTGAACAAAAACAACCCTTATGTTCCTGCCAACACTGATTATACGATTTATCAAAGAGCTGTGTGGGATGGCAACAAAGGTCTACTTACCACGAATGATTGGCGGGATCATATTGGCGGTGTTTTCTACTTGCACGGGATCACAATTTTCGACTAACCCTGGAGAAACTCACATGAAAACCTCATGTTTTTTAACTTTTGCGGCAATGGCTTGTGCAACACTTTCATCTGTGTTTGCGAATGATGGACAGCCCAATACCGTCATAACCAACACCATGCTTCACGCATCCGATATCCCCGGATTAAACATTGAAAAAAGCGACTCAACATTTTGGTGGCATGGAAAAGACGAAGACAGTCCTTGGCCATTAGAAAATTCAGCAATGGAGCAAGAAGCCACTTTGAATGGCATACAGTTTCGTATTACTTATTCGGAGTTTCGTTCTTCTGAGCTTGCAACGCAGGGGCTTAACTATCAAAAAGACAAGGTGGCAACCGCTGTTTTCGACGAAGGCATTTGGAATGGCGCAACACCACAAACCATTGGGGATGTGTCATGGCATTATGACAATTGGCTCCATAATGATGAAAATGGTTCAGTCGGATTGCTGCTTGTGGCAAACACAACCTGTTTGCTGATGAGTTGCGATGATGGGAACGAAGCCGTCCAAAAAAGCACCTGCGAACAAGTTGCTGTTAAAATAGTCGAGAAAATCCGACAAGGTTGTCATGTCATCGTGTCCGATGAAAACCCTCCGCCCCAATACAAGCCCGCGCCATGAAACCGCGCCCGGCATCCGCCGTCATTCCGGCCACACCAACCTCCTGCGCAACGTCTCCGCGCCCATCCCCCGCCAGTCCGAAACCCTCATCGCCTGGAAGCGCATCTACATCGAGCAGGACAACATGTAAACCAGGGGCTGCACCATCCTCCTGCCCTCCGCGCCCCTTTCCGCCGACACCGAAACCGAGCTCCTCGTCGACTCTGCCGCCGACTTCGCGCCCAATGATCCCGTCATTATTTTCTGGAAGAACGACAGCGTTGCCACTACAATCACCGGCATGTCCACCAACATCCTGGGCGCCATCACCAACCACTTCCTGACCGTCCGCCCCACCGGCCAGCCCATCCCCCGCTTCGCCGGCATCCGCCCCGCCGTCGCGCCGCCCGTCTTCTCCGTCGACCGCCGCTTTCTTCCCAACGCCTACGGCTCCGCCCCCGACGGCAGCGACGGCGGCGCCTTCATCGAGTTCAAGGATGCGCCAACCGGCAACAACAAGGTGCCAAAGTACGCGACGTTTCAGGATCAAAACGTGGCGATTGAGTACGGCAGATACTGGTTCGACAATGCCGCACACAGAAACAACAATATGCTTCACCTGCTTGTGGCGGATAAAGTCGATTGCTTTGAGGCTGGTAGCACGACCGCGATGAAACCGGCAGGGTTCACATATGCACGCGAATCTACATGTTTTGTTTTTAATGGTCACAAACATAACGACATGCAGATCGAAAGTACGACGGCGCACGAAATCGGACATCGATTTAATTTAGCAAACAACACAGACACTCGGTTTTCACACATTGATGATAATTTGGGTGCATTGTCTCATGATGGCAGCAACAAATGCTTGATGTCATATGATCGCGATCGTGTGACTTCGGGGGCGCAACACGAATTTTGTGTAGACTGTCTTTTAAACGGTTCATCCCCTGGCAGAGAACAAGACAGCCTGCGTGATCGGAATGACCACTAAACAAAAGGAGCTTCATGAAAAAAACGTTATTATTGGTTTTAGGCAATGTCCTCATGTTACACGCGGAAAGCTTGTCCTTGGACATGCGTGTACAGATCGCCGACACAAATTTGTTACAATGCACAATCACAAACACAACAACTCAATCCCAACAATTCAATCCATACTTGTCTACAGACGGTAACCGTCACAGTTCAATCAGTTTGTCAAGTCCAATACGTTTAAGTTTACCTTTTGGCATTTTTCTTGATTTGCTGGGGCCAAAAGAGGTTACCCTTTTAGCACTCCCATCGTTTCATGGTTTTGTCAGCTATGTAAAAGCAACCGACATAAATTTGGATTCCTGTGTTGGCGAATATTCATTATTTAGCTGGCAGGTTAAAAATTGTACATCCCAACCATTAACCGTCGGACTCCTCTCCAACGACACCCCTTTGCGCCCGCTGGTTGTCGCGGAGGAAAGCGCGGGAGTCGAGACCTTCCTCGCGTACGTTTACAACAAGGACGCGCCCGCCGCGCCGGAGCTGGGCTTCCTGTTTTTGAACGGCACCAACGTCCCCGTCACCGTCACGCAGCCGCTCTTCAACGACAGCCGCCTGATCATCACCGCGCCGTCGGTCAACTACAGCAACGAGCTCTTCACCGTTGACAACACCGCGACCAACGCCGTCGTCGAGCCACGCGCCGTCGCCGAGTGGCGCGTCCCGTGGCACAGCGCCTACGCGCGCCTCCCCGCCGCCGACCGCGCGCGCCTTGAGGCCGCCGGCAACGTTGACCTTTACTGGCAATGCGGCGAATATCTTTCACCCGTCCTGCCCGTTTTCCTGAAACCGGCAACGCCATGAACCCGTGTGGCGTGGCAGCGCCTTTGCCACGCCACAACTTTACCCCTGGGAGCGCTGACGCCCCACCGGCGGCATCGCCCACCGCCGCTACCTCAAAACCCAACGCGACCCGGTTTTCGACATCCCCCACAACCTCCCCTTCGGCGACTACCGCGTCTACGCCGACCTCCACGACCTTTACGAAAATAACACCACGCCCTTCAGCACCAACGGCCTCCTCCACATCGTCGATGTCGTCATCGAAAAGGACGCCCACACTTATCCTTGCGCCACCAACACCCGCTTCGAAGTCAGGCTCGACATGCCCCAATCCTCCGGCCCGGCGCAATGGAAGATCGAGCCGGATGATGATCCGCATGGCGCGCGGCTTCACACCACCGCCACCGGCGGCCCGGCAGGCACGACAACCTTGAGCAACCCTGAATCCATCTGGATTTCCCCCGGGACAATTGCCACCAACTACACCCTCACCGCCACGTATCCCAACGAATACGCCACCAACATCTACGACACCGCACAGATTCACACCGCCAACCCCAAGATTATTTCGATCGATCCCTTGCTTGACATCAACAAACCCCTGCACCATACTGACCTATACAAGACAAATGCCTTGGTCGTAAGACGTGCAGACGCATTTGCCGTAACTGTTGAGTTATCCGCGATGTACGACAACCAAATCCATGACATCAGTTTCCATGCGGTGGACACCTTTAATGGCGTTCCTATGACCAATGACATTCCTGTTTCCATTTCCGACTTGGACAACATGCAGTGGTTTTGTAAATTCATATCATCACAAAAAACATCCACTGACACTGTACTGGTGGAAATGGAAATCCACCTTCCGGCCAACAACTGTCCGATTGGGGAGTATAAATTTTTCGCGCAAACTACTCACAAAGACCGCACAATGCCAATCGTGGATGAAAAATGTTTTCCTGTTGATGTTATCATTTTGTTCAATCCGTGGAACAGCAACGACTTCGTCCACCTGACATCGGACACAGAGCGACAAGAATATGTAATGAATCAAAATGGATTGATTTGGATGGGAAGAGATGTCCACAACAAAATTGCGAAAAACTGGAGATATGGTCAATTTGAAGATGACGCTTTAAGTGTACTTTTATCCGAATTACAGGCCACTTCCGGTGCGACTGTCGTGAACACACTCGATCGGCAAACCCGTGCCATTCCATCTCGCGTTGCCCGACATCTTGCCGCACGTGTGAATTCCAACGATGGGGGTATCCTTCAAGGAAACTGGAGTCCCGATTTTTCTGGTGGGACTTCGCCATTTGACTGGCGTGGAAGCCCCCAAATTCTTAGCCAATACAAACGGACAGGTAATGCTGTGAAATATGGACAGTGCTGGGTTTTTGCAGGAACACTGACCACATTATTGCGTTGTTCAGGCATTCCTTCGCGTCCTGTGACAAACTATATGTCCGGGCATGACACAAACGGGGATGGCATTTTGGATATTGCATTTGATCATAATGGCAATTTCTATCCCGCTAAGTCAAAAGATTCAATCTGGAATTATCACGTTTGGAGTGAAGCATGGATGCAACGCGCACGCGGTATTGGGCATTCCGGATGGCAAGTTGTGGACGCAACCCCACAAGAAAAAAGCGATGGGACTTTTCAATGCGGACCGGCAGCCGTGTCTGCCATTAAGCAAAACTTAGGCGGAATTTTCGATGTAACCTTTGTTCGTGCCGAAATAAATGCACTGACGCGGATTGACCATTATCTTTCCCCAAGTATTTATTCGTGTATCCAATATACTGAACGACACGATTATGTTGGGAAAGACGTCAGCACTAAGTCAATCGGAAACAACTCCCGTGAAGACATCACCAGTAATTACAAGTGAGGTAACATGAAAAAAATCATTGTGCTTTCTTTGTTCGGGCTTTTGCCTGTCATGGGGCAGATCATTTCTATCACAGGTAATGATCCGCACTTTATGTCCACACCTCCTTTGGAAGGCGACAACCACACCTTTTCAAATGGATTACAAGTGGTACAAAAACTTGCCCCTCCTTTATTGGGGCAGCCCGTCACTTGGACAACCCATGTGACCAATTCCTCAACTACTGCCCAAACCTTTCGATTTACACAAGGTATTGGCAAGTTTTTTTACAATGGAGATTACGACGGCCCAATGACAAGCGTTGTTACGACAAATACATTACTCGCCGCTGGACATACAAATATCATTGTCACCATTGGGCCAACGACCTATCTCCCATGGCAATATGACTCCTCCCATTTTCGTTATAATACGCTTATGGAATCGAATAATGAATATTGGCTTATTGTCAGACAGGCCTTTCTTGATGTTGCAGACGATATCTTGACGCTTCACCCGACACAACCAACATTACACATAGGACAAACTGTGACTGCAAGGGTAAACTTCGTGAACCCGCTTCCAATTCCGCTTCAAAATGTAGCGGTTGAGATAGCGGGCATGTGGGGATTTTCAAAAGATGGGGAGGATGTGGTCGCAAAATGGCAACTTGGCACCATCCAACCCAATGCGGTCATTCACGCTGAAAAAACGTTTGCCGCTCAAAAACTTGCCAACGCCAGCATCATAGGTTTTATCAGATCGGATGAGCTAAACGTGCTACGCCATGACATGCAAATTGACATTGTCGAGTGAGACACGTCAATGCCACCACCACCTCCACCGGCGACGCCGTCAACCTGCGCCACGACTTCGCCACACCGCTTGACATCACCAACGGCGAGTGGAATACTGACGGCATGACGAATCACCCGGCATGCTACACGACCAACCGCCTTGCCACCATCCGGGCGCGTTTCACCGTCACGCCCGCGAGCGTCACCAACCTCACCATTGGCGCGACGGTCTCCGGCGCCACTCCCATCTTGGCGGACTTGGTCGCCACCAACATCCTCTTCTCCGGCGGCGTTTCCGTTGGCGACGCGCAAGGCTACGTCACCCTCGCCTTCGCCACCGCGCCCATCACCACCACCGGTCCGCATACGAATTTTACCATCTTCGCCGAATCCAATTTGCCGTGGGGCAACACTTTCGGTAGTCCAACAAATGCGTGGGTGACCGCGCTGGACATTGTTTGTTCAGATACGTGGGCAGGCGGAGCGAAAACAATCGAAGACGCCGCAAGCCAAATTACCCGCGCGATATATGAATCTGGAAGGTTTCAATATGACACAAAAAAAGGAGATTGTAATTACACAAAATTTACTGCATTTGGTGTGGATTATTTTAACTTAACAGGATGGATTGCACGATTAAACGGAAATGCCGGAAATGGTGGAGAGGTAAATTGCTGGGATTGTGCGAATGGCGTGGTTTCGTTGTCAAACATTTTGGGGTGCGATTTGTGGAACCAATGGATAGGTCAAGGGTTTTATTGCAACGAAATTCGTGCAATTTCCAACCACGCATGGGGAAAACCATTTTGGGGCGGATTTGGGTATCACCGAATAGGATGGCGAGGCCCAATGGATGACACAGGAAAAGTGTTTGACGCTTGCTTAAAAGTCGACACCAGCGGCACGCCGTTTGGAAGCGGCCACATGCGAGTTGAACTTGTTCCGACAAACATGTTGTTTGGCCCAGCCTCAAACACAAATAGCTACAAGTTTCACTTGGTTGATCCTATGAGCCATGTCAACTGTAACCCACGCGCTAGTCTGCCAATGGGACAAAATCCTGGACAGCGCAGAGATCCGATAAAGTGAGGGACGCGCAATGAAAACGCAAGGTTTTAATTTCATTTCTCTTTGCCTGATATTTTCGTTTATTTTAAACGCAAATGAAAACATAAAAACTTTAGCGCTAATTGATCCGACATTTACAAATGCCATTGCAAATTTCGTCGGCACGATGGAAAACATGGGGTTCATAAAAACTGAGGCTTCACAAAGTGGTCATTCGATTGAAGAAAACGGCACGACAAAAACAATATTCGGAACTAACTTAACCTTTGCAAGAGATGACAATAAAAGCATGTCAATTGGCATTCATTATTCAGAAACCGCATTTTTCGCCGCCAACACGTTTACAAATCTTCTTCGAGAAATTGCATCGTCAGGCCTTCTTCCATCCCCAAACACAACGTATCAAACAGATTTTATTGTATTGTCAGATTATGACAAAGGAGTTGTGACCAAACATGCTTCGGTTGTTTTGATATCAACCAACCTTGTTGCGCAAATCAAAATATCATCTGACCCCGCTGATTCGTTGCAAGATATGAGTCAAGTGATTAAACAAGTTGAGATCACACGTGATGCGCTGAGCGCAGAACGGTGAGGTCTTGGGGGAGACTTTGTTACAGGTTTCCCCCGCTGTGTAAATGGATAATCCAGATGATCGCGCTGCATATGAGGCGGGATACGCACACGGAATGAACCCTAGCCAAAATTTTGTAAATGTGTTACAAACCACTGATGTCAACGCCATGCAGACCGAAATCGCAAAACGAGGATGGCCATCGCCACATAGCCAAAAAGGCGGCAAATACCCGACATGGGGTGCCAACCAAGCTGGACTGAAAGCCAAAGACGAAGGAAGTCAGTAGTCATGAAAAAAATCTGTTTGATATTTGCATTGATCGCCATGAACGCCTGTGCGGAGCAAACTGCGTTTATGGACGGGTTTGAAACATTGTGGAACACACATCATGCGTCAAATGTTGTGGCGTATGTCAACGCCCATGTCCGCACAAACCAGACCGTTGAAGTTTTTGCAACACGGGCGCTGGTTTCCGTGTATCTCGAAAAATGGGGACGCGGTGCGACAAATCATTTGGCTCATGCCATCACATTGGCGCAAACAAACACGCTTTATTCAACCACACAACGCGCCGTTGTCATTACGCAGCTTGATGAAATGAAAGGTCTTTTCGCAACGCTTTCAGACAGCGCGAACGAGCCTGCCGAGTCTCGACCCACATGGGACACGCAGCACCACGCGCTTATTTTCAACGAATTTGCCGACGAGGCGCCTTTCATTTTCATCATAAAACAGATGAATGAACCAGAACCATAAACCACGCCCTTCAGCACCAACGGCCTCCTCCACATCGTCGATGTCGTCTTGGAAGAAGACGATTATCCTTTGTATTACGAGTCAACTATTCGCACTCGCATTGCGCTGGACGCAGCCCAATCATCCGGCACGGCAAACTGGCGGCTTGAACCTGCTCTTCAAAACGGCGCCCGAATTTATGCATCCCCAACCGGAGGTTCAGGTGTCACCGCGCTTTACGGCATGGCGCATCTTTGGATTTCCGCCGGAAGTGTCGTGACCAATTACACGGTCATCGCAACACATCCGAACGCGAGCAACATTTATGACACCGCGCAAATCACGGTAATTTTTCCTGAAATCATGTCGATCGACACGTTTGCCGCCATCAACAAACCGCTCCACCACACGGAGCTGTATCGAACCAACGCGCTGGTTTTGCGGCGCGGTGATCCGTTTTCAACACATATCGAACTTTCCGCCTTTGATGGCAATGCGTATGAAGTCAGCTTTTACTCGGTGGACACTTTTGATGGAGTTCCCATGACCAATGACATCCCGGTTTCCGTCTCCGACCTCGACAACACGCAGTGGTATTGCAAATTCATATCCGAACAACCCGGCACCAACGGCTCCGTGTTGGTGGAAATGGAAATCCGGACACCTGTCAACGAATGTCCGATGGGCGAACACGAATTCTTTGCGCGGCTCTCATCAAAAAGCGAAGGCACGGTTTATGACGTGCATGATTTTCCAGATGTTGTTATCATGCTCTTTAATCCGTGGAACGCGGATGACGCCGTGTATCTGTCCGCCGACACCGCGCGTCAGGAGTACGTGATGAATCAGAAGGGACAAATTTGGATGGGACGAGATGTGCGAAGCAAAGCGCCAAAAGACTGGACATATGCCCAGTTTGAGGATTGCGCGTTGAGTGTGCTCTTGTCAGAATTACGGGCTTTATCAGGCGCCACGCAGATTGACACCCTGAACCGCACGACACGTTGCATTCCCGTGCGCATCGCGCGCCATCTCTCCGCCCGCGTGAATTCAAACGATGGCGGCATTCTCCAAGGCAACTGGAGCGGTTCATATCCCGGCGGCACAGACCCGCTGGATTGGCAGGGAAGTGACGAAATCCTCAAGCAGTACAACCGCACCGAAAATGTTGTCAAATACGGACAATGCTGGGTTTTTGCCGGAACACTGACCACCTTATTGCGTTCCGCCGGAATTCCATCGCGGCCCGTGACAAACTACAACTCAGCCCATGACACGAATGGGGATGGGATAATTGACGTCACCTTAAATTTTGATTATTCACCAAATAACGCACGTTCAATAGACTCCGTGTGGAATTACCATGTTTGGAGCGAGGCATGGATGCAACGCCCGGCTCGCGGCGTGAATTATTGCGGCTGGCAGGTTGTGGATGCCACGCCTCAGGAAAAAAGCGAGGGGACATATCAATGTGGACCTGCCGCAGTATCGGCAGTGAAGTTAAATCTTGGCGGAACATATGACAATGGCTTTGTCCGTGCAGAAGTGAATGCGCGGTTTCGCATGGATGTTTTGGCGTTGAACGGACGAACCGTTGATGACCATTTGGAGCGTACTGACTACATCGGCAAGGATATCAGTACAAAGGCAATCGGCTGTAATGACCGTGATGACATCACCACCAACTACAAGTGAGTTTGCTATGAAAAAATTGCTTTCTATTTTCATTTTTTGTTGTTTGGCCACGTTGTGTGGGCAAACAGTCAAAACGATGGACGACCCATATTTTTTGTCTGATCCCCCGCCGGAAGGTGATACATGCAATTTCACAAATGGCATGAAGGTCGTGCAAACATTTTCGCGATTATTAGGCCCGCCTGCAGTATGGACAACCCATTTAACTAATTCGTCCCACTCAGCGCAGACGTATCTGTTTGCAATGGGGGGAGATGTCGTTGCTTATAATGGACAATCCATTCGTAATATTGGATCCATGATTGCGACAAACTCATTATCCGCCGGAGAATGGACAAATATTGTCTTCACAGTTTCGTGTGACCAATATCTTCCTTGGGAATCCCATTCATTTACTTTTCAGTATGGAGCACGAGTTGAATCGGGTGGCGAAACATGGGGTATTTTGAGGCGCGCGGGTCTTGATGTTGTCGGTGAGATTCTGACACTCCAACCCGCAACGCCAACATTGCGCATAGGACAAACTGTGACGGCGACGATACACTTCATAAACCCGCTTCCAATTCCGCTTCAAAATGTGGAAGTCGAAATTGCAGGCAAGTGGGGTTTTGCAAAAAATGGTGAGAACGCGGTTGAAAAGTGGCAACTTGGCACCATCCAGCCCAATGCGATCATTCACGCTGAAAAAACGTTTGCCGCTCAAAAACTTGCCAACGCCAGCATCATAGGTTTTATCAGATCGGATGAGCTAAACGTGCTACGCCATGACATGCAAATTGACATTGTCGAG
>JAVBOU010000094.1:0-16924 GCA_031550185.1 Kiritimatiellia bacterium | reverse complement strand
TGGCAAGTGGTTTTCGATTTTTTGCCAGTGCGCGTCGGACAGGTCATGGCGTCGGTGTGCGGGGGAGGTGTCGTTCATGCGTGAAAGTATGCCAAAATCATGAAAACAGGGAAAGACAAATCTCATGACTACACTGTCTAGGCTGGCATGACCTGCCCCGTTGGGGCGAAAAAAAAAGCCTGCGCGCCGTGGCAGAGCATGACCTCTGCCACGACACGAGGGAATCCAGTTTTGTGTGACATCAAAAAAAGTTGGGGCGCGACCGCACCTTCCGCTTGACGTGTTCGGTGCGCGGGGATATTGTGAAGGCATGTGTTACTCTGTTTTTATGTCCATGACTTTCTTGACAGGAGAGGCGAAGTGAAACGCGCGCGGAAAAGAATTGCCTTTTTGGTTTGCGGTGTGCTGATGGTCATCGGCGTGTCGTGCGCGTTGTGGCGTCCCTCGGGGATTGTCACGCGAGAAGGCGGCGATGAGACGGTGGTGGTGTTGCATGGACTCAACCGCACGTCGCGCGCGATGGGCAAGCTCGCCGAGGCGCTGGCGGAGGAGGGATACACGGTTTTGAATTGCAATTATCCCTCGACAAGCGCGGGGATTCATGAGTTGTCGGAGGGTGTTTTCGCGGAGATCGCGCCGCGCATCGCGAACGCGTCGAGGGTTCACTTTGTTACGCATTCGATGGGCGGGATTGTGTTGCGCGCGATGTTGCAGGATCATCCGCTGCGGAACATGGGGCGCGCGGTCATGCTGGCGCCGCCGAATCAGGGGAGCGAAATCACGGACGCGCTGGGGGTGTGGTGGATGTATGACTGGGTGAACGGTCCGGCGGGAAAGGAACTTGGCACGAGCACCAATTCGATCCTCGCGGGTCTGAATCCGCCGGCGTATCCGGTTGGCGTGATTGCGGGTGATCGCACGGTGAATCCGTTGTTTTCATGGATGATGATCCCCGGCGCGGATGACGGGAAGGTCGCGGTGGAGCGCACGCGGATGGAGGGGATGGCTGATTTTGTCTGCCTGCATGTGACGCACACGTGGATGATGCGAAATCCGGAGGTGATCACGCAGGTGAAGCGTTTTTTGAAGACAGGGCAGTTTGACTAACGTTGTAGCGGCGCTGCTGTGCTGCGCCTCTTCCGTCATTGGGCAATAGACGAATTGGAATATAGCGATTTTACGACGTGTGTCCGCAAGCCTCGTGCGTGGAAAACATGACGCCTGCGCGACGCAACCTCCCGTCCCTGACGGGACGGATAATCTTTCATGATGCGTTTTCTACCAACATTCCGTCCCTAACGGGACGGCAAGATGTTGACCGAGCATGGAGAGCTAACGGAAAAGCGGCGATAACTCGCCGCACTCCATAATGGATGATGACCGCTATACCCCAAACTGAGCCTCATCTCTTCAATCACGCAATAGGCGCAGCACAGTAGCGCCGCTACAACGTGTCGTGGCAGAGGTGGGGCGCTGCCACGGACGTTTTTTTTTCAGGGTTTTTGGGGAGCGGGGCCGAGGGTGTCGCAAATGGCGTCGGCGATGGCGCGGGCGACGTTGGCCTTGTGGAGGGAGGTTTGGAATTTGGCGGCTTCGTCGGGGTTGGAGAGGAAGCCGCATTCGACGAGGGCGGCGGGAGAGGAGGCGTTGGCGAGGACGTGGAAGCGGGCGCGTTTGAGGCCGCGGTCGCCGCCGGTAAGGGGCGCCATGCGGTGCTGGATGAAGTAGGCGAGACGGGCGCTTTGGGGGTCGAAGGCGTTGCCGGCGCGCCAGGCGTCGGGATGGCTTTCGGCGGCGGTGCCGGGGTGATTGGGCGCGGGCATGATGAAGGTTTCGGCGCCGAAGGAGTTGGTGTTGGCGGCTTTGTTGAGGTGGATGCTGACGAAGAGGGCGGGATGGTGGAAAGAGGCGAGCTGGGAGCGGTCGGCGAGGGTGAGGGTGGTGTCGTCGGTGCGGGTCATGAGGACGCGGACGCCGCGGGATTCGAGGAGGGTGCGGACGCGCTGGGCGAGGTCGAGGGTGAGGTCTTTTTCGACGAGGCGCTTGTCGTCGGAAGTGGCGCCTTCATCGCGTCCGCCGTGACCGGGGTCGAGCATGACGAGGCGGTTGGTGAAGGCGGGCGGGGTGGTCCAGGCGGCGTGGATGGTGTTGGTGAGGTCTTCGCGGAGGATGCGCCAGTTGCGGCTGCGGGCGGCGCCGAAGGGGGCGGCGTTGAGCCAGATGAGGGTGCCGTTGAGTTCGGCGCGGCGGCTGTCGGCGAAGAAGACAATTTGGTTGGTGCCGCCTTTTTGTTGCTTGAAGATGAGACGGTCGTTGTCCCAGCGGGGCTTTTTGGCGTTGAGGAGAAGGGCGGCTTCTTTGACGCCGCACCTGTCGGGATCAGCGGATTTTTGTCCGCCCCACCAGAGGCAGCCCTGGAGGAGAATGAGGAGGGTCACGGCGATGCCGTTCATGAGGAGGTTTCGGGTCAAGGGATTTTGCCCCAGCGGGGGTTGATGAAGGGCCAGTAGACGACGGAGCCGGGGCCAAGGAGATTCTTTTCGGGGACGGGCCCCCAGTAGCGGCTGTCGAAGCTGTTGAGGCTGTTGTCGCCAAGGGCGAAGTATTGGTCGGGGCCGAGTTTGATGCTGTCGCCGGCGAGCATGGTGTGGGTGAGCTGGAAGCCGGCATAGGGTGGAGCCCATGGACCGAGCCGGCCGCGGGAGGCAAGGAGGTCGATCATGAAAGGCTTGGTGACGGCCTCGCCGTTGATGAAGAGGTCGGGCGGACGGATCTCGAGTGTTTCGTTGGGCAAGCCGCACATGCGTTTGATGTAGTGGGTGCCTTGCTGGAGATTGGGGATGCCGGAGGTGGAGAAGACCATGACTTCGCCGCGTTGCGGACGGCGGAAGTTCCAGATCCAGCGGTTGACGAAGACGAAGTCGCCGATGGTGACGCGGCCGGACCAGATGCGTTGGTTGGGGACGACGCGGCTGTAAAGGGGGACGGGTTGGCGACCGGGCTGGATGACGAGCTGGTTGTTGCGCGCGACGAAGACGTCGCTGGGGACGTAATAGAGGACGCCGCCGGCGCGAAGGGTGGTGTAACCGGGCTTGCCGCGGATGCCGGGCGTGTTGTCCGGCACGGGCTCGAGGACGCCGGCGCTGGTGGCACGGATCTCGCGGTGCCACGAGCCGGTGAGGAGCCACTTGGGAATTTTGAAGGCAATGTCATCGCTCCATGTGCGCGAATCGTCGACGGAGGTGATGCCGTAGAGCGTGGGGTACATGGAGTTGGTGGGGATGCGGACGGGCTGGTAGAAGTAGGCGCGGAAGGCCATGGCAACGGCGAGCGCGGTGACCCACATTTCGAAGATGCCGCGGAGCTCGGAGAAGGAGACGCGCGGCGTGACGGACGCGACAACCTCCTCAAGCCAGGCTTCGGCGGCGCGCATCTCCGCGAGGTCGCCGTCGTGGCGGGCGTTGCGCGCGCGCGTTATGGCGTCGGTGAGTTGTTCGCGTTCTTCATCGGAGAAAAGATCCTCGCGCATGACGAAGACGTGGTGGGCGCTCCGAAGCGAACGTTTGAGGCTTCGCCTTGCGTGATACCGGTCGATAAATTCCATAGGCGGCCAGTATACCTTTTCCGTTCCGCACAACGCAAGCGCGGATGCAACGTTTACTTCACCACCGCGCCGGGATTCGCGCCGTCATCGGGGGAAAGGAGGAAGAGCTCGGTGTCGTCGGCGCCGGGATTGGAGGCGGCGAGGATCATGCCCTCGGAAACGCCGAAGCGCATTTTGCGCGGCGCGAGGTTGGCGACCATGATGACGCGGCGACCAATGAGTTTCGCGGGGTCGTAGGCTTTGCGAATGCCGGCGAAGACGTTGCGCGGTTTGTCCTCGCCAATGTCGAGGGAGAGGCGCAACAATTTTTCCGCACCGTCGACGGCCTCGGCGGCGACGACTTCCGCAATGCGCAGATCGATCTTGGAAAAGGTGTCGAAGTCGATTTCGGGCTTCATGGGAATGGCGGGCTTTTTCGGCGCGGCGCCCGTGGCATCGCTCTTCGACGCTTCGACAATGCGCTCGATTTGCTCGGGCTCGATGCGCGTGGCGAGGTATTCGTAGTCGGCGATGAGGCGGTCTTCGAGCGGTGTGTCGATGTCGTGCCACGCAAGCGGCGGGACTTTGAAGAGGCGTTCGACGCGCGCCGCATACGAGGGCAAAATCGGCTTGAGGTAAATGGCGATGACGTGGAAAACGTTGAGGATCGACGTCAGCACCTGGCGCGCGAGATCGGGATCGGTCTTGACCAAACCCCACGGCGCCATGGCGTCGAAATATTGGTTGGCGAGATCGGCGATTTCGCGCACCTCGACCATCACGCGGCAGAAGTCGCGCTGCTCGTAGGCGTCGGCAACGCGTTCGGCGCGGCCGCGCGCTTCGGCCCAGACGTCGCGACCTTTGTCATCCATCTTGCCCATGCGGCCTTCGAAGCGCTTGTGGAGCATTTGCGCGCCGCGCGAGGCGAGGTTGGTGATCTTGCCGACAAGGTCGGAATTAACGCGGTTTTCGAAATCCTCCAGATTGAGGTCGAGGTCGTCGGTCGTGCCGTTGAGTTTGCAGGCGTAGTAGAAGCGCAGGTTTTGCGCGGGCAGCGTGTCGAGATATGTGCGCGCGCGGATGAAGGTACCCTTGGACTTGCTCATCTTTACGCCGTTGACCGTGAGGAAGCCGTGGACGAAAACCTGGTTCGGCCCCTTGAACCCCGCGCAGTTGAGCATCGCGGGCCAGAAGAGGCAGTGGAAGCGCACGATGTCCTTGCCGATGAAGTGGTAGAGCTCGACTTTCGGATCGTTCCACCATGTGCTGAAGGCCTCGCCGTGCTTCGCGCACCACTGGGTGAGCGCGGCCATGTAGCCGACCGGCGCGTCGAGCCACACGTAAAAATATTTGCCCGGATGGCCGGGAATTTCAAAGCCGAAATAGGGTGCGTCGCGCGAGATGTCCCAGCCGCGCAACGGCTCGTTGAACCACTCGAGCAGCTTGTTCGCGACATCCTCCGGCGTGTGCGACGGAATCCAGTCGCGCAAGTACGCGCGGAACGGCTCAAGCTCAAAGAACAAATGCTCGCTCTCGCGCATCACCGGCGCGCTGCCGCAAATCACGCACGCGGCCTCCTTCAGCTCCTCGGCCGGATAGACCTGGCCGCACGCGTCGCACGAATCGCCATATTGCCCCGCCGCGCCGCAACGCGGGCAGAGGCCCTTCACAAAACGGTCTGGCAAAAACATGCCGTCCTTCTCGCAGTAAAGCTGTGGCAGGAACTTGGACGTGACACAACCCGCGGATTCCATCGATTGAAAAATTTCGTTGGAAAGCTTGCGGTTTTCCGCGCTGTTCGTCGACGAATAGCAGTCGAACTCCACCTCGAAATCCGCGAAGTCGCGGACATGCTCCGCATAGCTTTCCTCGATCAACTTTTCCGGCGTCACGCCTTCCTTGCGCGCACGCACCATGATCGGCGTCCCGTGCGTGTCGTCCGCGCACACATACACGCAACGGTGGCCGCGCATCTTTTGGAAGCGTACCCAGAAATCCGTCTGCAAATACTCCACCAGATGCCCGAGATGGATGTCCCCGTTGGCATACGGCAGCGCCGATGTGACCACAATGTTGCGTGCGTGACTCATGACTTTTTCTAGACCTCAAAAACTAAAGGGCTATTACTCTACTTTGAAACGCGCCGCTTGTCCACCCGCAATTTGACATTTCCCAACCCGTTGTCATGGACATTGGGATTGAAACAAAGACGCGAATCCTATACTATTCCCTTTGTATTTCTGGAAAGACAATTTCCTGAAAATGTTTTGCCGGATTGCCAAAACGAGGAACACGTTATGAAGAGAAACACATGGATCGGAATGATCGCGGGATGTCTTGCCAGCGCGTTGGGCGCTCAGGCGAACCCCAGGGCGGTGCAATTTTCGAATGACGCGGGCACAGGACTTTCCCCGCTGAAACACTACACGCATGCGATTGACGCAGGCAGCAATTCGGCTATGCAAAACCCGGTCATCAAAGGCGTGCAATTCACAAGCACCACGAGCCGGGCAGGTACGTTGCCTGGCGATTTCGGGTGGAGCGGGTTGCCTGCGACACCGCACCCCGGCGGCAATGAGGGAAACATCGCCACGTTGCCCACGGAGCAGATTTACAAACTGTTGTATGACTTTTTTTATGACACCGGACACGGCACGCTGGAACTGACCGGGTTGGAGCCGGGCCGTTGCTATGAGATTCGGCTTTACCACCGCGCATGGGGCGTCGGCGACAACCGCACGCAGATTTTCACGTTTCGCCCCGACAACACAACGGCGCATTCCATCACCAACAACCCGGACGCCGCAAAAATCGACCAGTACATCGCGTACCGTTATGTCGCGGCCGACGATGGCACGTTGCGCATGAATTACGACATGGACAACCCCAACGCCACGTACCACTTGTACGGCTTGAGCAACGAACTCGTCGGCAGCCTGCGCGCGGACGCGGCGACAGGCATCGGCCAAAACAACGCGACGTTTACGGGCATGGTTTACCCGGAAGGGATGGAGACCACGGTCAGCGTCTGGTGGGGCGTCGCGGCAAATGACTTGCCAAACCAGGCGACGTCCGCCGGCACGTTCACCGATGCGGCCGCGTTTCAAATCGATGCGGACAACTTCCCCGCCGGTCAAACGATTTATTACCGCGTGGTGCTCGACAACGGCCACAACCAGATTGCGACGGATCTCCAAAGCTTTATCACTCGCACCAGCGCGCCGGTCATCACCGCGTTGCCACCGTCTGTGACCGGCGACACGTTCGCCAGCGCCGACGGCGACCTGGTTTACACGGGGAGCGGGGAAACCGCCGACGTGACGCTGTTTTGGGGCGACGCCGATCCGGCTGTCAGCGGCGGGGACTGGTTCGCCAGCGTGGAGCTCGGCGCGTTGTCCGGCGGCGTCTTCACCACCAACGCCCTCAACCACCTCGCCATCGGCGGCACCTACTACTATTGCTTCCGCGCGGTCAACGCCACGGACGAAGTGTGGTCAAACGTCGTCACCTTCCGGACGCACGGCGCCGCTGAATTTTCAGAACCCCGCGCCGCCGCATTTTCAAATGGCGCAAAAATTTGGGTGGAGCTCGCCGACTCCGCGCTGGACGCCGTCACCGTCACCTGCTGGACCGGCGCGGATTCAGGCGCGTTGACCCCGGTCAAGACATGGCCGCCCACCGCCAGCGGCACCTTCGAATTTGGCGCGCAAATCGAGCCCGGCGCCTCCCTGCGCTACTGTTTCAGCGGCGTCAATTCGCTGGGCACGGTGTGGACCGCCACCAACACCGTCACCGCCGGCAACCGCGACCTCGTATGGGACACCATGCTCAGCGCGGGTGCCTGGGACACCTCCGCAAAAAGCTGGCATTACAACACGTCACTCACCGCCTTCGCCATCGGCGACAGTGTGACCATCAGCCGCAACGCCGACATCTCGCTCGGCCAAAACATCGACGTCGACCGCATAACCCTCTCCATGTCCGACGGCCAAAACATCACCTTCAACAATGCGCGGGACCTTTGGATGTGGAACGGCATTGACGGCACCGCCGCATCACTCGTCACGCTTTACGCCCCGCGCCTTCGCGGCCCCGGCGCGCTTCGCATGACAGGCGGCACGCTCTCCCTCGCCAACCCCGAAAACGACTTCACCGGCGGCGTCACCTTCCCGCAGGGCACGCTCAACCTCCCGCTCACCACCGCCTCCGCCACGACACTTGGCAGCGGCGACATCCGCCTCGGCGCAAGCGACATGGCGACCGCATACGTCACGGTCTACGTCACCGGCGAGGGCGCGCTCTACACGCCCGGCACGTTGTTCAACATCGGCCCGTACAACAACGCGCGCCTTATCCTGAGCGACAACACCTCCGCCACCTTCAACCGCCTCGAGCAAACCCGCGGCGCCTTCCTCTACCTGAGCGGCAACGGCACGCTCCGCTTTACCGGAATGCCCGCCGACAAGCTTCCACCCTCCTTCGCCTTCAACCGTCCGCGCCTCGCGTTTGGCGCCGTCCATGCCGACGGCACCGTTGGTCTCGCGCCAACCACCCTTCTCGCCAACGCCACCGCCGCCGACTACGCCGATGTCACCGCGCAGACCACCCTCAACGCCGACGCGCATGCGTACGGCCTTCAACTCAAAAACAACATCGACCTCAACGGTCACACCCTCCATCTCGGACACAACGGCAAGGCCGGCATCATCCTCGACGGCGACCGCACCATTACCGGCTCCATCAGCACCGGCGACAACGACCTCCACCTCTTCTCGCAAGGCTTTCCCCGCCTGCGCTTCAACATCACCGGCACCGGCGCCACCTACGTTTCCGGCGACGCCATCTACACCTTCCACGGCTCCTCCCTCCCGTCAGGCGGCCTCTACATTCAGGAAAACCTCCTCCTCCTCGAATCCAGCGGCGACCTCGCGTTGAACGGTCCGCTGAGCGGCATGGGCGAGCTCACCAAACGCGATCCGTATCGCCTGTCCATCAACACCGCCGCCACCGCACCGTCGCGCATTCGGCTGATTGCCGCCAACGCCGGCGAACTCCTCTTTGCAGGCGGCGAGCACTTCATCCGCCAACTGAACATCAACACCGAATCGGACAACGGCCGCGTCGTCATTTCCAACGCCACGGTCAACGTCAACACCGCGCTTCTCGGTCATTATGCCGGCACCAACCACCAGTTTGTCGTCACCAACGGCGGACGCTTCAACTCCGCCGGCACGGTCGAATACGGCGCGATCGGCAGTTATGGCCGCGCCATCGTTAACAACGGCCATGTGGTCATCAACGGCCTCTTCAGCATGGGTCAAAATGGCGTCGCCAATCACAACCAACTCATCCTCACCAACAGCGCCACCTTCAAGGCGAACAGCTTCAACGTCGGCCACAGCGGCTCCGGCAACCGCCTGATCCTCGACGGCGCCGACTTCTATCTCTCCGGCATGATTGAGCTTGGCTTCAATCTCTGCTCCTCCAACACCCTCACTGCCGCACGTTCCAAACTTTTCTTCGACAACACCGGCAACGAAAACATCCGCATGGGGACTTTCCAGGCCTCCACGCATCACCTTTTCAACCTCGAATCCGGCAGCGTGGTCACCAACCGCGGCGGCCTGCACATCGGGCACTACGGCGCTTACAACACATTCCGCCTTGCCTCCGGTGCGTTCATGCGAAACGACGGGCCCATCTATGTCGGCCGCCACACCGACGCCCACGACAACCGCCTCGTCCTCGCCGGCGGCAAGCTCGACGGCTCCACCCTCATCGTCGCCAACGCCAACATCATCATCCCCGAAATCCAACTCAACGGCCTGCCCGAAATCGCCGAATTTAGCGGCGCCGTCACCTTCGCGCCCGGCTCAAAAATCTCACCTGTCGCCGTCAAAAACGCATTGCCCGGCACCTACACCGTCCTGCGCGCCGCCAACATCGACAACGGCGCCGGCAACCTCACGCTCGACGTGCCTGAAAACGAAATTCCCCGCTGGAAATTCGAAGTCAACAACACAGAGCTTCGTGTCACCTACCGTTCCCAGCGCACCCTCTTCATGGTGCGTTAACCCCTCGTGGCGTGGCAGAGCTCCTGCCGCGCCACAACTTTTTTACAACCCGCAATCCCTCCGCTTATGAACCTGTCGATCTTTGACACCTTCCGCCTCACCGTCGCCGAACAAACCCTCGGCGTGTACGGCATCGTCGCGCAGCACCCCGGCAAGCCCGCTGTGGCGCATCGCTTCCGCGCCGACGACAAGGTCAACCTCTACTCCGCGTCAAAGACGTTCACCTCGATCGCCATCGGCATCGCGCTCGACGAAAAACGTTTTTCACTCGACGATTCCGTGCTGGGATTCTTTCCCGAATTTGCCTCCGCCGCCTCCGCGGGTTCCGACAAAATCACGCTGCGCAACCTCCTTCACATGGCGTCCGGCAAACCAGTGTTTTGGTTCTCGTGTTCGGAAGAGGAGCAGCTCTCCTCGCCCGTTGACTGGGCGGAGCGTTTCTTCCGCGAGCCCCTTCTCACCACGCCCGGCGCCAGCTTCGTCTATTCCAACGCCTGCACCTACATGCTTGGCCGCGTCCTCCAGCGCGTCACAGGCCTCACCTTGCGCGACTACCTTGTGACGCGCCTCTTCACCCCGCTGGGCATCCACAACCCGCAGTGGCACACCTGCCCGCGCGGCCACACGATCGCCGCGACCGGCCTCCATCTCACCACCGCCGAACTCCACCGCCTCGGCCTTCTGCTCGTGCAAAACGGCGCCTTCGACGGCCGGCACATCGTTTCCCCCGATTACATCCGCGCGCTCCACACCGACACCATCACCCCGCCGTGGCAGGACCCCGAAAACCGCGCCGGCTACGGCTATCACATCTGGCGCTGCACGCCACCCAACACCTACCGCGCCGACGGCAAATACGGCCAGTTTTCCATCATCTTCCAAGACCTCAATCTCGTTGTCACCATCACCTCGCATTGCGAGCGCAACTGCAACGACATCCTCCGCGCCGTCTACCGCGACATCCTTCCGCGCATCTGAAGAATATAACCGCGCCGTGGCGTGGCACGACCTCTGCCACGCCACAAGGACAATCATTTCAAAAAATCTTTTAAGTCCGGACTCAAGTGGAAGGTATCGGGATCGGTGAAACTCAATTCAATATAGGTTTGAATTGCGCGGGTAAAGTCTTTGACGCCAGCCTCCACATGCGGACTGGTTAAAACATATTGCCATTGCTCATTATTCGCATATCCGATGTGGCGCTTCATGTCGCGCAGGGCATTGTCCGCCACACGTGACGAAGGACTTCGAAGACCCGCGTAGCACACTTCGAAGTAGTTTGTCCAATTGTGCTCGATCCGCATGGTGTGCACGATATTCGTTAAGAACGTATACTTAACGCCCGCGTCCTCATCGACATAAAACCAGGCACGATCCCCATATTGGAAGTAGTTGTAAGGCTTGGGATAAACACGCGTAGGCTCGCCAAGCGGCGGGGATAGTTCCCAATCAAACTCCTCCTTATCATCAGGATCAATGAGTGGATGGATTTGTGTCACATCGGTGTTCCAGAAACCAAAAGCGCATTTTTGACATGCCGAAAAGGCGTCGTTAAGTAATAAAACATCCAGCATTTGCAGGGTCTTTTAACGTTTTCCATAAAACACGGCATTACAAGGAATTGTTACCATTGACGGATAAATCCCACACACAAACACAAACACACTCCCATGCGCGGAAACTACTCATCCATTTGAAATAAAACCGTGCTTGCCGTGAAAAAGAAAATGCGCTACTTTGAAAGGCATGGAAAATCGTTTATGGCTTCCGGTGATTGCCCTGTGTGGCGTCTTGGCCGTGTCACCGGCAGGAGCGGGGGTGTTTGTCGCTGGGCAGTTTGAGGCGATGGGAGCGGAAGTGATCGCGGGAACGAACGGGGTGTTTGAGTGGCGGTCGCCACACGGCATTACGATGTACGGGCGGAACGGGGATTGGGAGGTGCAAGGGGCTGACACGCAAAAAGGGCTGCGGAGCCTGCGGGGTGTTGATGGCATGGGGTTGTGGTTTGCGACGGGCAACACGGCGGAGATTCGGAGCTTGGTCATGGTGGTGGAGGCGGAAGAGTTGCGGGTGCGGGAGGCGTTGTTTACGGGGGAACAGGCGTTGCGGCTGGCGAACAGGCCATTGGGCGGGGAAGAGGGGGCGTTTGACGGCGTGGGGGCGGCCGAGGGGGTGCGGATTTATGTGAACGGCAGGGAGGGTGCGGTGTTGGAGGTTGGAAAGCGGCAGATTGTGACGGCGGTGTTTCCGGCGTCGGTGCCGCTGTCAAGCGCGGTGGTCGGTAATGATCCGGGGTTGCTGGCGTGGCGGCGCGGGTTTTCGGGGACGATTCATGAAGCCGTTTTATTGGGTGGCGGGGAGCCGCCGGAGAAGGCGTTGCGGGGAATGGAGAGTGCGCTGGCGTTGCGTTGGAAGGTGGAAGAGGTGGCGGCGACGAAGGCGGATGAGCGGCGCGCGGCACAGGGGGTGCCGGGCTTCTCGGCGCACGGGGTGTGGGCCACGCTTTTCATGGTCAGATAACGCGACACAATCACACGTGACAATTGAAAGGAAAACGTTGACATGAGGGCTTTGCTTTTGGGGATGTGGGTGTGCGTGGCGGTTGCGTTTGCGGCGCGGCGGCTGGTCAGGATGAACACGCGTCGGCTGGGTCGGCTGGGGTTTATTTCATTGGTTGTGGCGATCGCGACCTTCGGGTCGATGAAGCCGGACACCATCGGGCAGGTGATGGATTTTGTGGGGGGCTTGTTTGGCAGCGGGTCGGTGTCGTCGGTGGCGGTGGAGGAGGGCGGGGAGGCGGAGGTGGATCCGGAGGATTGGGACGGGGACGGGATCCCGAATGAGTTTGAGGACCGGGTATTTATGGACAAGACGAACGCGCTGGACGCGGTGAGTCATCGTTACGATCTGGGCATGACGGCGTTGGAAAAGTATGAGGTGTCGGCGGACTGGCGCGTGGTGGATACTGCGGGTGATGGAATTTCTGACGCATGGAAGTTGCGCTACGGACTGGTGCCGGTTTCACAGGACATCGGGACGTTGACGGCGACGAACGGGATGACGTTTTGGGAGTGTTTTTTGCGTGGTGCGAATCCACTGGTGAAAACGACGAATCCGGCCAACCTGCCGCTGACGGATTTACAGGTGGTGGAGTTGGGGTATTCGCCGCTGGAGGCCATGCCGCACAGCGCGACGAACCGGGTGGCGGGGGATGTGACGATTGTGGCGCTGTCGATGTCGGGGCCGGGCGCGGGTTATGCGCAGGTGCGGATCGGGCCGGTGGTGCACGCGGGACGGGGAACGCGGCAATATGTTTTACGTTCGGGGCAGGTGTTTAATGTGGTGGTGGAGCGGTTGCCGGGGCTGACAGGCGGGGCGGGTTTGGCGGTGGCGGTTTCGGTGAATCCGGTGGAGGGGATCGTGGCGGAGTTGCCGGGTTTCACCGGGCAGTTTGAGGTGCCGGCGGCGGCGGGCGGGTTCATGCCGATGTCGGCGGGCGTCGGTGGCGGCGGCCAGCGGATCGAAACGTGGCGGGTGGCACTGGGCGCGGAACGCGGCGGGTGCATCCATGGGACGTGCGGGGTGACGGCGACGGTGACGAGCGTGCTGACGGACGCGGTGGTGCGGAGCGCCGGCGAGCTGTCGTGGTCGTGGGTGGCGGGGACGCCTTACGGCGTGTTGCCGGGCAAGTCATCCAGGCGCGACATCACGGTGGGGCTGGACGAGACGGCGCGCGAAAATTGGGAGGCGTACAAGGCGACATTGGCCGCCGGGTCGATACGCGCCAGGGCGCGGCAACCATTGAAGTGCGAGTTTGAAATCTTGTATGCGGACGCCTTTATCCCGCGCATCAGCGGCCGGGCGTCCGCAGAGCTTGGCATGGGCTGCTGCCTCGCGTACAAAGACCAGCCGGGCGACAACACCCCGCATGTCTGCACCCCGGACTGCGAGCATTGCAAATGTGACAATGTGGAGTGCAAGTGCACGGGTTGCGGGAGTTGCGACAAGTGGGCGGGGTGCCCCTCCTGCCAGACCTACGGCGGGACGATCACCACGAACACCACGACCGGCGCGGGTATCCCCGTGACGGGGTTGCGGTTGAACAACAATTGGGACTTGGGCGGAATGAACGGCACCGCGCCGCGCGAGGACCGGGACGCCTCCAAGTTCATGCTGCCCGGCCAAACATCGCCCGATCCCGACCTGCTTCCCTTGGGGCTGATGAGCGCGCCGGAGGCGGATTGCTGCGTGTGCGTTGAGCACGGCCCGGACTGGCAGGGCAAAATCCTCACGATCGCCGAAGGCTTGAACCTGCTCGACGGCTACCTGCAAAAAATATCAAACGGCCAAAACTACTACACGCAAAACCCGCCTCCGGCCCTCTTCCATCTCGAAGGCGCGGAACCCGGCGGCTGGGACGGCAGCAAATATGTCGTCTGGAGCCAGGGGCGTTTGGGCGGGGAGATGACCCCCGTGACGAATCGTTATGTGGTGGGGCGTGATTTGTGGTGGGGACACTTTTTGCTTGACCAGCCCGTCCTGTCCGACGCCAACCGCCTACAGTGTCCGCAAGGCAGGGCCATTCAACTCATCACCAGCACATCGGCCACAACCAACACCGTCTCCGTCGGCATGGGTATTTGGGCGGGTAGTCATCCTAAAGGATACGCCACGATGTCGCTGATCGGCGACGGTCACTTCGAGCTTTGGTCAACCTCCGGCGCGCGCCTGCTGACCAACGGCCAGTCCCGCGCATGGAATGCCACGGTTGACGGCATGAATGAATACCACGTCCGTTCCTTCTCCCCTGGCAAGGCCACGCTCCGCGTCTCCTACACCAACGCCGTCACCACCGGCATCGAATTCCGCGCCGTCCTGCCGCTCGAAAGTTTCACCCTGCCGATCAAGCCCGACATGAACACCAACGGCGTCATCAACACCGTCGATGAATCGCTTCTGGCGAAAAACCGCGCCGCGAAAACTCCGGTCGATGTGTTATACTATGCGACAAACGGCGTCTTTAATCTTATTCATTTAGACACCGCCAACGCCCCGACCAACGGCCAACAGCAGGTTGTCATCCAAGGCGAACCCGGCGCCTTCCGCCTCTACACCGCCACCAATCAACCGCCCGTTGCCGTCTCCTCCCTGCAAGGCACCGCTTACACCGTGACACAACACTCCACCACCAACACCACCCCGCTCTGGATCGAATGCCTGCGCCCGTCTCTCGGAGCCGTGCATCACGTGTATTCCAACACACCCGCCGCCATCCGCGCCGGCACCAACACCCTCACCATTGCCGCCGACGAAGTGATCGCCGGCCCCGTTACATATTTCCCCGGCAATCCCGCCGGACTCACACCGGGCGACATTGGACGCTACTCCCTCCGGTTGAAAACGTTCCATCATTTGTTCAAAGACCACATCACATGGAGCAACCTTACCCACCATGTTGCCTTCGATGGAGCCAACACCGGATCGAACATCACCGTGCGAGCGAATGCGGTTGATAATTCGGGTCTTACCGCCCGCATCATGAACTTGCAATTGCCCACGCTCTTCCACATCGCAGTCACGAATCTCGTTGATATAAATATGACAGTGTTCATCGTGAGCAACAACGTTACCGCCGCTTGGACACCGACAGAAGTCAATAACTTTGCCGTCGGAGCCAATGAATACCTACGCCCCGCAGGAGTAAGGCTCGTGGTAGCGAGTATCCAATACACGAACAACCCCACATGGTATGACATGGCAAACACAGGCGTAGGATTTAATGATATGGCAATAATCCCTATCCCCGCGCGTCATCTAAGAGTATTTTTTGTGAAATCGGTTGTCGGTGCCACGGGTTTCAACAGTCAATATCGCATGGTCATTTCAAAGAGCGCAAGATACAACACGGTGGCGCATGAAACGCTTCATGCTTGCGGACTACCAGATATTTATGTGGACAAAGGTGGTAGAAATATTTTTGGTGATGGCGTTGTTAAATCCAGCTACCTCCATGCGAAAGATTGGGGCGCGGGATTTTACGATGAAACTCTACAACACGCAGACCTTGTCAAGCGGCTACTTATGTATGGCAACACAGACCCCGATAAAGGCTACATTCCACACGGAAAAGTCCGCGGCGTGTACAATACACAAATTTGGAATCCAGCTGTAGATGACTGGTTTACAGACGTCGATTATGTCGAAATAGGACTCGACAAAATAAACCGCCACCCTCAACACGACACATTACGACCTTAAAGGAGTACACAGTGAAAAAAATGATGACACTCGTGGCATCGCTCGTTGCATTGAGCATTGTTGCCATCACAAAGGCACAATCCGTACCCTCAATTTCATATATTGACCAAGCTGCTGCTGATGCTGATGCTGAAAGGCGACGGCAGTTGTTTGTGGAAATTAAAGAAAACTTTGAAAAAGGTAAAACAGACGATGCCGCGCTAAAAGAGGCAATCTGCTCACTTTTTCCTATGACAGAGTTTATGACAACTGGCAATCCATTTGCTTACGTGTTAGACGATATGACCAGAAGGGAAATTTCTCGCGAACGACAAATACAAGGGCTAGAAAATATTATTCGCGAAATGTTATCTGCTGTTGACAAAGGTGAGGAAGTTGATAATCCAAATGAAGTTTTTATTTTTTTGGCTACGCTGAAAAATATTCCAAACTACGACATTCTGCCAATACTTGAAGAATGTATGAAATCCAAGAATGGTATTATTCGTAACGACGCGCAAAAAATTTACAACTCCATTATGGAAAAGCCGCCAGCACAACTCAAGACGGCAACCGATATAACGCAAGCAAATGAAACAGATGCGGCAAGTAATACCGTAGTGATCACACCCGCTCTCTCCGCAATTACAAATACGCCAACACCCGAACCGCTGGCATCTACGGAACAACCCAGCGATGAAACGCCGCCGGAACAAACCAAAAAAAAATCATCCAACAAACCCCTTCTTTGGGGTTCGGTTATCGCCCTTCTTGCCATCATCGGCGGTGTGGCAATGTGGCAAAGTAAAAAATACTGAATGCCTTATCTAGGCACGTTCATTTCGTCGCCTTCTGCACGGCGGCGTCTGCCGTCTTGCCAACGATACCGGCGACCGCCTCCCCCTGTCCGTAATGGGCGAGGACGGATAGAAGCAGGCAGATCGCGCACACGCCCAGCGCGACGGGCCAGCACACGGCTTTGGCGATGCGGGTAAACTGGGAGTCGGGGGTGATCGCGCCGGACTTTGCA
>JAVBOU010000086.1:0-9286 GCA_031550185.1 Kiritimatiellia bacterium | reverse complement strand
CCCGTCGCGCACTTCCGGTCTGGGGGTTTTCGCTGACTGGCCACAAAGGTTTGGCCCCCCCCCTCCGTTTGCGGCTCGCCAGGACGCTCGCCCTCCAATTCGAAATCTGGTTTTGGAACAAGTCTAATAAACGTCCATCCAATGCCCGGCGCGCCCGGCGGTCGCGCCCCACCGACGGTTACTGTCTTACCTTGCGTCGTGGCGTGGCAGAGGTCGTGCTCTGCCACGAGCGAGAATCAGGGAACGGGTTCGGTGTTGATGAAACCGGCGGCCTCGGAGCGGTCGAGGACGGTGGTGGTGTCGTTGGTGGGGACGGTGACGCGGAGAGAGGAGGCGTTGTCGGGATCGGATTTGGCGGGTTCGACGGGAGCGGGACGGGATTGGCGGCGTGTCTCGATTTTTTTCATTTCGCGGTCGTGCTCGGCCTGGGCTTTTTCGAGCTTTTCGATGCCTTCGCGGATTTCTTTTTCCTGGCCCCATTTTTGGCCGAGGAGGCGGAGTTCTTCCTTGGTGTCGCGCTCGGCAAGTTTGCTGCCGGAGATTTGGGAAGACCAGAGGCCGGCGTTGGAGCCCAGGATGTCCTTGCGGCGCTGGGTTTCGAGGGAGCGCTGGGAGGCGGTGTCGAGGACGTAAGGCGTGAGGAAGACGAGGAGCTCGGAACGTTTTTCGGTTTCCTTGATGGTGCCGAAGAGCCAGCCGATGAAGGGGATGTTGCGGAGGTAGGGGACGCCGGAGTTGGCCTTGCCTTTTTCGCGGCGGATGAGGCCGCCGAGGATGATGGTCTCGCCGTTGTTGACGGAGACATCGGCGTTGATTATGCGGGTGTTGACGGTGGGCCAGTATACGCCGTCGATCAGCTGACCGGGTTCGACGACGTTTTGGAATTCCTCGGCAATGGTGAGGACGATCATGCCGGCCTGGTTGATGCGGGGGGTGACGGTGACGGTGAGGCCGATGTCTTTTTGCTGAATGTCAGCCTGAAGGTCGGCGTTGTTGTTGTTGGAGGTGTAGCCGGTGTATTTGTAGCCGTTGAAGAGGTAGCGCATCTCGGTGGACTTGATGGTGGCCTCCTTGTTGTCGAGCGTGAGGACGACGGGGGAGGCGAGGACCTGGGCGTTGTTGTCGTTGGCGGCGGCCTTGATCACCATGTCGAGGTTGAGGGCGTCGGAGGAAAAGTAGTACATGAGGCCGGAGGTGCGGTTGAGGATGTTGGTGGCGGTGTTAAGGAAGAAATCGGCGGCGACCTTGATAGGCTGGACGCTGCCGGCACCGAAGACGCCACCGCCGCGGATGTCGCCGTCGTTGATGGAGAGCTTGCGATTGAGCCAGTCGACGCCGGCTTCTAAGGTGTTTTCAAGGTTAACGTCGAGGACGACAATTTCGATGAGAACCTGGGAGAGCTGGATGTCGATGGACTTGATGATGTCGCGGAGCGAGGCAAGGTCGCCGCGGGTGGCCATGATGACGACGGCGTTGGAACGTTCGTCGTGAAGGATTGTGATGTTGTCCTTGTTGAGCTCGCCGACTTTGGATTTGGCGCCTTCGGTAAGGGCGGGGGTGGAGGTGGGGACGTCGCGGGAGCGGGTGGCGGCTTCGGAAAGGGTCTCGCGGTTGCGGGTGCCGGCATTGGCATTGGCGCCGGAGCCGGTGCGGGCGGAGTCGTCTTTGGTGGAACCGAGGAGGTCGTTGAGGAGGGCGGCAACATCCTCGGCTTTGGCGTGCTCCATGCGGATGACGTCGACAACAACGTCGGGCGAGGTTTCGACGTCGAAGACGGTGATGAGTTTGTCGAAGAACTCCATGTTGGAAGGGTTGGTGATGATGATGAGCATGTTGGTGCGCTCGTCATCAATGATCTGGACTTTGCCGCGAATCATGCCACGGTCAGCGTCGGAGATGGTGGCGTCGATGGTGGGATTGGACGGCGTGGGGTCAGGGGTGGTGGCGGCGGGCGGACGAATGACACCGGGCGCGATGACGGGGCGGGAGCGGACGGTTTCCATGCCGGGCGAACCGGAGGCGCGGGGCTGGGCGACGTCTTTGCCCTGCTGTTGCTTTTGGGATTCGGCGACGACTTCCTCAAGTTTTTTCTTGATGTCGGCGGCCTTGGCGTAGGCGATCTTGCGGGGATAAACTTCCTCCAAAACAGGAATGGGCTGATCGACGAAGTTGAGCATCTTGAACATGATCTTGACGTTCTCGTAGGTGTCGATGAGCTGGAGGGAGTTGTTGCGCTCGATGGTGATGATCTGGCCTTCGGGGCGCTTGAGAGGCTCGACGATTTTTTTGCCTTCCTCGGTGGTGAGGTTTTTGAGCGGGTAGGAGACGTTGACGGCGCGGCCGACGTCGGGCGCGGGAAGCTCGGGGAGGACGCCGTTGGTGGCAACGAGGAAAAGAGGCTCGATGCCGCCGGGGCCAATGGCGTTGAGCGGGAGAACGAGGACGAAAAGATCGCCGAGCGGAAGGAGCTCGATGCCGTTTTGGTTAAGGGCGTAGCGGATGGCCTCGAGGTAGCCGTTGACGTCAAATTTCTGCTTGGGGTTGGTCATCAGGGTGATGGTGGCTTTGGGGGCCTGGGGCGAATAAATGAGCGTCTTGCCGGAGAGGTCTGCGTAGGCTTGGAGGACGAGGTCGGAAGCGGCGTTATCGAATTTAAGGCCGTCCTTGAGAACGCCCGCGCCAACGGAACCGTCGGCCTTTGGGGTTTCGGCGCCGGCGGCTCCGCCCGCACCAAGTCGGCCCGGAAGTGTGCGGGTACCAGGAGCGGTGGGGCGCGTCGTGACCGTGCGGCCGCCGGGCGGGGTGACTTGCGCGGGGAGCTGGACAGCCAGAAGAAGGCAGAAGCCAATGAGCGTGAGAAAGCGGCAGGTGTGTGTCATGGTGTGGTTCCGTCGGTGGGAAATTGTGGCTGGGCTGGAAAGACGCCTTCGGCAGTGAGCGCGGCGGTTTCTTCGGGAGTGAGCGGGATGCCGAGACTCCTCTCGCCACGGCGAATCATGTCGAGATTTTGACGGCGCATCATGCTGAGAAACAGCACGGCGGCGCGTTCTTCGGCAACTTCGTTAATGGCGGATAATTTTGTATCATCCTGCGCGGCACGTTCGGCAAGAAGCTCCGCGCGGCGTTGTTCAAGACGCTCGCGATAGGTGGCGTTTGACATGCCGCGCTCAAGCATCTTCTCAAACGCGGTGAGAGATGTGGATGGCAAGTCAACCGCCTGTTGCGGGGCGTCTTGCGCAAGAAGCGGAGCCGCAACCACAACGATCGCCGCAAGCAAATGGAATGTTTTTTTTCTCACGGTGTTGTTCCTCCCGCGGGCGGGGCCTCGCGCATGTAGGCGCAGAAAAGGGTGAAACGACCGGTGAGGTTGGCGGGATTTTTGGAGTCGGGACGAACGACGAGGGAGCGGATGTCGAGCATGACGCCGGCCTTTTGAAGTTCGTAAAGGAACTTCACCAGGGCGCTGGTCGAGCCGCGCCACTCGTTGCACTCGATGGCCATTTCGTAAACGTCGCCGACGAGCGTTTCGCGGGTGACCTTGCGGGCGCCGATGATGATGTCGCTCTTCGTCGCGGCGTCGTCCATGATCTTGAGCCAGTGGGTGTCGACCTTGTCGGCGATGGAAAAGACGGGCATGAGGTTGCTCATCTCATGATAACGCTGGCGCCAGGCGTCGTCCGCGGCGATCAGCTCGCGGCGGTTTTGGAGTTCGGTCGCGGCGGTTTTGGCGGTGACGCGCGAGGCGCGCCAGGCGTCGAGACGCTTGCGGGCGGTGAAACCGACAATGGCGTAGAGGATGATTAAAACGGTGATGACGGCGAGGCGTTTTTCGCGGAGGGAAATCGTGCTCATTTCTTTGCCTCCTGCGGCTCGAAGTAGGCGTCGATCTCAAAGCGGCTGGCGCGGTTTGGGGAGCTGACAATGGCGCCGAGTTTGCTCTCGCGGAAGGGCGGCGTGACTTGAAGCGCGTTCTGGAGCGCGTAAACGGCGTTGAGGTCGCCGCTGGCCTCGCCGTTGATTTTGACGCCGTCAAGGCGCTGGTAATTGAGCTGCGTGAGGGTGAGACCCTCGGGCATGGCCTTGGTCACGACGTACAGGGCATCGAGCGCGGAGTTGGAGCGATCCTTGTAACGGTTGATGAGCCGGACGCGTTCGCGGAGGTCGTAAACCACCTTGTACGCGGGATCGAGCGCCTTGCTCGCGGCCTCGCGGGACTTGAGCATCAGCCCCGTGACGTACGGCCCGCCGAAGAGCACCAGCACAATGGCCACCCACAGGATCGCCGCCGCGCCGACGCCCCAGACGAACTGCCGGTGCACCGCCTTTTCCTTGCGCGCGAGCGCCCACGTCGCGGGCAACAGGTTCAGCGTCTTCTTCTCCAGACTGCGCCGCGCCGCGCCCTCCAGCGCATCGTCAATCCCCTTGACATTCAAGCGCCGCACCGTGCACTCGCACACCTCGTTCAACACCGAATCAGACGGCCCGTGCGCGTTGCCCGCGAAGACCACCACCTCGTCGACATGCCCCGCGCCGACCTCCGCCTCCGCCGAGAGCAGCGACAAATTCAAATCGCGCTTCCAATCCCCCTCCGTCGCCGGCGCGAGGCTGCGGATGAACCGCGGCGCGCCGTTCTCCACCAGCATCACGTTCCACTCGCCGTCGAGCTCCACCAGCAGCAGCTTCCTCGCCGCGCCGCCAAACAACTCCGCGTGGCGCGTCCGCAACTGGTGCCACGCGCCCAGCACCGCGAGATCCACGCGCACCGGCAACGCCGCGTGCAACTGCTTCAGAATCGCGTCCCACGTCTCAAACAGCGTCGTCGGCACACTCGCCGCCAGCACCGTCAGCTCCTCCGCGCCCTCCTCCAGCACCTCGTGTGCAATCGTCTGCTCCTCCCCGGAAAACGGCGAAAACCGGTCCATCTGCAGCTCCACCGCCGACGCCAGCGCCTCCTTCGCCGCCGCCGGCAAGCGCAGCACCTTCAGCAGCACCGACGACGTCCGCAACGCCAGCGTCAAATCCCCTCCGCCGCACATCCCGCGGAAATCCCTCAGCGTCCCCTCCTCATCCGCCAAATCCGCGCAACGCTCCACCGCCGACGCGCCCCATCCGCGCTGCATCGGTTGCAACCGCAGCGCGCACACCTCCTCCGCCGTCTGCATCAGCACAATTTTCTTCCCGTTCGCCATACCCTTAAATTTCCTCCCTCCAGCGCAACACATACGACGTCTCCGGCGTCAGCTGCAAAATCGCCCAAATCCGGCGCGCCACATTCCCCACGCGTCCCACCGACGTCACGCGGAAATACCCCGAGCTCGTCGTGATCAGCCCCCGCAACGCGGCGCCGTCCAACCCCGGGATTCGACTAATAAAATCATTCTCCGACTTAAACACACTGTCCCTTATATTTTCAACTGTGCTCATCGTGTCCGACGCCCCGAAGCTCGACAGCGTCCGGTCCGAACGCTGCGTCCGCTCCTCAATAATCGTCCCCGCGATCAGCTCGTCAATCCCCGGCAGCGTCATCAACACCCGCATGTCCGCCGCGTTCACATTCACCTTTCCGTCGCCATACGTCGTCAACAAATCCGCAATCCCCGAAACCGAAATCTGCACTTCCGGCGGATCCTCCGGGTTCAAAACACCGCCGTATAATACAGCTTTCCCAAACCCCTTTACAAGCAAAAGCTCCTGCACCGAATCCAGCGGCCCGTTGCGCGGCGTGCGCGGATTATCCTCCAGCGCCTCGTAATAATCCTTCTCCGCGCCCTTCGCGTTCGGATTGCTGTCCGAGTCGATCCAGTCATTCACACTGTCGATCAGCTCCTCCCAATACTCCATCGGAATCCCCCCCACCGTCAGCACCCGCTCCCAATCCTCATCCTTCAAACGGTTCACATTCCGCCGCCCCGGCTCCGGCTCAATATCTAGCAAAATCTCCCCCTCGCCCAGCGCGTAACGCATCCCCGAAATCGGCAGCCCCTTCGACAACTTAAACGCCGACCCGTACCACTTGTCCTTCCCAATCTGCGACTCATCCTCATTCCCCGAAATCTTCCCCTGCTTCTGCAACAACATCTGCGCCACCACAATCCCCGACTGCGCGATCGCCTCCGCCTTCTGCCGCCTGCGCGACAACATCGACACCTTGCTCTGCAACTCCGCGTCAAACGCCAGCCCAAACGCCAGCAAACTCAAAATCCCAATCGTCCACAACGCCAGCAGCAACGCCGACCCCTCCTTCCCCCGCCGCCGCTCCGAAAGAACAATTCTCTGCGTGGCAGAGCTCCACCTCTGCCACAACCAAACTGTTAACCTTGCAACACCATGACGATCCATTGCTATTTCTTCCCCCCGCTCGTCTGCGTATCCTTCTTCTCCCCCCACGAAATATACGCCACCGGCACCGGCACCAACCGCTTGATCTCAATCGGCTTCGCGCTCCGCTTCCGGTCCTTCTCCGGATTCTCCAAAAACAACGTCACCTCCACCACCCGCGGCAACCGGTTCGAATAATCCCCCTCCCACACATCCACCCACTCCAGCTCCGCATCCGGATCCGAACTCATGTTCGGGTCCAGCATCCGGCAATTCAACCCGATCACCTCCTCCGACAAAAACACCGGCTCCACATCCGCCGGATCAAACTCCTCCACATTAAAATCCTGCCGCCACGCCCGGTACCCCATCCCCTTCACCCCCAGCTCCTTCCCCTCATAAACCCCCACCTCAATCCGGTGCGGCGTCCCCGCGTACGGCGCCTCCTCCCCGACCAGCGACGTCCCGATCTTCGTCCACGTCATCACATCCCGCGCCTCCTCGTCATTTCCATTGTCCACCAGCTGAAATCCATACTCCCCCACCGGATTGCGCGTGTCCGGATAATACGCCGACCGCAACCCCATCACCAGCTGATCCATCACCAAATCCGCATGACTAATCCGCTCCGAAAACTCACTCCCCACCTTCCACGCATTCAACGCCGCGTCAAAACTCACAAACGACAACAGCGTGATAATCCCCAAAATCGACAGCGACAACACCATCTCCACCAGCGTAAACCCCCGCCGCGCATAAAGACCAAAAGCCTCGCGTGGCAGAGCCCCACCTCTGCCACGAAGCAAAACATCCATTCGCCGCTGTTCACCTCTCACATTCATTTCTTCTCCAACACCAGCCTCACCACCACCTCCTCATTCCCCTTCTTCCCGCTGTACCCCACACCACCCCATCTCACCTTCGACCGCACCACATACAACCCATCCTCCTCAATGTCCGGACTCTCCTCCTTCTCATCCACCTCCCGCGAAAACAAATACCGCCGCCCCCGCAACTCATCACTCAAAAACTCATCCAGCGACTCCTCCGGCACCGGCACCTTCTCCTCCACATCATTCGTCTCCCGGATCGGATGCTGCAACTCCCCCAGCCCCAGCACCCACTGCGCGTCCAAATACTCCTTCGACAACCGCATCAACCCCATGCACTGCGACAACGCCACCATGATTCCCGTCAACCCCAGCCCCAGCACCACCGTCGCCAGCAACACCTCCACCAGCGTCATCCCCCGCCGCCCGTCACGCGCCAAAATGTGTTGTTCACCCTTCATTCCACCGCCACCTTCCCCTTCCCCGTCATGTCCAAACTCACCACCAGCACATTCCCATGCCCCGCCGTCACCCGAAACTTGCACGGCTTGCACACCCCGTTGCTCCCAAACCGCACCACCACATCCGAACTCTCCCCAAACGCACCCTTCCCGCCGCCCTCACGCTCCGTCAACAACCGCCCCGAACCATCCGTATACCCCTCAAACACATACTCCACCCGCTCAAACTGCTTCTCCATCGCGATCGACGCCTCCAGCGACTCCATGCTCACCTGCCGCGCCGAACCCCCGCCCTCGCCCATCATAAAATCCGTCCCTTCCCCGCTCCCCGTCATCATTCCCCCCGTTGCCATCCCCTTCGCGCTCGCCATCGCCCCGCTCCCAAACAAATCCCCCTCCTCCGGCGCCGCCTTGTTCGCCAAATTCACCGACCCCGCCGCCGCCCTCACCCGCAGCGTCCCGTTGCTTCCCACCACCAGCTCCACCGCCGTCTGATTCGCCAGCGCCATACTCCGCGCATACCGCGCCGTCTGCGCCAACCCCCTCGCCGCAATCTGCACCCGCGACCCCGCCAGCCCGCTCCCCACATTCGGAATCACCACCGCCGCCAGCACCCCGATCACAAAAATCACAATAATCAACTCCGTCAACGTAAAGCCCGCCCGCCGGCCGCTGACGCCCTTCTCCCCGCTCCCCAAAACTATTTTCACAACAGACATTTCACAAACTCATGCTCATTTCAACAACGAAAAAAACAGTCCTTTATTGTACAGCATTTCCTGTGCCGCCGCATCTCCCATTTTCGGCGACAATTTGACGCCAACGCGATCGCCACATACCACAGGGAACCGCTCATAATGGAAATGAGTTATTCCAACCTACGGGACGATGACATCGGTAGATGAAGAAGGAAAAAATTCTTCTGCCGTAAACGGTTCGAATACGATCATGATTTCCGTTGCACATTTCTCGCGAAATAAAGACAACAAAGGAATAACGTTGTCAACATCAGTTCCTTTTAAAACGTGTACCGTTATTCGTCTTGGCAAAACAGCGGTCTTCTGTCTGTGATCGAGTATATTTGACAAATGTGAAAGCAAAATCGGAACGTCCGTTAACCACAAAAAGTTTGGCGGACTCATGCTGAGCACCATCTCATCATTGATTTCCCTTTTGACTAAAATGTTAGTGCCATTCAATATGGCACAACACATCAAGGAAACCAATATTCCCACAAATATCCCGGAAAAGAATGAAATTTTTACATTACTGCGTTGATTGAACCTTTTCATAAAGCGCGATTATAGGGCGCGGTGAAACAATACGCAAACGTAAACAACAGGCAAAAATCGAAATGTCGAATGTTTAAAGCCGACCCCAATGTTCGACCAATGTTCGCCCCAATGTCCGTCAATGTCCGTGGAATGATCGACTCCAATGACCCTAATCTGGTTTTTGAAAATCGATAACACATTGAATTTCTTGTATATTTCCTCTTTCAAGAAGAAATGTCTTAACCTCATCATAAAGAATTGTTTTAGGTTCAAGACTAGTTTAGAGTGGAAATCTTCAACAACACGTGTTAAAACACAGGTGATTTCCATGAAAAACAAGTATCTCAAACATTCTCACATTTCGGAGGTTCATTTCAGAGCCCTCACCAAGCAGTTTGCGCTC
>JAVBOU010000100.1:0-13134 GCA_031550185.1 Kiritimatiellia bacterium | reverse complement strand
AGCGTTGTTTCCCGCGGACTTTGCCGCTTTTGACGCAGTTCGTAGATTCACAATTTTTGCAACTGGGCATTGCTAAACCTCTGTGGTGTTCGTGTGAGAGGCATATTTTAACATGTTTATATCTATATGTCAACACTCTCACATTGCGCTTGCGAACGCGCACGCACAACTTTTCGCTCCCAAGGAAAACGAAACATCCGCCGCACCCGTGAGGCAACCTGCCCAAACGGAGCCTGCCGAAGTAACGGAGGTGACGGAGACAACGATCACCGTCACCAAAACACAGGTCGCCGTCACGCCGCAACCACCACCTGAACCATCGGCACAGGATGCCTCCGAGCCCAAGCGCATTGTGCGGTATTTCTGCTCCGCATGGAGGACGAACAATACGAAAAAATGTATTGGGCCATGTCGCCGGAATACCGACAGGCAACAACGCTCGAAACGTTCACTGCACTTTTCGAGAACGACAAGCGTCTCAACGCGGGGCTTGCCGATGAAAACATTGCCCTTGAGGAAAAACAAGTCGGAGCCGACACCCAGCTTCGCATCACCCTCGTCTACCGGAACAACCGTGTAAAACCCCGCGAAGTGACTGTCCGCACGACGAAGACGCCCAACGGCCATCGTCTCATTGAATCGGGAATCATTCCCATCGATCTCGAAAATCTTTAACCACCAACACCCACCACAACATGAAAAAATTCCTTCCTGCCATCATGCTCTCCACGCTTTGCGCATGGCCCATGATGGCGCAAAAAATGATCGTCGCGGTTGAAAAGTTCGAAAACAAAACCGACGCACGATCCGACTACTTCGCAACGTTGCGGACGCGCATCACAGACGAAATCATCAACACCCGCAAATTCGACGTTGTGGAACGCGAGCAGATCAACAGCGTTCTCAGCGAACTCAAACTCAAAGCCGCAGGATTGACCGAAGAAGGGGAAGGCCCTGAGGAGGGCAAATTGAAAAGTGCTGGTTTCGTCATTTACGGAAGTGTCTTGAGTCTGGGAATGGACAAAACGACCGCCGCAGTTGCCAGCGTCGCGGCCTCCAAGACAACGGCCAAAGTCGAAGTCCAACTCCGCATCTCAAGCGCGGAAACAGGCAAAATCCTATCCTCCAAAACCATCATTGCCACAAAGTCACAATCCCGTATGGCTGGCGAGGGTACCACCACGGAAGGCAACTCGGACGATCAATCCATTCAGGATGCCATCCGGTCAGCCGCCAAGAAAGTGACCGACGCATTGATAGAACTTGCCTATCCGCCTAAAATCATCGTGGTTGGCAAGCAGGACATCACGCTGAACCTGACCAAGGAACAGGTTGAAATCGACGACCTTTTCGATGTGCTTGAACTCGGCGAGGAACTCGTTGATCCCGACACCGGCGAGTCACTCGGCGCGGAAGAGGAATTCATCGGACGGATTCAAATCACAACCCCGGGACCCAAGACTTCAAAATCTAAACCCGTCGGAGACCTGGGCCTTGACACCTTCAAGCCCGGAATGCTTGTCCGCCGGACTGATCCCGCTGTTCTGCAAAAAGAAAAAGCCATGAAAAAGGAGACATCCGAAAAGGCCTTCAAAAGCCGGTTTTAAACACAAAATTACGTTTGTCTCACGTTGCCGGTTCCGCGGGAAGCCGCAGGGCCGGCAATTCGCATTGACAAACAAAGCCGGTGTTTCCAACAATCATCGTCTGTCCGCGACGAGCACCGCAGCATTTTTTTTGCGGCGGTCGATTGACCCTCTGCACATCACTCCGTTGGGGTTCGGTGTGGCAACGTTCTTCGTTTCGACGAACGCATACGCTCCTTGTGATGAGCGCAAAAAACAAATGCCGTGGCCCTGCCGGACCACTTGGCAAGCGGGGAAAATAAGGGTATAGTAAACGGTGTTTCAGACGCGGTGCCGCCGCGCATCATTTCACAGGAGAACCCGGCATGGAGAAAGTCAAGTTTAATGGTTGGAACGCGCTTCGCCTGGCAAATGGCCAGGTGGAGTTGGTGATCACGCGGGACGTGGGGCCGCGCGTGGTGCGCTTTGCGTTTTTGGGAGGGAAGAATGTGTTTGCGGAGATTCCGGAGCATCAGGGCGGAATGCACGAAAAGGAATGGATGAACCGCGGAGGGCATCGTTTTTGGATCGCGCCGGAGGCGAAGCCGTGGAGTTATGAGCTGGACAATGAGCCGTATGAAAGTGCCGAAGAGATCGCGAACGGCATCCGCACGAAGCAGGCGCCGGGGCCGGTGACGAAGATCGCGAAGCAGATGGAGATCACGCTGGATCCGAAGGAGGCGAAGGTGAGCCTTTGCCACACGCTGACGAATTGCGGCGCGACGGCGGTGAAGTGCGCGCCGTGGGCGTTGAGCGTGATGGGGCTGAACGGGCAGGCGATTATTCCGCTGCCGAAGCGAATCCCGCACACGGACCGGTTGACGCACAATCAGAGCTGGAGTTTGTGGGGGTACACGGATTTTTCGGATTCGCGCTGGACGCTCGGCGGGCGTTATGTTTTTCTGCGGCAGGATCCGAAGCGCAGCCCGACGAAGCTGGGCCTGGCGCATGAGGAAAAGTGGGTGGGGTATCAGATTGAGGGCAATCTTTTTGTGAAGTATTTTGACTTCAAGCCGGGCGCGGAGTATCCGGATGGCGGGTGCTCGTTTGAGACGTTTTCGAACGAGGAGATTTTGGAGTTGGAGAGCCTGGGGCCGCTGGTTGAGCTGGCGCCGGGTGCGTCGGTCGAACACCGCGAGACGTGGAAATTGTTCAAAGACATCCCGATGTGCAAGACCGAGGACGAGGTCGACGCGCGGGTGCGTCCGCTGGTGTGATTTTTTTTCAACAACAAACAAAAGGAGACCATGATGGCTTCAATCAAGGGAACGCGCACGGAAGTGAATTTGCTCACGAGTTTCGCGGGCGAATCGCAGGCGCGCAATCGCTACACGTATTTCGCGTCGGCGGCGAAGAAGGAAGGGTTTGTCCAGATTTCGGACATCTTCGCGGAGACGGCGAACCAGGAGAAGGAGCACGCCGAGCGCATGTTCAAGTTCCTCGAGGGCGGCATGGTCGAGATCAAGGCGGCGTATCCCGCCGGCGTGATCGGCGCGACGTACGACAACCTGATGGCGGCCGCGGGCGGCGAGCATGAGGAGTGGTACGACCTCTATCCGAACTTCGCGAAGATCGCGCGCGAAGAAGGGTTTGACGACGTGGCGAAGATGTATGACATGATCTGCGTGGCCGAGGCGTTTCATGAGAAGCGTTACCTCGCGTTCGCGGATCTCGTGAAGACGGGCCGCATGTTCAAGCGCGAGCAGCCGGTGAAGTGGCGTTGCCGCAACTGCGGCTATACCTGCGAGAGCAAGGACGCGCCGGGCATGTGCCCCGCGTGCAAGCATCCGCGCGACCACTTCGAGTTGCTCGTGTTGCCGTGGTAAAAATGAACCCGCTGTGGCAGTGGCAGAACGTTGCCGCTGCCACGGCGCGTTTTGTGCGGTTGAGGGACAAACAGAATGGCAACACTCACGCTGACCGGAAACACCATCCGCCTCGAGGGCGCGCTGGACGCGCAGGGCGTGACGGCGTTGTGGCGCCGGCTGGCGCTGCCGGAGGGCGGCGGCGAGGTGGTGATCGACGGCGCGGGCGTGACGTATTGCGGCGGCGCGGGTCAGGCGCTGGTGCTGGAGTTGCGGCGGCTGACGGAGGCGGCGGGGCGCACGGCGCGGCTGGAGGGGTTTTCGGAGCAGGTGACGGCGCTGCTCAACGGCGTGAACGTGAAGTCGCTGGTGACGGTGGACGGCTATGTCCACAAGCAGTCGATGGCGCTGCAACTGGGTCAGTGGGCGGTGCGGCTTTTGCACGGCGCGGGGTTGCAATTGTCGTACACGGGCGCGCTGTTTTACAATTTGTGGAAGACGCTGCTGCATCCGCGTTCGGTGCGGTGGCGCGATTGGATTTTGATTTTCGAAAACGCGGGGGTTGACGCGCTGCCGGTGGTGGCGCTGGTGGCGTTCTTAATCGGACTGATTTTGACGTTTTTGTCGGCCGTGATGATGGCGATGTTCGGCGCGCAGGTGTATGTGCCGAGCCTGCTGGGGATCGCGTATTTGCGGGAGCTGGGGGTGCTGGTCGCGGCGATCATGTTCACGGGCCGCTCGGGGTCGGCGTTCGCGGCGGAGCTCGGCACCATGAAGGTGAACCAGGAGGTCGACGCGCTGACGACAATGGGGCTTGACCCAATGCGCTTTCTCGCCGTGCCGCGCGTGATGATCGCGGCGATTTCGATGCCGCTGCTGACGATGTTCGCGATCTTCGCGGGCATGTTCGGGAGCCTGCTGGTGATGCTCTCGATGAACGTGCCGATCCAGGTTTTTTATGAGCAGGCCATCAGCCTCGCGCGCATGGACTACCTCGTGGTGACGCTCGTCAAGGCCGTGGTCTTCGGCTTCCTGATCGGCATGGTCGGCTGCATGCACGGCCTCGAAACCGGCCAGGGCGCGGACGCGGTCGGCAAATCCACCACGGCATCCGTGGTGAGCGGCATCGTGCTGATCGTGGTCGCGGACGGATTGTTCGCGCTGATGAACTACGCGATGGGGGCCTCATGAGCGACAATGACGTCATGATCGAGGCGCAAGACCTAGCCGCGGGATACGGTGACAACATCGTCCAGCAACACTTGGATTTCCAGATCATGCGCGGCGAGGTCGTCGTCTTCCTCGGCGGCTCCGGTTGCGGCAAGAGCACCGTGCTCAAGCACCTCATCGGCCTCAATCCGCCGCTCGCCGGGCGCGTCCTCATCTGCGGTGAGGACATCGCGACCGACGACCCGCAAAAGCGCCTCGCCATCCTCCGCAAATTCGGCGTCATGTACCAGGGTGGTGCGCTCTTCGGCTCCATGACCCTGCTCGAAAACGTCCGCCTTCCGCTTGAGGAATTTTCCGGCCTGCCCGACGACACCATCGACATGATCGCCCGCATCAAACTCGACCAAGTCGGCCTCGCCGCCTTCGCCGGCCACATGCCCGCCGAGATCAGCGGCGGCATGCAAAAGCGCGCCGCCATTGCCCGCGCCATGGCCATGGATCCCGACATCCTTTTCCTCGACGAACCCTCCGCCGGCCTCGACCCCGTCACCTCCGCCGAGCTCGACGACCTCATCCTCACCCTGGCCCGCGGCCTCAAGATGACCATCGTCATGGTCTCCCACGAGCTCGCGAGCATCTTCGCCGTGGCCGACCGCGCCTTCTTCCTCGACCGCGCCACCAAGACCATTCTCGACTCCGGTTCGCCGCAGGACCTGCGCGACCATTCCAAACACGATGAAATCCGCACGTTCTTTGCGCGCGGAAAGGTGCCCCAACATGTCAACCCATAGCCAAGCCCACTACATCAAAATCGGCGTCTTCGTCATCGTCGGCCTTGTCCTGCTCATGGTCTGCGTCTTCATCCTCGGCGCGCGCGTCTTCAAAAAGCCCGCCTTCATCGCCGAGACCTACATCAACGAATCCGTCCAGGGCATCCGCGTCGGCGCCACGCTCCAGGCCCGCGGCGTCCCCTTCGGCCACGTCAAATCCATCGAATTTGTCAACGCCATTTACGGCGACCAGATCGACACCAACAACGTCGACGCCGTCCACGCCTCCCACTACGTCCGCCTCATCCTCGCGTTCGACTCCATTCCCCACGCCGGCAAAGGCATCCCCTTTGAGCAGCAGGTCGAGGCCGGCCTCCGCGTCCGCATCGTCTCCCAGGGCATTACCGGCCTCTCCGCTCTCGACCTCGACTTCTTCGACGTCAAGGAGCGCAACGACCTCCCTATCTTCTGGAAGCCCCAGTACCCCTACATCCCCGCCGTACCCAGCACCATGACCCGCATCAGCAAATCCCTCGACCAGGTCATCGACTACATCCAGCACGTCGACATCACCGGCACCTTCTCTAACGTCAACGCCACCCTCCTCTCCATCCAGGCCGCTGTCGAAAACCTCCACACCGGGACCATGGCCCACAACATCACCAACCTCATCGACAAAATTTCCATCCTCGCCGATTCCGCCAACAAAATCCTCAGCGACGACGAACTCCAGGCCACCCTCACTGAGCTACCCCTCGCCCTCAAATCCGTCCGCACCCAGATCGACACCGAAATCCCTAAAACACTTGACGCCTTCCGCACCCTCGCCCAAACCGAAGTCCCCAAAACTCTCGACGCCATCCAACAAACCTCCGCCGCCGCCACTGACCTCCTCCGCAACAACGCCCCTGTCCTCCTCGACCTCACCCCTCAGCTCCAAACCCTTCTTCAAAATCTCAACGACCTCACCCTCAAGCTTAAAGACCAGCCCTCCCTTCTCCTCTTCTCCGGCCCCCAGGACGACGGCGCCCAATAGCCGCACCCTAATAATTTTTCTTTGCGCATCGCGCAATCACAGGATGGCCAACAGGCTCCGGCAAAGCTTTCGGGATCGGTTTCAATCTTCCGATAAATCAGGTTCATATTGGGCGGCGTGATTCCCTGAAAAGAAACTTGCGGGAAACCGTTTTCATCTGCTAAACTGTCTTACTTTTTTAGGAGATAATCATCATGGCTCGAGTTTGTGAATTCTGCGGCAAGGCGCCCATGTCGGGCAGCCACATTGTCCGCCACGGTTTGGCAAAGTACAAAGGCGGCATCGGCCTCCACACCACCGGGGTGACGAAACGCCGTTTCCTTCCCAATCTGAAGTCCGTACGCATCAAGGACGGTTCCAATTCCCGTCGCGTCACGGTTTGCACGTCCTGCCTCAAGAGCAGCAAAAAGATCGTCAAATAACGCTCCGTGGCACGGCGCGTGCCCTGCCACCGGTTCATTTTCCCGGCTCAACTTTTCACACGAATCCAGGAGATCCCCATGTCTGACAACACTTCACTGAAATTCGATGACGAGAAAGAGCCCGACACAACGCCCGTTGCGGAACAGGATGACGACGAGGTGGATGTTGATATTACGCCGTCGGACATTGTGTTCGAGTGCTTCAACTGCGGCCACGTGATCGTCATCGACTATCGCGGCGCGGGGCTGATGGTGCGTTGCCCGGAGTGCAACGAAGCGGTCGAAGTGCCAATCCCCGGCGGCATGAATGTGTCCGATTTGGACAAGTCGCCCGAAGAGCTTTTCGGCCTTGTCCTGCAGGCGCGCCGTTCGCTTGGAAAAGCGGAACAGCGCGTCGCGGAGCTCGAGGCGACCGTCGCGTCGCTGATCGAACGCCGCACCTCACTGGAGCGTTCGCGCGCCGCGATGCTTCGCAAAAACGCCGAGCTCTCCGTCTCCTGCCAAAACCTCCTCCGCCTGCTCGGCGAGGCCACGACGACGATCACGCGCATGACCGGCCTCATCGCGACGGACGAGGCGTAACCAACCCGCAAACCCCGGGAGGCGACCATGCACTACGCACGCCTGATTTGCACCGCGCTCCTGGCCTCCGCGTTCTGCCACGCGCAGAATCCCGTTGCCACCAATGACGTCCCGCTCACGATCCGCTACGTCTACAACGGCTTTGAGCGCTCGCCCGACGGACGCCTCGCCTACGTCTTCGTGTCGCAGGATCTCGGCCAAACCAACACGCTTTTCATGGGCGAATCCATTGGCGGTTACCAGCTCCTCGGCTTTGCCGCGGACACGCGTAAACTCACCCTTGGCGGCTCCAACGGCAGCCAGACCCTGCTCGGCGCCGGCGAAGGATTTTCGTACACCGTCACGCCCACCAAGCGCCCTGTCGCACCGACGCCCGGAGTCGTCAAAAACGACGCCAACGAAATCCACAACAAAAGCTACGACCTCCAATATCAAGCCACCACGAGCGACTCGCTTCTGGCCTTTCCGTCCTTGGAGGAGCGCAATCGCGGCCGCGGCACGGTTCAGCAAAACAGCTTTTTCTTCGGCGACGAATTTCTCTACCCAACGAGTTTCGAGGTTAAAAGCTTTCCCGTTCCTTTGCGCGACGGAAAGGTGCAATATTACTATCCTGTCGTTATCCCCCATAACTTTCGCCGTGGCGGCCGCGGCGTTTACGGAACGCGCGAATAACCGCCGGCAACCCGGCCTCGTGGCAGAGCTCGACCTCTGCCACGCCGCGAAAAGCTTTTGCCGGCGCTCCCAAATCCCGAAATCCCCAAATTCCTAAATGTCCAAATTTTTCATCGCCCCTGACGTTCCCGCTGATGCCATTTCGCCCGACGCGGTCATCCATGCAGGTTGCCGCCTCTCTGGAAAAACGCTGTCAATTGGCCCTGGTTGCGTCGTTGGCGAAGAAGGTCCCGTCACGCTCCGCGATTGCCAGCTCGGTCACAACGTCAAACTCGCCGGTGGATTTTTCGACCACTCCACCTTCCTCGACAATGTCAGCGGCGGCGATCAGGCGCACGTCCGGCCCGCGTGTCTTTTCGAGGAAGACGTCTCCTTTGGCCATTGTTGTGGCTTCAAGCAAACCATCCTTCTTCCCTTCGTCACCACCGGCAGCCTCATCAACTTTTGCGATCTCCTCATGGGCGGCGGAACCTCCCGCGCCAACCACTCCGAAGTCGGGTCCTCCTACATTCATTTCAACTTCACGCCCCATCAGGACAAAGCCACGGCCTCGTTGCTCGGCGATGTCCCGCGCGGCGTTTTTCTCGACCAGCCGCCGATTTTTCTCGGCGGTCAGGGTGGACTCGTCGGGCCGCGTTACCTCACCTTCGGCACGCTCATTCCCGCCGGGCAAATTGGCCGCCGCGACGTCACCACTGAAAACCGCCTCGTCGCCTGCAAGCCGCTGCCCGACCTCGACATGGCCTATCCGCCGTTGCACCGCCAAAACGCCGTTCACATTTTCAACGCCAACCTGACCTTCATCGCCAACCTCGTCGCGCTCGACCATTGGCACCGCCACATTCGCCGCCCCTTCATGGCGACCGATCCCTGGCGCAACCGTTGCCACGCCGGCGCGCTCCAGCGTATTGCCCAGGCCCTTGACGAACGCCTCAAGCGACTCACGCATTTTTGCGAGCTTCTCGCGCGCGAGCCCGACGCCGGACAACCCGTCGAAACCCGCGACCTCCTTGCCCGTTGGCCTCAACTCCGCGACCGCCTTGCGCACGCCGTTGCCACCCGCGAAAACCTTCCCCCGCCGCCGTCGTCCGTTTCCGGCGCCGCTTACATCCCCGCCATCCAATCCCTTTCCGCCGAACAAAAAGCGCCGCTCCGTCACCATCTCCAGGGCATTGTTCGCCGCATTGTTGGCTGAACTTATTTCCAAAAAATAATCACAAACGTCCCGGCCGTAATCAACGCGCCGCCGACGAGTGTCCCGCGTGTCGCCTCCTCGCGCAGCACGACAAACGCCAAAATCATCCCCAGCACCACGCTCGACTTGTCGATGGGAATCACCTTTGACGCGTCGCCCTTTTGCAGCGCCGAAAAGTAAAAAAGCCACGACAATCCCGTGGCAATGCCCGACAAAATCAGAAACGTCCAATTGCGCGTCGTGATCTTCTCAATGCCATGTTGCAACCCGCCGGCGAAGACAATCCCCCACGCCATCATCAGCACCACCACCGTGCGAATCGCCGTCGCCAGATTGGCGTTCACGTCCTCGATCCCGATCTTCGCCAGAATCGTCGTCACGGCCGCAAAAAACGCTGAAAGCAAGGCAAAAACAATCCACATGATGCCGCGCAGTATAGCACAACAACCGCCACCCTCCAATTGATTTGCAAAACGAATCGACCGCGCCCGTTGCGTCAAATGAAAACGACACCGAAGTCGAAGTGGCGGAGTTGTTTTTCGGCGCGCGGTTCGACGGGAGTGGTGCGTTTGTTGTTTTGGATCCAGAGGGGGATGATGGCGTGGAGAAGTTTGCCGCAGGCGAACAGTGTGCGGGCGTGCTTGGCGTAGCGTCGTGGGTGACCGCGTTTCGTTATATTTATAGCTGATTTTCGCAGTTGTTTATGGCGTGCTTTCGGGAGAGGCCGGTGATGCCGGCGCACTGTGTGAGAAAGAGTGATTTTTCTTTCATTGTTATGAGTTGCGCGTCGTGCCTGCGGCTGATGGCCGGGTTGACTTTTTTTCGTTGTTGGACATGTTCATGGCCTCACATGTTTCGGTGTCATGTATTGTGAGGCAACGCGGCACACAATTGCGCGCTTGTGTATGCTTGCGCCGAGCACTATAATCGTACGTTATGAAAGGTTCAATTTATTCCGCGCACTTCGCGATTTTACGTGAGAAAAATGCAAGCGTGATTCGACAAGAAAACGGCTTTATTTTTTCGATATTGTCGTGCCGTTAAATGCTGTTGCCGCTACCACGCCACAGGCTTCTCTTGAACGTGCCGTGTGTTGCTGGTATTCTGTTTCCGGTTCGCATGACAATCTCCCTCATCACCGCCTGTTACAACAGCGCCGCGTATTTGCCGACGGCGCTGGATTCTGTGTTGCGGCAAACGCATCCGGATGTTGAGTATCTGGTTGTCGACGGCGGATCGAATGACGGCACACAGGAGTTGTTGCGCGCGTACGCGCCGAAGTTTGCGGGGCGGATGAGATGGGTGTCGGAAAGGGACGGCGGGTTTTACGACGCGCTGAACAAGGGCATCGGCATGGCGACGGGTGACGTGGTGGGCGTGCTCAACGCGGACGATGTGCTCGCGCATGACGACGTGCTCGCGCATGTCGCGGCGGCGTTTGGGGCGGAGGTTGACGCGGTCTATGCGGACATTCAGTTTGTCGACTCCGAGACGCTGACGCATTCGCTGCGCTATTATTCGTCGCGCCATTTTCGTCCGTGGCTCGCGCGTTTTGGTTACATGCCGGCGCATCCGTCGTTTTATTGTCGCCGCGCGTTGTTTGATGCGTGGGGCGGGTACGCGACGGATTACCGCATTGCGGCGGATCATGAGCTGCTGATCCGTTTTTTTGTGCGGCAAAGAATCCGCGCGCGCTACCTCCGCGAAGTTTTGGTGAAGATGCGGCCAGGCGGGATCAGCACGCGCTCCATGGACAGCACGGTGCGGCTCAACGCGGAAAACATTCGCGCGTGCCGCGCCAACGGCATTTACACGAATTACCTTTTTCAACTCGGCAAGTACCTTTTCAAAATTCCGGGAATGGTTTTTAAAAATGGATACTGACGCATGAGGATCCTGTGGCTCCATCAATACTTTGCCACGCCGAGGGGATGGGGCGCGGTGCGGGGATACGAGTTTGTGCGGCGTTTTGCGGAGGCGGGGCATGAGGTGGAGGTGGTGTGCGGTGCGGGGTTCGACGCGTCGCTGAAAGATGGTGCAAGGGTTGCGGAGGGCGTGCGCGTGCGGGTCTGTGGCGCGGCGTATCACACGCGGATGAGGTTTGCGGGAAAAATGTTTTCGTTTTTGCGGTTCATGTTTTTTGCGACTGGATTTGTAGTGCGGCATGGCGGAAGGTTTGAAGTGATCGTGGTGACGAGCACGCCGCTGACGATTGCGATTCCCGCGTTGGCTGCGCGCTTGCTGCATCGCGCGCGTTATGTTTTTGAGGTGCGCGACGTGTGGCCGGACGCGGCGATCAGCGCGGGCGTGCTGAAAAATCCGGTTGCCAAATGGCTGGCGTTCAAGCTCGAAAAATGCGCATACCAATATGCCTCGGCCATTGTGACGTGTTCGACGGGAATGACTGAGCGTGTGGAAGCGAAGCTGCGCAAATGGAAGTGGACGCGACGCGTGGAAACGATTTCGAACTGTTGCGACCTCGACCTGTTTCGCTTTCCACCAGACGCGGACGAGCGTTGCGCGTGGCGTGGCAAAGGTCGTGCCACGCCACGTGATGTGGTGGCGTTGTACACGGGCGCGATGGGGTTGAGCAACGCGATCGGCGACATTGTGGAGGCGGTGAAAGCGACGGGCGAGGGCGTCGTGTGGTGGTTCGCGGGAGACGGACGGTTTGCGGAGGAGTTGAAGGCGCTGGCGGCGTCGCGGTCGAACGTGGTGTTCTGGGGCGGGATGTCGAAGACGAAGGTGGCGCGGCTCTACGCGGCGGCGGATGTGAATGTGGTGACGTTCATGCACGCGCCGCTGTTTTACGAAAATTCGCCGAACAAATTTTTCGACGGCATTGCGGCCGGACTTCCCGCGGTGTTCAATCGCACTACGTGGCTGGAGCCGTGGTTGCGGGAATATGACTGCGGTTTTGTGTGCGCGAGTCCGGCGGAGATGGCCGCGCGGTTGCAAGCGATCGCAGCGATGCTGGCGCCGGCGCGCGACGCGATGCGCCACCGTGCGCGGCGCCTGGCGGAGGAGGTGTTCAACCGCGACACGCTGGCGATAAAATATGTGGACGTGCTGGCGTCGTGTTTGACCGAAACTGAAAGAAATGCCTTAAAAAGTTCTGTTTTGAAAAAGTAAATGCGTCCTTTCCGCACATCTTGCACCTGGCGCGGTCATGTGCTATTATGTTGGTTAATGGTTTAAGAAAATATCTTTAACCACAAATCAAGGAGTGTTTATGAGACACGTATTTTCACCCTCTCTCGTGTTGTTGTCGTTACTGATCACACACGCGCCGGCAGCGCGGGCGGCGGAGTAGACGTGGACTGGCGCGGTTTCGGACTCGATGAATGAACCGGGCAATTATCTTAACGCAGATGGAGAGCCCGCGATAGAAGTGCCAGGAAGTATCGACACCATTTTTTTTGTGACCGCCGCCAATGAAGTGGCGCATCTTCCCGTCAATTATTCGACCACTGCTCGATTCGGTGTTTTGTATTTTCGAACCAGCGGCTATACGCTTGCGGGCACGGGATTGTACATGACGCAGATCATTCTCGACGCCGGCGTGACCATGACAAACCGCGCGCAACTGTGCTGTGCGGTGAGTAGCGCTAAACATTTGCAACTGAAAGAAAATTCGAAGTTCGTGATGAACGGTTCGTTTGGAACATGGACGGGTAACGACTTCAACATTGAGGCATTTAACAATGCGGAAATTGTTTAGGTTCAAGACTAGTTTAGAGTGGAAATCTTCAACAACACGTGTTAAAACACAGGTGATTTCCATGAAAAACAAGTATCTCAAACATTCTCACATTTCGGAGGTTCATTTCAGAGCCCTCACCAAGCAGTTTGCGCTC
>JAVBOU010000132.1:0-16266 GCA_031550185.1 Kiritimatiellia bacterium | reverse complement strand
GGACCCGCAGGTCCCACCACCGTAGCCGTTCGCAGTATTACTGTAAATCAGGCAGTTGTTCAGCACGCCGCCATAGGCACCGCCACCGTATGATTGCCAGTTACTGTTGACCACACAGTTGCGAATGATGCACCGATTCAGCGTGCCACCAAAAGAACCACCGCCATACGCCGGATTGGGATTTCCCGACATCATTCTGCCGCTCAACAACGTGAAGCCGGTCAGCACCGTGCTTGTTTGCGAGGCGTCCGTGCCGAGCGTCGCGCAACGAGTTGCATTGCTACCGGTGATGATCGTCGCGGTCGGGCCATCCGTGGCAATGATGGTGATCGCCTTGTTGCCCGAGCTGATGGCCGAATACGTTCCCGGCGCAACCATCAACGTGTCGTTTGGTTGGGCCGCGTTGATCGCATTCTGCAAGTTGGCGGGGTTGCTGTTGGAGACGTTGATGACCGCCGCCTGCGCACCAATCGCGCCCAAAAATGCAAAAACGACCGCCAGGCCCAATGGACCGACGCGCCGCCTGATGCAGTTCGTGAGTTGTCTAAACATAACTGTTCCTGTTTGTTGTGCCCTGTTGTTGTACAAACCGGTCGTGGGCAACCAGCCGGTTCGTTTCGCGAAGGAACAACGCGGTGTTAAAACGCCATTCCCATTTTGTGTCTTTTGTCGCCCGTTCCTTCATGCGTGAAAGACCACGGGCTGAGTCGTCCACGCTGTGCGCCATCGCGGCACGCATTTAACAGAGATCAGGCAGATTCAAAAAAATTACTTTGTATTGTCTAAAGAAAACGATCGTTTTCTTTAGACCATTTTTGCCCATCGTGAACTCACAGAATTCCCGTTTGTATACGCCCGTAAAAATCATGCAAAAACCAACGTTTTTACGTTTTTCAACACATCAGGTTGACGTCAGCCTGTAAATGATGTATATTGAAACTTCATTTTACGGTGCGTCAGGTCGATCAAAAAATGGTCTAAAGAAAACGATCGTTTTCCTTAACAGATATTCTTTATTTTTCGTTTTAATTCATGCTTTGCAACAGCGAGTCCATGTGATACGAGCCTCTTTTTTTGTGCCAAATCGCGTTGTCTGCGTGGTGCAAGGTAAGACAGACGACGCGCAGCACACGCCTCCGCATACCGAAGATTTACTCATTCACCGCCAGCATCGCAAGTATGGAGTGCGGCGATTTATCACCGCTTTTCGCTGAGGCGGAGCATCTGTTTGCGCTTTTGTATCGCGTGGGTGACACAACACGCGCTCAAACCGGTGCCATCGACATGTTCACCGAAAATAAAGAGCTAACGGAAAAGCGGCGATGAATCGCCGCACTCCATAATAGACGATAACCGCTATATCCCAACTCATCTATTGAACCCAATCCATTTTCCTTTTCTCTTTCCTTTTCGTGTTAGGACTTCCTTGCTCCGTATTGTGTCTTCAACTTCTCCACTCCCCCTCCCTTCTCACTTCACTCCCCGCCCCACCCCGCCCAAAATCGTGTATTCTATGGCATGGTTATCCCACAAAAAGCCCTTGTTCTGGCCGCCGGACTCGGCACGCGATTGCGTCCGCTGACGTGGCGCACGCCCAAGCCTCTTCTCCCTGTTTGGGGCACGCCGCTCCTCGCGCACACGTTGCGCAACCTCGAAGCATGGGGCGTCACGGACATCGTGATCAACACACATTGGCGACCCGACGCCATCGCCGGTTTTCTCGCGCAATGGCGCGGCAACGCGCGGATCACCACGTCGCACGAACCGGAGATTCTCGGCACCGGCGGCGCGCTGAAACCGTTGCAACCATTTTTTAACGACGAACCTTTTTGGATCGTCAACGCGGACGTCGCCTTTGCGCTCAAGCCCGACCATATTTTGCATCAGTTCAACACGCATCGCTGCATCGCGAGCGCCTGGCTCTACGGTCATTGCGGCCCGCGCACGGTCGAAAACGACGCATCCGGCCGTGTCACGACCTACCGCTCTGCCACGCCGCGCGGCCCCGGTACGGCCACGTTTGCCGGCGTTCAAATCGTCTCGCCCGACATCTTCCGCTTTCTTCCGGCGGACAAAAAAAACTTCTCCCTCATCGACGCCTACGAGGCCGCGAACCGCAACGGCCTGCCGGTTTTTGCCGCGCACATTGGCGATTCGTTTTGGGCTGACATCGGTTCGCCCGACGCCTACCTGCAGGTCCATGCCGACACCAAGCATCGCGCCTGGCATTTGCAAACTGGCGGTGATTTTTACAACGCCGCTTTCGACGCGCATCCCGATTCGCCCGACGCCTTTGTCTGCAGCCCAATACCCGGCGTGGCAGAGGTCAAGCTCTGCCACAAGAGCGTTTTTCTGACGCCTTCGATTCCCGCGCGTCCGCTCCGCAACGCCATTGTCGCGGCGTCTTGGAATTGCGGCGGCGAGAAATGCGTCGTTGCGGAAATCAACGCGCAGGAGGACGTGGCGCCGCGCGAGGCCTGCCACGCGCTTGGCTGGACTTCCGCCGCAGTGGCGCATCTTGGCGCGCGCGGTTCGAACCGCAACTTCTGGCGCGTCGCCCATGCGGAGGAGTCGGCGATTGTCATTGACTACACGGGTGAGCGCGCGGAGAACCGGCGTTATGCCGCGCTTGCGCGCGCGTTGCTCGTTGCCGGCGTTCCGGTGCCGCGCGTGTTGCATGAGACGCGGCGCGCGGACAATGGCGGGTTGCTTGTGCTGGAGGATCTCGGCGATGTGTCGTTGCAACACCGCCACTCGCGCCAATCTTTTGAGGACGCGCTGGCGGAAATTTTTAACTTTCATCAATGCGCCGCCGACGCGGTGCGCGGCATTGAACTCGAACCGCTGTTTGACGAAGCACTGTACGCGTGGGAGCAGCGTTTGTTTGAGGAGCATCTGCTCGTGAACCGTGGCAGGCCCGGCTTCGTGCCACGCGTTCGCGACGAATACGCGCGCGTGACCGAACGCCTGCTCGCGAGTCCACAAACCGTGGTGCATCGCGATTTGCAATCGACGAATCTTTACCTCCACAACAACCGCTGGCACTTCATCGACTTTCAGGGCATGCGCCGCGGCGCGGTGGTCTATGATCTCGCGTCGTTCTTGTGCGATCCGTACATTGAGCTCGACGACCGCGACGCGCTTCTGCGTCATTACGCGGCGCGTGGCGAACCTTCGATTCGCGACCGCCTGCTCGCTGATTTTCATTGGGGTGCGGTGCAACGCCTGACGCAGGCGATGGGCGCGTATGGCCGCCTCACCGCGGCGGGGCACGCCGATTTTCAGCGTCATCTCCGCCCGGCCGCTCACCGTCTTTCCACCGCGGCCGAACACTGCGGGCTTTCGGCGATTGCCGAGATGGTTCGCGGGATTGGGGTCTAAAAATTATTCCCTGTACACGGCTTGCCGATCGCGGTATAATAATGCGGCAACTTTTTTTCCACCCCAACCCCCGGAGAACGCCATGAATAACTCACTCATTGGAGAAGGACTGTTGCTGCTGGTCATTGGCATGACCATTGTGTACCTGTTCCTGATTTTAATGGTCTGGATCATGACGATCATGCGCAAGCCGATCACGTTGCTCGATCATTTTCTGCCGGATCCGGTGACGGCGGCGCCGAAGCGCGTGCCCGCAGTGCAGGGGGATGACGCGTTGATCGCGGTGGCGGTCGCCATGGCAAGCCGGCGTTGAGTTTTTGTTGTTTCACTTTTTCACACACCCAGGAGTTCTTCAAAATGGCCAAGAAAAATATCAAGTTTATGTGCACGGCGTTTCGCGACGGGTTTCAATCCGTCTATGGCACGCGCGTGTTGGCGGACGATTTTTTCCCCGCGGTCGAGGCGGCCAGCGCGGCGGGCATCAACTACCTGGAGGTGGGCGGCGGCGCGATGTTCCAGGCGCCGGTGTTCTACATGAACAGCGACCCGTACAAATGGATGCAGCGCTTCCGCGACGTGTGCGGGAAGGACGCGAATTTGCAGACCCTCTCGCGTGGTGTGAACATTGTGGCGCTCGATTCCGCGTCGTCGGACGTGATCAAGCTCCACGCGCAGCTCTTTAAGAAGTACGGCATCTCGACGATCCGCAACTTCGACGCACTGAACGACGTGAACAACCTGATCCATTCGGGCAAGTGCATCGTCGAGGCGGGCTTGAAGCACCAGGTCGTGGTGACGATGATGGCGCTGCCCCCGGGATGCACGGGCGCGCACGATCCTGATTTTTATGAGAAGACGCTGCGCGGCATTCTCGACGCGGGCATCCCGTATGACTCGGTGTGCTTCAAGGACGCGTCGGGCACGACAACGCCGCAGGTGGTTTACGAGACGATCAAGCGCGCGCGCAAAATGCTGCCGGCGAACACGCACATTCAGTTCCACTCGCACGAGACCGCGGGTTGCTGCGTGCTCGCGTACAAAGGCGCGCTCGAGGCGGGCGCGGACGCGATCGACCTCTCACTCGCGCCGGTTTCCGGCGGCACCTGCTCGCCCGACGTGATCGTCATGTGGCACGCGCTGCGCGGCACGGATTACGAGCTCAACGTCAACATCGACAAGGTGCGCGAGGCCGAGCAAATCTTCCGCGAGTGCATGAAGGATTACTTCCTGCCGCCGGAGGCAATGGCTGTCGAACCGATGATTCCCTGGAGCCCGATGCCCGGCGGCGCGCTCACGGCCAACACGCAGATGTTGCGCGACAACGGCCTGATGAACCGCTACGGCGAGATGATCGCGGCGATGAGCGAAGTCGTCCAGCGCGGCGGGTTCGGCACATCGGTCACGCCGGTTTCGCAGTTCTACTTCCAGCAGGCGTTCAACAACGTCCTGCACGGCCCGTGGAAGAAAATCGCGCCCGGCTACGGCAAGATGGTGCTCGGCTACTTCGGCAAGACGCCGGTCGCGCCCGACGCTGAAATCGTCAAGATCGCCGCCGAGCAGCTCAAGCTCGAACCCACCACCAAAAAGGTGCTTGAGATCAACGACGCCGATCCCTCGAAAGCCGTCGCCACCTTTAAGAAGACCCTCGAGGACAACAAGCTCCCGGTCACCGACGAGAACCTCTTCATCATCGCCTCCTGCGCTGACAAGGGCCTTCTTTACCTTCAAGGCAAGGCCACCGTCAACGTCCGCAAGAACGACAAGCCCGCCGCTCCCGCGACCGCGGCGTCTTCCGGCGGCGCCTGCACGGTCACCGTCAACGGCAAAGCGTTTGGCGTTGAGCTCAAGGACGGCAAAGCCTTTGTCAACGGCAAGGAATACGCCATCTCCGTCAAAGACGGCATCGAGCAGAAATCCGCCGCACCCGCCGCCGCACCTGCGGCTCCCGCGAGTGGCGCTGGCGCCGAAATCAAGGCTCCGGTTCCCGGCCTCATCCTGCGCGTCACCGCCAGCGTCGGCGACACCGTCCAGGCCGGCGACGAAATCCTCGTCATGGAAGCCATGAAAATGGAAATGCCCATCAAGGCCCCGGCCAACGGCACGGTTCAGGCCATCAATGTCGCGCCCGGCGGAAAGATCAACACCGGCGACGTCCTGGCCGTCATCGCATAATGCGGAGCGCGCGCGGAAGGCCGGGTCGCCGGCCTTCCGCCGGTTCCACCCTGACCTCCACTTCCTATTTCGTCCTCCTTCATGAAACACCTCTTCCTCTCCCTCCTGGCGTTCAGCGCGTTTGCCGTTTTCTCCGCCCGCGCGGGCGTCGACGCCACGCCTGCCGGCGAATCCCCCAGCACGGAAATCGTCGCCGACAGCACCGCTGAAAAGCCCGCCGCCGCAAACGTCACACTTGGCGAATTCTTCGACAAATTCAAAGGCCTTTGGAACGAAACCGGACTCGCCGGTTTCATGGCCAAAGAGAAGCCTGCCGAACGCGGGCCGGTTGAGCCGTTGGCCAAGCGCGAAGTTTCACTCGCCCTGCCGTACGGACTTGGCCAGGCTGTCATGATTCTCGTCTGCCTGGGTCTCATCTACCTCGCCATCTTCAAGGATTTCGAGCCCCTTCTGCTCCTGCCCATCGGCTTCGGCGGCCTCCTGGCCAACGTCCCCAACGCCGGCATCACCGCAGGTCCCGTGCTCGACACCGCCGGCAAAATGGTCGAACCCGGCGGATTCCTCCATTACACCTTTGAGATGGGTGTTTCCACCGGCCTCTTCCCCATCCTCATCTTCATGGGTGTCGGCGCCATGACCGACTTCGGGCCGCTCATCGCCAATCCCCGCACCGCGCTTCTTGGCGCCGCCGCCCAGTTCGGCATCTTCGTTGCGCTCATCGGCGCGCTCGTCCTCTCCGTTTACATCCCCGGCATCAACTTCGGCCTCCGGGAGGCTTCCTCCATCGGCATCATCGGCGGCGCCGACGGCCCCACCGCCATCTGGCTCACCACCAAACTCGCACCCGACCTTCTGGGCGCCATCGCCGTCGCCGCCTACAGCTATATGGCTCTCGTGCCGATCATCCAGCCGCCCATCATGCGCATGCTCGTTCCCAAGCAGGATCGCATGATCAAAATGAAGCAGCTCCGCCACGTGTCCAAGCTCGAAAAGGTCGTCTTCCCCATTCTGATCGTCATCATGTGCGCGCTTCTCCTCCCCAGCGCCGTTCCGCTCGTCGGCGCCCTGATGCTCGGCAACCTGGCCAAGGAATGTGGCGTCACCACCCGCCTCTCCGACACCATGGCCAATCCCCTCATCAACATCGTCACCATCCTCCTCGGCCTTTCCGTCGGCTCCAAGCTCGCCGCCGAAAAATTCCTCACCCTTGAAACCCTCGGCATCCTCGTCCTCGGCCTCATCGCCTTCGCCTTCGGCACCGCCGGCGGCTGCATCATGGGCCGTCTCATGAACTTCTTCTCCAAGGAGCCGATCAATCCCCTCATCGGTTCCGCCGGCGTCTCCGCCGTGCCCATGGCCGCGCGCGTCTCCAACAAAGTCGGCCTCGAATCCGATCCCGGCAACTTCCTCCTCATGCACGCCATGGGCCCGAACGTCGCCGGCGTCATCGGCTCCGCCGTCGTGGCCGGCGTCCTTTACAACCTTGGCAGCTAACCAAAATCCGCAATGTTTTCGTGGCGTGGCAGGAGTCCTGCCACGCCACAATTGTAACGGCGCCTATTGCGTGATTGCGGACATTGGCTGATGACGGAAGAGGCGCAGCGTAGCAGCGCCGCTACAACACGTCGGCATCGCAAGCCGCTCATACCAAAAGGAGATGCAACATGTGGCTGACTTTGATTGTTACCGCGTTTGCCACGCAATTTGCCGCGCAGGTGGTCACGCTGACCGTTCGCAACAACGACACCGGCGAACCGATGGCCGACGTGCGCGTGGATCAATGTCGCTTCATTAGTTTGTTGGCCGTGAGCGCCAATCCACTGAAAGCCGCGTTTTCGCCTTTTGATTTTCCCACCACACAGCGCACCGATGCGACGGGAAAAGTTGTCTTCTGGAGACACCCCGATGACACTGAATACCAGATTTACTCGAACGCCCGTTCAGCGCTTCATTTTGACCTGAACGGACGGAGCATCGTATCACACGTGAACCGCACTGTCTTTGTAAACAAAATGCATGTGTTCGGACTTGGTGTTTGGCAGGAAGACCCCAAACAACGCGATGTGAGGAGTTTTTGGACACACAAGGACGAACAAATCGCATACATCGGAACCTACACGGGAAACAGCGACAGCAAAGGCATTTACCGGATTCGCATGGACAAAAACACGGGATTTGCCAGCGCGCTGGAGCTTGTGGCAGAAATGGAAAATCCCTCTTTTTTGGCATCGAATTGGACAGGGGATCGCCTCTATGCGGTGAGCGAATCCGCAAACAAAATTGTGGCTTACAGCGCCGACGAAGACGGCACGTTCACGCTGCTCAACGAGGCGAAAACAGGCGCCGGTCCGTGTCATGTGGCAACCGGCGCAGGGAACACTCTGGCCGTTGCCGACTATGGCGATGGAAGCGTGCTCATGTGGCAATGTGAAAACGACGGACGTATTGGCGAACAAACCTCCTTGATGCAAAATACTCATGCCAGCAAGGTGACAAACAGCCAGCAGCAACCCCGCGCACACCAGGTTACTTTCACGCCTTTTTCCGCTTTCATGTTGGTGACCGATCTTGGCGCAGACCGTGTGTATGTGTACGAGCCAGTTGGGGAACAGTCGTCACGCCGCATCGTGCCGCACAGCATCGCACCGTGGATTGATCTGCCGCCAGGACGCGGACCGCGGCATCTCTCCGTGTCGCCATGTCTGAACAACCTGTACGTGCTGAACGAGCTCTCCAACACCATTTGCGTTTATGACTATGACCTCAAAAAAGGTCTGTTCACCTTTGTCGAGGAAGTCAGCACACTGCCGCCGGATTTCGACGGACGCAGCAGCGCCGCGGAAATCGTGGTGAGAAACGACATGGTGTACACCTCAAACCGCGGGCATGATTCCATCGCACGTTTTCAGCGCGACCGCAAAACCGGACGCCTGACGCTCCTGGACTGCACGCCGTGCGGCGGCAAGTGGCCGCGCCATTTCGCACTGATGCCCGGCTTTCCGTGGATGCTCGTGGCCAACCAGCACAGCAACAACATCGCCCTCTTCCGCGTGGCAAAGGATGGCGCGTTGACACCGCACGCCAGCCTCGACATCAACGCGCCGGTGTGCGTGCTGTTTCCGTAACGCGCGCGACAAATTTCACCGTGCGATTGATCACCTCCGCCTCGGCGTCGAGGTTGTAAAAACTGTGGCCCGTGTTGGCGAGCGTGTGCAAATCAAAAGGGATCTTGTTCGCGCGGCAAAACTCCGAATACGCGGCGGAGGACAACGCGGCCTCCGGATCGCGCGCCGCAAACAAAAAGAGAATGCGGCCCGTGAACGCGCGCAACTTTTTCAACGCCGCAGTCTCGCGGTGAATCTCCGCGTCCGACGGTTTCTCCGCCGACACCAGCGCCGAACGCACGCCGCCGGCCTGAACCTTTCCGGTGAAAATCTTTTTCCACGTTTGCGGCTGAAGCAATTTGTTCGCATAACTCTTTGTGGCGTGGCAGAGCTTGCGCCACGCCACGGCGCGGCCATTGCGCAGCGTTCCGAGCGGCTCCGCGGAGTAGAGCGCAAGGTGCGCGTCCACGCCCTCCGTGGCGAGCGAAAGCGCGACCTTGGAGCCGGAGCAAATCGCCACGATCACCGTCGGCGCGTCGGGCGCGAAGGTTTGCAAATGTTGAAACGCAACGCGCGCGTCGTCCGTCATCGTGACGATCGAGGCGGCGCGGTGTTCGCCCTCGCTGTCACCGCGTCCGCCAAAATCGATGGTGTGGCAGAGGTGACCCTCTGCCACGAGCCGCCGCGCGAGTTTCACAAACATGCGATGCGGCCCCGTGCTGTCACCAGACCAGCCGTGAAGAAACAAAACTTTTGACTTTGGCGTCGCGTCCGGTGCGTAACAAAATCCGTGCAACACGCCGAGCGTCGAGGCAAGCGCAAGGTGTTGCGCGCAAGAAATGAAGCACGGCGAACACGCCGTTGCGGCCGCGGGCTGACGTTTGAGCCATTCGCAAACCGGCGCGATGATGGGCGCGGGATCCACGTAGCCAACCGTGTTCCAAAACGCAGGCAGCGATAGCGTGATCGTTTCCGTGGCGGCAAAATTCGACGCGTCATTTTGCGTGGCAATGAGCAGGCTGTGACACGCGCACGGTTCAAGCGTTTGCGTTTCCAGCGCGCGATACAGCGCGGGCGAAATCGCATACCCGTCGAAGTCAATCGTGCGGTCCGCGGCAATGGCTTCCGCCACTTTTCCCGGCGGAAGCAATGTGCGTCCGTGGGTGATCATTTGGTTGACCGCGCTGCGTTGCGCGAGTTGCTTGAGCAGGCGCGCGCCGGTCACAGGCGCGACGAGGATCACGCCCGCAATGTCGGGAATTTCGCGCGCGAGTTGCGCGGCCCACGCGGCGCCGATGCGCACGCCGAGCAGATACAGTGGCACGCCCGGAGCCTTGCCACGCAGCGCGTCGATCGTGGCACGAAGCCCGGCCTGCCACGCGTCGGGCAAGAGGTTCTCAATGTCGCCGGGCGCGTGACCGGTGCCGCTGACGTCGCACCGCGCGACCATTGCGCCGTCGCGCGCGAGTTCGCGGCCAAGCGTGGCGAGCAGGTGCAGCGTGGCCTTGCGTTCCTCGAAAAGCGGCGGAATCATCAGCACCGCGCGAGTGACCGCAACGGGCGTCTCGACCATGACGAGCGCGTCGCTTCCAGGCGAAAAAAGAACGTGTGACATGCCGTTTAGTATGGCATGATCCCCGCGTGTTGGAAAAGCGTTTTTTGCAACCCGCGCGCCGTGGCAGAGCATGACCTCTGCCACGCGCGCGATTATCCCTTTAACACCGCGAGCGGCATGAGACGGACGAGCGGCTCGATGAGATCGCGTTCGGCGTCGATCACGTCGTCGATGGGCTTGTAGGCTTGCGGCGCCTCGGAAAGATCGAGCAGTCCCTTGCTTTTGCGGTACTTCGCCTGGTACGGTTTCCAGCGGTCGTAAACGACGCCGGCGAGCGCCTGGTCGCACTCCGCCGCGGTGAGGTTTTGGCAGGCGGCGGTGCGGCTCATGACGCGGCCCGCGCCGTGCGAGCAGGACGTGAAGGAGTCGGGGTTGCCAAGCCCGCGCACGATGTAACTCGCGGTGCCCATGGAGCCGGGAATGATGCCGGTTTCGTCGCGCCGCGCGCTGGTCGCGCCTTTGCGGTGGACGTAAAACGTCTGCCCAAAGTGTTCCTCTTTCGCGGCGTAGTTGTGGTGGATGTTGACCTCCTGGAGGAAGGCGGCGCCGGGCGCGAAGCCGAGGACGACCTCCTTGAAAACGGCCATCATGCGGCGGCGGTTTTCAAGGGCGTAGGCGAGCGCAAACTGCATGTCGGCGTAGTAATTCCAACCGTCCTCGCTGTCGATCGGCAGGAAGGCCAGCTCGGTGTCGGGAAGCGGCGCGTGGTATTTGGCGTTGAGCTTTTGCGCGATGCGATGGTAGTGCGTCTCGATGCGGTGGCCGAGGTTGCGGCTGCCGGAGTGGAGCATGAGCCAGATGAAACCGTCGTCGGATTTTTGCAGTTCGATGAAGTGGTTGCCGCCGCCGAGCGTGCCGAGGTTCATGCGGTCGAGGCGGCTCGGCCAGTCGCGTCCGCCTTCCGTGACCGGGCGGTTCTCGAAGCCATCCCACGCCTGCTCGGTCGCGTGCGAATGGCCTTCACCAACGGGAATGCGCTGCTTGAGCGTCTTGAGCAATTCGCGGCGCAACGACATCTCCGCGAAATGTTCGGCGGGAATGTCGGGTTGCACCGCGACCATGCCGCAGCCGATGTCCACGCCCACGGCGTTGGGAATCACCGCGTCCTTCACCGCGATCACGCCGCCGATCGGCATGCCCATGCCGGTGTGGCAGTCCGGCATCAGTGCCACGTGGTGATGAATCACCGGATGCGACGCCAGGTTTTGCGCCTGCTGCATGGCGGATTGCTCAAGGTTTTGGCACCACGAAAAAATCGGGATGCGTTGACTGGGTTCGTTCTTAATCCATTTCATGTTGGGTCTCGTTAAGATGATGCGACGCAGGTTATGCCATTGCCGGCAACGCGTGTTTCAAAGGAAAAGTGATTGGGAAATTTTGAGATTACCTTCAGGTTGGTGGTCGCGTGCAAACTCCACGGACACGTGGCGAACGTTCCGTAGTCGCCAAGACGCAACATCGGCAGCAGCAACTGGTCGGCTTTTTGATAGTCCCGGACGCGCTTCACAACGCTTTTTGCAACCTCTTTGCGGGAGACATGAAGGCTGCCGATGGCGCTGAAAACTTCCGTGATGTGCTCGTAATCAAAGCGCGCATACACGGCATTTCCTGCGCACGCGGCGTTCACTTCGCGGATCTTGGTCACTGGATTCAGCGCCTCCAAATGGCTGGCAATAATCTCGACTTCCGCCTTGGCAATCGCGGCGCCAATGCCTGAGAAAATCGCCACGACCTCCACACCTTTCAATGCGCCGGCGTCAAGCATCGCGTAAGGTTTCGCGTCGCGAAGCGGCGTGATGTCCAAACGAATGCGTCCGCCGCCCGCAGGGAAAAATCCGCAGCGCTCCAGCGTCGCCGTGACGTCGCACCCCATTTTGCGAATTTGCGGCAGGTAAACGTCGTTGAAAAATTCAAAGACCGGCGCGCCTTGCACATGCGTTCCACCCTCGATCACAACGGTCGACGGCGTGGCCGCCTTGAACAAGACCGGAATGACGGTTTGCGCGACCAGCACCACGCTGCCCGCGGAACCCACGGCAAAATGATAGTCGCCGCCGCGAATCTCGCCCGGCTCCAAAATCAACTCGGACGAATGCAGTTCGTCGCCGGAAAGTTTTCCGCCGCAAATCTCCGCCACAGCCCGCGCGCCGGTCAGATGCTGACGCTTCAATCCCGGCTTGTCGCGGTTTGCGCGGATGCGCGTAATGCGCACCGGCTGGCCCGACATGGCGCCGCACGACAGCGCGGTCCGAAAAATCTGCCCGCCGCCCTCGCCCTGAGAACCGTCGATTTCAAGCATGTTCATGATGCACTCCAAAAGAATTTCATTTTATGGTGTTGCCGTTGTTGACGCAAGCATTCGGCTTGTCGCGTGTTGAAGCCGGGTGGCTACCGGTTCCTGGTTCCGGCCTCGCGCACCCGGCAAGGTGTCGTCTGAGTGGCATGTCTATCGCAAACACCGTGCCAACAGCGAAATGCCCTGTAAAAACGTGCGTTTTATGGACTAAATTGCGGATTTTCACGCGCTTGCGGCCTGAAACCGCGTGTGTTATGATTGTAGAAATTTTTCTAATCAACTAGAAGAGTGTCGCATGAACATTTTGCTCTCATTTTTGGGTTCCACGCTCGACCGGCATGGTCGCGGCAAGCGTCGCTGGGAAGTCTGGCGGCCGTCTGTCGCGCTCGCCATGCAGGAGGACATCGTCTTTGACGAGTATTACCTCATCCACAGCACGGCGCACGCCGCGCTCGCGCGCGAGGTCATGGACGACATTGTGGCGGTGTCACCCGGTACAAAACTCATTCCGGAAATCATCAACTTTAAGGACGCGTGGGACTTCGTGGAAGTCTATGCCGCGCTGTATGATCTGAGCCGGCGGCTCGACTTCCGCCCCGACGAGCATCGCTATTTCATCCACATCACCACCGGCACGCATGTCGCGCAAATCTGCCTCTTCCTTTTGAACGAATCGCGCCACCTTCCCGGCGAGCTCATCCAGACCATGCCTTCGCGCGCCAACACCGCCGCGGGGAGTTACGCGCTGATCAACCTCGATCTCTCCAAATACGATTTGCTCGCCAAGCGTTTTGCCATCGAGCGTCAGAACGACCTCGACTTTTTGAAGTCCGGCATTGCCACGCGCAACCGTCGTTTCAACGCGCTCATCGAAACCATCGAGCGCGTCATGCTCCGCTCCACCGAGCCGCTTCTGCTCACCGGCCCGACCGGCGCGGGCAAGTCGCAGCTCGCCCGCCGCATCTACGAACTCAAAAAACTCAACCGCCTCATGACCGGCGCCTTTGTCGAAGTCAACTGCGCCACGCTGCGCGGCGACATGGCCATGGCCACGCTCTTCGGCCACACCAAAGGCGCCTTCACCGGCGCGACCGCCGCACGTCCCGGCCTGCTCAAAACCGCGGACAACGGCATTCTTTTCCTCGATGAAATTGGCGAGCTTGGTCTCGACGAACAGGCCATGCTCCTGCGCGCCATTGAGGAAAAAACATTTTTTCCCGTGGGTTCCGACCGCGAGGAACGCAGCAGCTTCCAGCTCATTTGCGGCACGAACAAAGACCTTGCCGCTGCCGTGCGCGAAGGGCGTTTTCGCGACGATCTTCTGGCGCGCGTCAACCTCTGGCACTTCCAGTTGCCCGGCCTCGCCGACCGCCGCGAGGACATCGAGCCCAACCTCGATTACGAGCTCGACAAATTTTCGCGCAAGACCGGCCAGCGCGTCTCGCTCAACAAGGAGGCGCGCGCGCGACTTCTTCGCCACGCCCTTTCGCCCGACACGCCGTGGCGCGGCAACTTCCGCGAGCTGAACGCCATGATGACGCGCATGGCCACGCTCGCGCCCGACGGTCGCATCGATGCCGCCACGGTCGACGACGAGCTCGCGCGTCACACCTCCGAACCCGCGGATGATGACGAGGCGCGTTTCGCCGAACTTCTCGGTGTCGACTACGTGAAACGCTTTGATCGCTTTGACCTCGCGCAACTCGCCGAAGTTCTCCGCATCGCGCAAACGTCCTCTTCTCTTTCTGACGCTGGCCGCAAACTTTTTTCCGCCACGCGCCGCCTCAAGAAAACCGCCAACGACACTGACCGCCTGCGCAAATATCTCCTCCGCTTCCACCTCACGTGGGATGATGTAAAAAAGTAGACCAATGTTGTAAAAAAACACGATATGGGTGGGGCGCGACCGCCGGCGCGCCGGGTTTACGACAAACTTGTATCCGCAACGCAAGCGACAAAAAACAAACGTCTATCCAACGCCCGGTGCGCCCGGCGGTCGCGCGCCACCTTGAAATGTGCCAATGTCGGTCAGAAATACTATCACAGAAAGCGGCGATAAATCGCCGCACTCCATAATAGACGACAACCGTTGGAAATTCTCAAAAAGAGAAGTGGCGGCGCGAAGGGCGTTGCTGATAAGATGAAGGAATGAATTTTCGTACGCTTAGGGAGCACCTGGGACCGCTGTGGTGGTATGCGGCGCTGATGTTTGCCGTCAGCCGGATGGGGGACGTGGTGAACATGGCGATCGGGCTGTGGCTGGTGCCGCGGTTTGTCTCGCCGCAGGAGTTGGGGGCGTTGCTGCCGGTGATGAATTTTTCGTCGGTGTACGCGCTGCCGCTGAGCGTGCTGCTGTTGCCGGCGCCGAAATTTTTGAATGTGTTCGCGTCGCGCGGGGAGGGCGGGAAGGCGCGGACGCTGTTGCGCGACGTCATGCTGGCGACGGGGATTTACACGCTGTTGATGGTGGTGTTTATTTTTTGGACGGGCGACGCGGTGTTGCTGCGGTTGAAGCTGGCGGATCGACGGATGCTGTGGCCGGTGGCGGGGTTTGCGATGGTGACAGTGATCGCGCCGGTGCTGGCGGCGGCACAACAGGCGTTCAAGTTGTTCCGCTCAACGCTGGTCGCGGGATGTGCGTTGCCGTATGTGCGGCTGGCGGGGATGCTGGCGTGTCTGCCGCTGCTGGGCGGGCTGGGCTATTTGCTGGCGCAGTTCGGAATGGGCGTGGCGGGACTGATGATCGCGGGCGGTGCGGTGTGGCTGACGTTGCGCAAGATGGAACGGCGCGAATCGTACCGCGTGCATTGGCGGGAGATGATGTGGTACGCGTTGCCGCTGGTGCTGATCACGGTGGCGGGGCGGCTGCAAATGACGGTGGAGGGCATGGCGGTGCGCCAGCGGTTGCCGGAGGAGGTGTCGGCGGGATATTTTTTTGTGACGATGTTCGGTGCGATTCCGACGTATTTCATCGGCGCGGTCACGCCGTTTCTCTGGGTGCTGATCTCGGACAAATTTGAACGCGGCGAACGGACGGAGGGATTGATGTGGCAGTCGCTGGCGTTCAATTTCACGGTGGGCGGGATGGTGACGGCGATGACGGCCTTCGTGGCGCCGCTGGTGTTCAACCTGCCGGGCGACTGGCCGTGGAAGCCCTACGCGGCGTACGCAAATTATGTGTGGGTGATGTGTCTGCTGAATGTGATCCGCAGCGGCTTGATGATGTTCACGACGCACGAAACCGCGTGCCGGCGATTTGGTTTTATGTGGTACACGGTGCCCGCGTCGCTGGCGTGTTGCGCGCTGCTGTACGTGCTGCCGGGCTGGGCGTTTTTTCGTCCGTGGCTGCCGCGAACATTTTGGGCGTGGGCTGACGCGCGAATCCATTTTTCGCTCAACGTTTTTCTCGGCGTGATGCTGGCCACCAGCCTCGCCGCGCTGGCCGGCATGGCGTGGCAACTGCGGCGAAGGGCGCGGCAGCGCTAACGTTTGCGCATGTAAACAAACGGCCCCGCCTTTTTCGCCTTTCCGCGGGGTGGTTCATGTGTTGAAAAAACTTTTTTGAAAGATGTTGACGTGGTGCGTGCGGGTGTGATATTGTATGCGGCTCTTTCACCCCAAGCGGTCTGCGCGAGCAGGTTCACGCGAGGCGCCGGTGAGGCGAGTGTGAGGGAAAAATTTCGGTTGACGGACGGCGG
>JAVBOU010000177.1:0-13894 GCA_031550185.1 Kiritimatiellia bacterium | reverse complement strand
TGGCTTTTGGCGCAGGGCCTGAGGCGTGTTGGGGCGGCGGTTCCGGGTCGGGCGGACCTCCTCGGCAAAGGGGAAGTTTTAAGGTTTACATCCACCCGGCATCCAAACGGCTCAACGACGGTCGAAACAAAACGGCCGTTTCCCATCGACGCGAAAGCGCGAAGGACGCAAAGTTTTTGGAATTAAGTCAGGTGGGGTAGGACGGTCGTGGTCGTTATGGAGTGTGGCGATTTATCGCCGGTTTGAACGTGTGTTGTCCCGTCTACGCTACATGAAAGTGAAGCAAGTGTTCCGGCTCAGCGAAAAGCGGCGATAAATCGCCGCACTCCATACTTGCGATGTTGGCGGGGAGCAGGAAGGAAAAACAGTTGTGGCGTGGCAGGAGTTCTGCCACGCCACAAGGGAGTGTTTCGCGTTGGAGGTGTGTTTACGGGGTGAGGGCGGTGGCGCAGAGGGAGGCACTGGAAAAGGCCCAGGTGAGGTTGAAGCCGCCGCAGGGACCGTCGAGGTCGAGGGCTTCGCCGATGCCATGGAGTTTTGGGAAGCGGCGGCATTGCAAGGTGTGGGGGTCGAGTTCGGAGAGGGCGAGTCCGCCGCGGGTGATGATGGCGCGATCCCAGCCTTCGGTGTCGGCGACGGAGAAGGGAAAGGCGGAGAGGGCGGTGGCAAGGAATTGGAGGTTGCCACGGGAGGCCTGGGCGGCGGCGGTGTCGAGGAGGTGAGTAGCGGCGCAAAGGTATTCGGCCCAGGGACGGGGGATTTGGCCGGAGAGGAGGTTGTGGAGTTTGGTGGCACCGCGGGAGGCGTGCCACGAGGTGAAAAGGTTTTGCCAGTCGGCGGCAGTGCGGTCGGCGCGGGTGGAGAGGAGGAGGGTTTTGGGATGTTGCAGGGGAAGGTCGCGGGAGGTTTCGAGGATGGGAGGGCCGCTGAGGCCGCGGTGGGTAAAGAGGAGGGGGCCGGTGATGGTGGCAGAGGGTGAGCTTTGCCACGCGATGCTTGCGTTGTCGAGTGTGAGGCCGGCTAGGGAGGACCAGGCGGGGGCGGTTGGTGGCAGGGCGGGGGGGGGTGCCATGAGGCCGACGAGGGCGGGGGTTGGCGGCGTGATGTTGAGGCCGAGGTTGGCGAGGAGGGAAAGGATCTGCGGATCGGCGCCGAGGGTGGGATAGGAGAGGCCGCCGGTGGCAAGGATGAGGGCGCTGCCACGGAGGGTTTCGCCGTTGGCGAGGGTGACGGAGGGGGCGGCGGGATCGAGGGCGACAACGCGGGTGTTGGTGCGGATTTGGACGCGGGATTCGTGGCAGGCGTGGAGGAGTGCCACGAGGATGTCGCGGGCGTTTTGTGAGACGGGGAAGACGCAACGGTCGGGTTGGACGAGGGTGGGGACGCGGCGGTCGGCGAACCACTGGCGGAGGGCGGCGGGAGGGAGGTGGTGGAGGGCGGGGGCGAGGAAACGGGCGGTGGGTTTGTGGTTGCGGGCGAAGGCGCGGATGAAGTCGGCGGGGGAGAGGTCGTGGGTGAGGTTGCAACGTCCGCCGCCGGTGACGAGGAGTTTGCGGCCGGGTTCGGGGAGGCGTTCGAGGAGGAGGACGGTGGCGCCGCGGCTGGCGGCGGTGGCGGCGGCGAAGAGGCCGGAGGGGCCGGCGCCGATGATGAGGAGGGGGAGCATGGGGGAATTGCTAATTGCTGAATGCTAAATGATGAATGATGAAAACTGGATGTGGGATGTGAGTCAATCGTTCAGCATTTGGCGAAGGGTTTCAAGGTGGAGGTGGAGGAGGGGAAGGATAAAATGGAAAAATTTTTCAGCATTCATCATTCAGCAATTAGCATTCAGCATTTAGCAATTCTCGAAGTGGTTCGATGTGGATGTTGGCGATGGTGTCGCGTCCGAAGCGGGCGCTGAGGGCGTCTTCAAGGGAGGTGGCAATGGCATGGGAGGTGCGGACGGTCATGAGGGGATCGACGCGGATGTGGAGGTCAATGACGACGGTGTCGCCGACCTGGCGGGTGCGGAGGTTGTGAGGGGAGGCGACGCCGGGAGTGACGCGGGCCATGTTGAGGATTTCGTATTCGACCTCGCCGGACATGCCCTGGTCGGTGAGGGAGCCGATTTGCTCGCTGACGATGGTCCAGGCGGCCTTGAGAAGAAGGACACAGACGAGAAGGGCGGCGATGGGGTCGAGGATGCGCCAGTCGTGGCCGAGGAAGGCGGCGGCGCCGATGCCGAGGGCGGTGCCGATGGAGGAGAAGGAGTCGGAGCGGTGATGCCAGGCGTTGGCGATGATGGCGGCGCTGCCGGTGCGGCGTCCGACGCGGAGGGTGACCCAATAGAGCCATTCTTTGACGATGATGGAGAGGAGGGCGGCCCAGAAGGCGAGGGGGCTGGGGGCGGCGAGGGGAACGCCGCGAAGGACGCCGAGGATGAGGCGGATGGCGGTGGCGCCGATCTGGACGGCGACGGCGGCGAGGACGATGCCGATGAAGACGGCAACAAGGGCGGCGTACTTACCGTGGCCGTAGGCGTGGTCGTGATCGCGCGGACGGGCGGCGAAGCGGAGGCCGAGGAGGACGGCGAAATCGGTGACGAAGTCGGACAGGGTGTGGATGCCGTCGGCGATCATGGCCTGGCTTTGGCCGACGATGCCGACGGTGATTTTGAGCGTCATGAGAAGGAGGTTCATGACGACGGAGAGCCAGGTGACGCGGAGGCCGGCTTGGAGGTGAGGGGACATGTTGGCTTAACGGATGAAGTTCGTCCAGTCGCGTTTGACGGGTTCGGGCGGCGGGAGCGTGGAGTGCGTTTGGTTCTTCATGCGCAGAAGCCAGGCCATGTTGCGTCCGAGGTTTTTGAGGACGGAAAGGGCTTCGGCGTCCTGCTGGATGTCGCCGGGCTGGCGGCCGTGGGCGACGGTCCAGTAGAACGACGGCGCGATGATCATTTCAGAGATGAGGAAGTAGTTGTTGAGTTGTTCGACCGTGGGCATGCCGCCGGAGCGCCGGGCGACCGCGACGGCGCCGCCAACCTTGTGGCGAAAGGCGGGGCCGGACTGGAAGAAGGCGCGGTCGAGGAAAGCTTTGAGCGTGCCGGCGACGGCGGCGTAATAGACGGGGCTTCCGAGGAGAATGCCGTCGGCGGCGCGAAGGGCCTTGAGCCAGCCGCGGAAGGCGTCATCGTTGAAGACGCATTCGCCGCGCGTCGCGCACGCGCCGCAACCGGTGCAACCGCGAATGACCTGGCCGCCGAGATGGAGGAAGGCGGTCTCGATGCCGTTGGCGTCGAGTTCGGCGGTGATGACGCGCAGGGCCTGGTGAGTGTTGCCTTCGATGCGCGCGCTGCCGTTGATGGCGATGACTTTCATGGGGCGCTCCTTGCGTTTAAGATAAAAATAAAAGGAGTCTAACACGACGCCTGTGGCGTGGCAAGGGTTGTGCCACGCCACGGGCTACACCGTCGTTTTTGCCAAACTGCCTATTGCAACTCCACGATTTGCGGATCGCAAGGGGTGAGGTTTTCGAGGCCGGTTTCGGTGACGGCAAAGGTGTCTTCGACGCCGACGGCGCCGACGCCGGGGAGGATGATTTTGGGTTCGATGGCGATGACGTTGCCGGGTTCGAGGAACGCGGCGGAACGGGCGCCGAGGACGGGCCATTCGTTGATGTAAAGGCCGGTGCCGTGGCCGATGAATTTGGCTTTTTGTCCGAGGCCCATGAAGGTGTCGGCGTAACCGCCCTGGGCGGCGGTGTCGAGCGCAAGTTGATAGAGCGATTCGCAGGAGACGCCGGGTTTGGCGGCGGCGACGACGGCGGCCTGGATGTCGATCGCCCACTGGTGCGCGCGCTTGACTTCCTTCGACGCGGGGCCAATGGAAAAGGTGCGCGAGCAGTCGGTGAGGTAGCCGTTGAAGTTGGCGGCGATGTCGACGAGGACGGTCATGCCGGGCAGGAGCTTGGTGTTGTTTTGGCCAACGGGCATGGAGTCATCGAGGCCGGCGCCGCCGAGCGCGAAGTCGTAGGGCGAGGCGGCGGCGGCGTTGTCGCCGGCAAGGACGGAACCCATGAAAATTTCCATGGTGTTGCCGTGAATGCGGAAGAGGCCGAGACTGCCGGCGCGGCGCATGGAGGCTTCGCATTCGAGGGCGAATTGCTGGTCGGTCATGCCGGGCTTGAAGTGGCGCGGGTATGTGGCAATGATCTTGGCGTGCCGCAAACCGGCGTCGCGCATGAGCGAAATTTCGTAGGCGGTTTTGATGCTGCGCGCGCGGCGGAGCAATCCGGAGCCGTTGACCGCGGGCGCTTCGGAAAGGCGCGAGAGGCGCGGCCAAAAACTCCAGGTGAGCTCCTCGCCTTCAAGCGCCCAGCGACCGACCGCCAGCCCGGCCTTGGCGAGAACAGCGGGGACTTCCTCGATGTTGCGGATGGCGTGGACGTTGGTGCCGGTGAGTCCTTGCGGGCGGCGCACGAAGAAATGCGGTTCGCCCTTGTGCGGAATCCACGCGCAACCTGAGAAAATTTTTCCGCTGGTGTACAAAAGGTTCACGGGCGTGCACAACACGATCGCGTCGACGTCGAGCGACTTGATGCCCGGCTGGATGCGCGCCAGGCGGCGGCGAAGATCGGGCGCGAGTTCGGGAGAGAGGGCGTCAAACATAAGCAAGTAACAAGTAACAGGTAACAAGTAACAATGGGTGCTTGTTACCTGTGTATTTAGATCAGGCTTTGCCAGAGCGCGGTGTCTTCGAGTTTCGCGCGGATGGCGTTGATGAATTTGGCGGCGGTGGCGCCGTCGATGATGCGGTGGTCGGCGGAGAGCGTCATGGACATCTGCGTGCGGACGCGGACCTCGCCGTTGTGGACGCACGGAATTTCGCGCGCGCTGGAGACGGCGAGAATGCCGGCCTCGCCGGGGTTGATGATCGCGGTGAAGGCGTCGACGTTGAGCATGCCCATGTTGCTGACGGTGAAGCTGCTGCCCGTCATTTCGTCGGGCGTGAGCTTGCCGGCGCGCGCGCGTTCGGAGATGCGCTTCACCTGGTCGCGCAACTCGGCGAGGCTGAGCAACTGCGCCTTGCGGATCACCGGCACGAGGAGGCCGTTCTCGATGCTGACCGCGACGCCGAGCACGACATCACCGCGCCACGACACAGTCTGCCCGTCGGTCGTGCTGTTCATCACCGGGAACTCCTCCAGCGCCAGCACGGTCGCCTGCAGGATGAAGTCGTTCACGCTGAAATTCACGCCGCGCGCCTTGAGCTCCGCGCGCCACTTCATGAGGTCCGTGAGGTTCGCGGAGACGGTGACGTAAAAATGCGGAATCGTCTGCTTGCTCTCGACCAGGCGGCGCGCGATGACCTGGCGCATGCGCGAAAGCGGCACGGGGTGGCAGCGCTTGGCGCGTGCCACGTCGTCGGTCATGATGCGGCCCTTGTCGCCCGTGCCGGTGAGCGTGAGGATGTCGATCTTTGCCTGCTGCGCCATGCGCTTGGCCGCGGGCGTGATGCGGATTGCGTCGTACTTTTTCTCAACCAAATACGCCTCGACGTCCTTGGACGTGACGCGGCCGTTCGGACCGGTTCCGCGGATGGATTCGGGGTTGATTGCCTTCTCAAACGCCAACGCCTTCGCGCGCGGCGAGACGGGCGATTTGCGAACAGTGGCAACCGGCAAAGGCGCCTCGTGGCGTGGCACGACCTCTGCCACGCCACGGGGCGCGGCCTGAGGTTCCGGCGCGGGTTCGGGTTTTGCAACAACCGGCGTTGGCGCGGGAGCCGGCGCAGCAACGGCGGCGGCGGGCGGCGGGGGTTGCGGTGGCACGGCCTCGCCCTTGCCACCGACATACGCGACAACGGTGTTGACCGGCACGGTGATGTTTTCGCGGACATAAATCTTGAGCAGCACGCCCTCGAAGAAACTCTCGACCTCAAGGTTCGCCTTGTCGGTTTCGATCTCGAAGAGGATGTCGCCCTTGGCCACGGCGTCGCCCTCTTTTTTAAGCCATTTCACGATGGCCCCTTCTTCCATGGTTTGCCCGAGTTTTGGAAAGATAACCGCCTGTGCCATAAGTTCTCCTGAAAACGAAAAAGCCACCCGATGCGGGCGGCCCTGTGTCATGGTGGAGCGGAGGAGATTCGAACTCCCGACCCCTACGTTGCGAACGTAATGCTCTACCAACTGAGCTACCGCCCCATGAACGTGTAGAAAACGGAGTACAAATTACCAAAAGAACAGGCGTTTTGGCAACTGATATTTCGAATCCGCCGTGGCAGGGCACCACCTCTGCCACGCCACAGGGAGGTTATGGAATCCAGACGGGCGGCAATCCTGCAAACGCATGTTGATAAGGTGGCTTCGCAACTGGCGTAAACGCGCTTCATTTTGCAATATCGCCTTTACAGGCAGGCGATTTATCGCATTCACAAGTTGTTGATAACCTGTTCGTCATTTGATGAGATTTTAGGCTTGTTTCAGAGGCGGAAAAAGGGTTTATTGGGTGTGCGCCATGAAACAGGTCGGCGCGTAACTTGAAAGAGATGGCCCATGGATGTCGAACTCATTCCCTTATGGGAAAAAACGTGCGGACATCTCAAGGAAATCCTTAATCCGGACATTTTTTCGCGCTGGATTGCGGTGATCACGCCCCTTGAGATTAAAAACGAGACCCTGGTCTTGTCCGTCGAAAATGATTTTTACCAAACGTGGCTGGAGGACAATTACCTGCCGCTGATCGTCAACGCACTGCGCTTGTGCGATGCGCCGGCGAGTTTGCATGTCAAATTCACCGTGCGCCAGCAACAGCAGGAGCAACAACAGGAAGGCGCGCCCGAACAGGCCGCGCAGGAAGACGCGAAGGCCAAGAAAAAATCGCGTCGCACGCGCGGCATCATGGTCACCACGCTGGACGAACGCCACACGTTCGAGGAGTTTGTCGTCGGGCCGTCGAATAGCTTCGCGCACGCCGCCGCCATCGCCGTCGCGCAGGCGCCGGGCACAACGTACAACCCGCTCTTTATCTACGGCCAAAGCGGACTCGGCAAAACACATCTGATCCAGGCCATCGGCCACCGTGTGATGCAGACGATCACCGGCGCGCGCGTCGCCTACATCACCACCGAGACGCTACTCAATGAATACATCGCCGCGATCCAGCAGCGCACCACCATCAACTTCCGCTCCCGCTACCGCAACGTCGACGTGTTGCTCGTGGACGACGTTCATTTCATCGCGGGCAAAGAGAGTTTGCAGGAGGAATTTTTCCACACTTTCAACGCCCTCTTCGAAGCCCGCAAGCAAATCATCATGACCTCCGACCGGCCTGCGCGCGAAATTCATGAACTTGAGGAAAGGCTCGTCACGCGCTTCCAATGGGGTCTCGTCACCGAGCTCGAAAAACCCGACCTCGTCACGCGCCTTGCCATTTTGCGTTACAAGCAGGAAGCCGCAAAAGTCCACCTGCACAAGGACATTCTCACCTTCATCGCCGAGAACGTCAAAAGCAACGTCCGCCTGCTCGAAGGCGCGATGGTCAAGGTGCTTTCCTACTCCGCCATCTATCCCAACACGTCGTTCAGCGTCGACAAGCTCCGCGAAATTCTCAAGGACTTTCTCGATAACGAGCAGCTCCAAGATTTGAGCTTCGACGAAATCCAACGCGCAGTCGCCGAGTTCTTCGACATCCGCCTCACGGACATGTCCAGCAAGCGCCGCCCGCGCTCCGTCGCGCTTCCGCGGCAGATCGCCATGTACCTGTCGCGCAAGCTCACCCACGCCTCGTTGCAGGAGATTGCCGACGCCTTTGGCAAGACCCACGCCACCGTCCTGCACGGTTCCAAGGCCATCCAGAATCGCATCGACACCGAGGAGAAGATGCGCAACGACGTCCGCCAAATCACCCGCCGCCTCGGCCGTGATCCCGTCGCCTATCAGCTCTAACCACATGCGCGACAAACAGCATATACAATCCTTCCCGTGGCAGAGCCCGACCTCTGCCACGCGCGCGTTTTTAGCGCGATTTTTCGATTGTTCAAAACCTGTCAGCAGTGTGTTGGAAATCTGTTTGCCAATCTTCAACAACTCTCCGCTTGTTAACCGCGCCCCAATTTTTCTTCACACCCGTCCACAACAATCTTCACGGTTGTCAACGCCTTGTCAAACCGCCAACGCCTTGTCAGATCAACCTTTTTCGAACTTACCAACAGAAACACATTTCCCTACTGTTGCTGTTGACGTTAAGAATTTAGAATATTACAATAACACCCCACAGCCATTTGGTTGTTGAAAGGAACATCCCATGAAATTCACGGTCTCACGCTCCAAGCTTCTCGAAGGTTTGCAAAAAGTGCAAAACGTCGTCTCGACGAAAAGCACCTTCCAGATCCTCTCGAACGTCCACATCAAGGCCGAGAACAATCAACTCTGGCTCGCCACGACGGACATCGACATCTCGACAAAATGTTGCGTCGACGCTGAAACCGTTGATCCCGGCGCCACCACGCTTCCTGTTCGCCGGCTCACCTCCATCATCCGCGAGCTGCCCGAAGGTGCCATCACTTTCGACATCAGCGACGAAGACCAGGCCACCATTCAGCACGGTTCCTCCTTCTTCAAAATCCTCGGTCTCCCTGTCGCGGACTTCCCGCAACCGCCCACCGCGTCCGGCGAATTTTGCTTCATCCTCGACCAGGGCGTGCTCAAGGAAATGCTGGCTAAGACGGCCTATGCCGCGTCGCTCGACGAAACTCGCCGCGCTCTCAACGGCGTCTACTTCGCCTTCCGCGAAAGCAAGCTCACACTCGTCGCCACCGACGGCCGCCGCCTTGCGCTCATCGAGCACGAAGTCGACTTCCCCGCTGAAATGGCCGTTGAATTTATTCTCCCCAGCAAGGCCGTGAACGAGCTCAAGAGCATTTTGTCCGACGAAGGCCCGCTGAAAATTTATGCCCAGAAAAACCAGGCCATCCTCGAATTTGGCACCACCACCTTCACCAGCAAACTCGTTGACGCGGTCTACCCGAATTACCGCCAGGTCATCCCCGGCGCCTGTGCCGAACGCATCACGCTGCCCCGCGAGGACCTCATCGGCGCCATCCGCCGCGTCTCCCTCATCACCACCGATAAATCCAATTCCGCCCGCTTCATCTTCTCCGCGAACCAGCTCTCCATCTTCTCCAACTCCCCCGACGTTGGCGAGGCTCGCGAGACCCTTCCCATCAAATACAGCGGCAAGGAAATCGCCATCGTCTTCAACCCCGAATACGTCATGGATCCCATCCGCAGCCTCGACAACGACGAGATCGCCATCGAGCTCTCCGACAGCCATTCGCCCGCGCTGATCAAATGCGACCTCCCCTTCCTCTACGTCCTCATGCCGTTGCGCGTGTGAAACGATGATGGCGTTTAATCTTGTAACGCTTCAAAAAACAATGTAGAGTGTGAGAAGTTTTGACGGAGCTTTTTCACCGGGGCACGGTGCCTTGGAAACTCCGTCCGCACCCCAACAAAAGGTGACAAAACAAAATGAAGAAAGTTCTTATTCCGCTTTGCGCCGCCGCGATGATGCTCACCGGCTGCCTCATGCCCATCGGCCCGATCCCCACACTGGTGACCACCAATGCCGGCGATGCAGGCGGGTTCATTGACAACTCCGTCAAAATGACCAGGACCGGCAAGGCGACGGCGAACGGCATTCTTCTCCTGACGCAGGGCGACTGCTCCATCGCCGCGGCCATGAAGGATGGCGGCATCACGAAGATCCACCACGTTGACTATGAGGTCAACTACATCCTCGGCATCATCGCGTCGAAGACCACGATCGTCTACGGCGAATAATCCCGCGGTCTGATCGACTAAAAAACATGTGGCGTGGCAGGAGTCCTGCCACGCCACGTTTTGTTTTGCGCCTTGCCTTACGCACGCGAAAGGTATTTGCCGTTGCGCGTATCGACGTTCACGCTCTCGCCCTCCGTCAGATATTCGGGCACCTGGACAACGAGGCCGGTTTCGAGTTTGGCCGGTTTCGTGCGCGCCGTGACAGAGGCGCCCTTCATGACCGGCGCGGTTTCGACAACCTTCAAAACAACGCTCGCGGGCAGGTCAATCGTCAGCGCCCGGCCGTCGCAAAAGACCGCTTTCACTTCGAGATCCGGCACGAGATATTGCGCCTGCTCCGCGATCTCCTCACGCATAAAACCAAACTGCGAAAAGTCCTCCGTGTCCATGAACATCAGTTGATCCTGCTCGATGAAGAGAAACTGCGCGTCGCGGCGTTCCACGCTGATGTCGCCAAAGGATTCGTCACCCTTGCACGTGATGTCGACCTTCGCCTTGCTCACGATGTTGCGAAAACGAAAACGGTACAGCGTCGCCGCGCCGCGCGCGCTCGGCGTCGAGACCGTCAGGTCCTCGACAATATGCGGCTGGTTGTTGATCGCCACCACGTCATTGCGGCTCAAGTCACAGGCTTTGGGCATGGGAAACTCCGGAAAATGTCAAAATGAAATCGCGTATATTACCCGCCGCCCCACGCGACTGCAAGTGCAAACCACCACCGTGTCACAGCACCGCCAGTGCCACGCACCCCGCCACCACACAATACACCCCAAACATCCAGAAGTACGCCGACTTCAGTACGCGCATGAAAATACCGATCGCCGCGTAACCCACCGCCGCCGCCACCAGCGCGCCGACCACATACATCGCCGTCGTCACGCTCCCGTTGCCGCCCGCCTCCGTGTCCATCAGGTCCACCAATGCCGCGCCCAGAATGATCGGGATCGACATCAGCATCGAAAACTCACCCGCCGCTTCCGGCGTCGCCCGCGAATGACGCCCCAGCAGCACCGTCGTCCCCGAACGGCTGATCCCCGGCAAAATCGCCACCGCCTGCCCGATCCCCATCAGCAACGCCCGCCACCACGTCACTTCCCCTGTCCCCGCCTTCACCCGCCACAGCGACAGCAGCCCCACACCCGTCACGATCAACCCGCACGCCGCCAGCACCGGATCATCCAGCACACTCTTCAACTGCCTGCCGCACACCTTGTACATCACCGCCGCCGGAACCGTCGCCAGCGCCAAAAACCCCACCATCCCCCACGCCGCCTTCTCCCCCTTCAACGCGCCCAGCGCCAGCGCCCGCAACCGCCGCCAAAAATACGCGCACACCGCCACCAGCGTCCCCACATGCAAAATCACCGCAAACCGCACCCCCGGCGAATCCAACCCCAGCAACTGCTTTCCAATCAGCAAATGCCCCGAACTGCTCACCGGCAAAAACTCCGTCACCCCCTGCACCACCGCCAGCACCAGCACGCAGATCCACGCATTCATTCGACGCACTCCTGAAACAAAAAAAAGCCGCGCCTGAATAAACAGGCGACGGCTGTGAAAGAATTGGCGGGAGCGACGGGGCTCGAACCCGCAACCACCGGATCGACAGTCCGGTGCGCTAACCAATTGCGCCACGCCCCCGCAAAACGCCATATACAATAGCAGAATCCGCCGCCCAATGCAAGCGCTTTTACGATTCAGGCAAAGGCGCGCAAAATGCAAAGAATCGCAAAGCACCATCACATGCGAATTTCAAAATAATAGAGTAGACCTGTTGGGTAATAAAAATTTGGCGCGGAGTCGCAGTGTTTAAAGGCTGAAAGCCTTTCATCATTAGCGCAGGGTAACGCCCTGCATCAACAACGCACACCACACACAAGCCCCAACGGGGCGGGGATCGCCCGCCGAAAACAAAATCAAGGCGAAACACCACAACAAAACGTCACATGAAATAATGGTGGATGAAACCGCTCTTTGCGCATCTTGGCGTCCTTCGTGCCTTTGCGTCGAAAAATTGGTGAATGAGTAACCACTAAGGATCCCGGATATATTTTTTTCTCAAGAATTTCACAGAAGCGGTGAGTCGTCCAATGGAGTCACCGCCATTTGGATCACGCCGTTTTTTTGTCCTCCAAACTGAAAAAATCAGAAGGGTCAGCACAATGACAAGGGTTACATATACCCATTTTTTTATTTCGATGCTCCTTTGCGAAGCAAATAGGGGTCGGCTTTTAACATTTGACATTTCACTCCTTCTCCTCTCAATGTCACACCTAAAATTATTGGATACAGTGACGAAATGCACAAGCGCACACAACAGGAAAAAAATCGAAATGTCAAATGTATAGACGCGACCCCAACCCCCACGGTACCGTTATCAAATTTCTTAACCATTTGCCGGAACACCTGTAAATTACTACCACGTCCAGCATTGACGCCTTGTATTTTAGGACGTCCGGGAATGAAACCTGTCGTTGCGCCAATTTCCAGACATGCCCCCAATGTCACGTGTCCGGAATGAGCGACCCCGATGTCCTTGGAGGCATCACAAACAACCTCACACAATTTTATTGAGGCTAAAATGGTGGCAATTAGCATGATGATGAAAAGGGGCAGCGTGATTATGGCTAAAAATTTCGACACCTTTTCGGCTGATTTAGGGTCGCGCTGTTTTATCTCATACACACATCGCGAACCTAAATAAAAAAATTCATCATGAATTGATGCCATAAGAAAACTGAACACACCGCAAAGGAGAATTCCGTGCCACCCCCCGTTGATTTGACCAACATGGACGCCTGAGAAGAAAATTAATACTGAAAGCATTTTAAACAACATTACAACACCATTATAAATTTTTGTTTAACATTTCGAACAATTTGATTGACGCGAAGATGGTGGCGATTAAGAAAACAAAAAAAAGTAGGAATGCGAAGATGAAGAAAGAATCCCATAACCTATCGGCTGATTTGGGGTCACGTTGATTAAGCTCATACGCACATCGTGAACCAAAATAATGAAACATATCATGAATGACCGCCATGAGAAAACCAAAAATACTACACAGCAAAATACCACGCCAATTGCCACTAAAACAACCGACAAAAATGCTTGTATAAAAAATCATTATAGAAAACACACGAAACATAGGTTATCTCATTATTTATAAAAATAGTTTCCACGCATGGCATCTAAATAAACATTTAAGCCTGCCGCGTCTCTCGAATAGGCGTTTTGATTTGACGTACCCCAATAAAAGGCATTTAACCCTGATGCACCCCCTGCACCGGGGAAACCCATTAATAAACCAGCTGCTGGTGTTGGTGCCGATCCCACCCATTTTAAAATGCTACCTTTTGGATAATTAGGGTCATATCTCATTGCGTTCTCATATGTCGCGATTTTTTTCATAGATACAATCGGTTGTCTAAAAATAAATTTAGGAGCACGGCTAGGATACCCCTGCATTCCATTTACCATAGTTCTGCCCAGAAACCCACCAGCCGCAAACCCTCCGACAACACTACCAAAATTGAATGCCACCGTGTCCCAATTTTTTTCCTGAACGGCTTTGATTGTGGTTAGTCCAGTTGTAGCTATTCCAAGCCCTCCTGCAACAACAATTCCAGTTGTCACAGTGGCAGATGCGACAGTAGCCGCTGTTGATGCAGTGAGTCCTGCTGCCATCAGCGACACACCAAGCCCAGTTACAACAACAGGCGCCGCGGCTATAACTGCGGCCGTTACAACTGCGCCAACAACCACACCTGCCGCGAAATATCCAACTTGCCTCCATGACAGCAATCCCAGCGGGTCTATGTAGGCCATTGGGTTGCCTTCGCCATAGGCGTAGAGATTTAGCCCGCCTTCGAGGCTTATTGGGTCGGCGGAAAGGAAACGGTTAAGTGTTGCGCTGTAGACACGGTGGCGGGTGAGGTAGAGGCGCAAGGGGGTGTCGGAGTCTATGGTCTGGACGCCATGGCCACCAAGCCAAGTGAAAGGGGTGGGGTTGGTTCCGGTTGAACCCCAGTCCTCACCATACGGGCCATAAAACGCGGTGTGGAGGATGTTG
>JAVBOU010000197.1:0-14826 GCA_031550185.1 Kiritimatiellia bacterium | reverse complement strand
TTTTATATTTTTGTTTATATGTTTACTAAAAATGTAATACTAAAGCTTTTTTTCTCATTTGGCCAAAATGGCAATTTCTTTTATGGTACATTTTTTGTGGTGTGGCTTATGCCGCGCCCCGCCACAACATATTTTTTACTTGCATACCTTCGTGAAGGTATGTATATTGTGCGGCCTTCCCGCGTGGAAGGCAAACCGCACATGGCAAGAAAGACAAAAGCTGAGGCGGAGCGGACGAGGCTCCGGATTTTGAAGACGTCGCTCAATCTCTTTTTGGAAAAGGGATATGAGCGGACGACGTTTGTGGACATTGCGGAGAGCATCGGGCTGACAAAAGGGGCGGTGTACTGGCATTTCAAGAACAAGCCGGAGTTGCTGGTGGCGCTGGTGGAGCGGATGTGCGCGCGGCATGAGGCGTCGCTGGGGGGGATGCGCGGGGCGGAGTCGCTGGAGGGGTTGCGGGATGATTTTGTGGCGCGGGCGGAGGCGATCGTGAGGGACGCGGAGAGCCGGAAGTTTGTGCGGATGATGACGCAGATGGACTGGTCGTCAAAGCAGGCGCGGCCGGTGAAGCGGATGTTTGAGCAGCAGAACCGGGGGGTGCACGCGGGGATTGAGCGGACGCTGGAGGTGATGAAGGCGGCGGGAAGCGTGCGCAGGGAGGTGGATGTGCGGATGGCGTCGGCGGTGCTGACGGCGATGTGGCTGGGGCTGGTGCGGGCGAAGGTGGACCACGGGGCGGCGGTGGATTTGCCGGGGGCGATACGTTTTGGTTTTGACATGGCGATCAAGGCCATGGGTGTTTGACGTATGAAACTTTTCAGGAGCAAATGATCATGAGTGACGAGACAATGTTGAACAATGAGGAGCACGCGAAGGCGGCGCGCGAGGAACATGCGTGGGCGAGGGTCGCGGGCTGGATCGGGGCGGGCGTCTGCCTGGTGTACATTGGCTGGCTGGCGCACGGGCTGATGCCGAAGGCGAAGGAGGGGCCGGACGCGGGCAAGGCGATGATGGAGATGATCATGAAGAAGCCGAAGATGGTGACGCTGGCGGTGGTGTCGAATGAGGTGGTGAATCCGCCGTACATGTACATCGGGCATGTGGAGCCGATTCAGGATGTGTCGCTGCGGGCGCAAATTGAGGGGTATGTGAACGGGGTGCATTTCAAGGAGGGGGCGCTGGTGAAGGCGGGTGATTTGTTGTTCACGATCGAGCCGGAGCAATACGAAGCGCGGGTGTCGGTGCGGAAGGCGGAGGTGCAGCAGGCGCAGGCGGCGCTGGAGCGGGCGGAGAGTTATTTGAAGCGGTTGGAGGCGGCGGATCCGCGGGCGGTGACGCAGATGGATGTGGACACGGCGCGGAGTGATGTGGCGCAGGGACGGGCGGGCGTGGAGCAGGCGAAGGCGAACCTGGTGCTGGCGGAGATTGATTTGAAGCACACGCGGATCACGGCGCCGATTGACGGGCGCGTGGGCCGGACGGCGGCGAATGTGGGTGATTATGTGTCGCCGTCGATCGGGACGCTGATCCGGATTGTGCAGATGGATCCGATGCGCGTGGCGTTTTCGGTGACGGATCGTGATTATGTGAAGATGCGGGAGAACATCGAGGATGCGAAGGTGAAGGAGACGCTGCGGATTCGTTTGAAGTTGCCGACGGGGACGGTGGCGGACATGGTGGGCGAGCGGGATTTTGAAAATAATGTGATGTCGCAGGGGACGGCGTCGATCTCGGTGCTGGTGCGTTTTCCGAACACGCAGGGTTTGCTGGTGCCGGATGGTTATGTGACGGTGATGGTGGATCTGGCGAATCCGGAGCCGGAGCCGGTGGTGTCGCAGAAGGCGTTGAAGATGGATCCGAACGGGACGTTTGTGTACGTGGTGGATGAGCAGTATGTAGCGACGCGACGCGATGTGGTGACGGGGACGGAGGAGAACGGACGCGTGGCGATCGTGAGCGGGTTGAAGGCGGGCGACCGGATTGTGGAGGAGGGGTTGCAGAATGTGATGCCGGGAATGCCGGTGACGCCGGCGGAGGCTCCGGCGGCGGCGCGGGAAGCGGAACCGGTGAAGTAAGTTTTTGGGAACAGGTGCAGTTTTATGATTTCGCAAATTTTTATTGATCGGCCTCGTTTGGCGATGGTGATTTCGATCGTGATCACGCTGGCAGGCGCGTTGTCGTTGCAGAAGCTGCCGGTGACGCAGTACCCCAAGGTGTCGCCGCCGGAGGTGACGGTGTCGGCGTATTATCCGGGCGTGAACGCGCAGGAGCTGGCGAACACGGTGGCGGTGCCGATGGAGAACGCGGTGAACGGCGTGGACGACATGCTGTACATGTCCTCGACGTGCGACGATTCGGGGTCGTATTCGCTGACGGTGACGTTTGACATTGGCACGAGTTTGGACATGGCGATGGTGAAGGTGCAGAACCGCGTGCAGCAGGCGACGTCGCAGTTGCCGAAGGAGGTGACGGAGCAGGGGGTGACGATCACGACGCGCGCGTCGGACATGCTGGGCTTCCTGACGTTGCGCTCGCCGCACGGCACGCATGACACGCTGCATCTGGCGGACTACGCGCACAACAATATCAAGAACGTGCTCAAACGCGTGCCGGGCGTGGGCGACGTGCAGGTGTACGGGCCGCAGCAGAGTATGCGCGTGTGGCTGGACGCGGAGCGTTTGACGGCGCTGGACCTGAGCTCGAGCGACGTGCTCCAGTCGATCCAATCGCAAAACATCCAGGCCGCGCTGGGCTCGGTCGGCAAGGCGCCGGGCGAAGGGGATACGGCGTCGTTTTTCTCGGTGCAGTCCAAAGGACGCCTGAACAACCCGAAGGATTTTGGCGAGATTGTTGTGCGCACTGAAAACGACGGCGGCGTGGTGCGCCTGAAGGATGTGGCGCGGATTGAGCTCGGCGAAAACAATTACAGCTTCAGCGGCCTTTTCAATGGCGAGGAGTCGGTGTCGATCAGCCTGTCGCAGAAGCCGGGCAGCAATGCGATCACGACGATGAATGCGATCCTTGCGGAGCTGAAGACGCTGAACGAACGTTTCCCGGAGGACATGGAGTGCGTGACGTCGTATGACGCGACGCAGTTCGTGCGCTCGAGCATTTGGGAGATTTCCACCACATTGATCCTGACCTTCGTGCTGGTGGTCTTCGTGTGTTACCTCTTTCTGCAGGACTGGCGCGCGACGCTGGTGCCGGCGCTGACGATTCCGGTCTCCGTGCTCGGCACGTTCGCCGTGCTGCTCGCCATCGGGTACACGATCAACACGCTCACGCTCTTCGGCCTCGTGCTCGCCATCGGGTCGGTCGTGGACGACGCGATTGTCGTGGTCGAGCGCGTGCAATACCTCATGGACAAGCAGCAGATGGCCCGACGTCCCGCAACGATCCAGACCATGCACGAAGTCACCGGCGCGATCATCGCCACGACGCTCGTGCTGCTCGCGATCTTCGTCCCTGTCGCGCTCATTCCCGGCATCACCGGCCGCGTGTATCAGCAGTTCGCGGTCACCATGTCGATCTCGATTCTCTTCTCCACGCTCAACGCGCTGACCCTCAGTCCCGCGCTTTGCGCCACGCTCATGGGCGTCCCGAAAATGCACCAGCGCGGTCCCTTCGGCTGGTTCAACAAAACGCTCGAGCAATTCCGCCACGGTTACATTTCGATCTCCGTCTGGCTCGCGCGCCGCGTTGTGCTTGCCGGTCTCCTGCTGGTCACCACCGTGTTGCTTTCGCTCGTATGGTTCAAGAACACCCCCACCTCCTTCCTGCCCGAGGAAGACCAGGGTGTGCTCTTCGCCAGCGTCCAGCTTCCCGAAGGCGCCAACAAGGCCCGCACCGAAGAAGTCATGCGCATGGCCACTGACGCCGTGAAAAAACTTCCCGGCGTCAAATTCAACCTCGCCATCACCGGCTTCAGCATGCTCGGCGGCCAGGCCGAAAACGTCGGCGTCATGATCATCGCCCTCAACCACTGGGAAGAGCGCAAGGATCCCAAGCTCCACGCCGCGGTCCTCCTTGAGGAAGCCCGAAAACTTTGCGGCGCCATTCCCAACGCCCGCATCGACTTTTTCCTTCCGCCCTCCATTCCCGGCCTCGGCGTCAACGCCGGCCTCGACCTCCGCCTCCAGGCGTTCACCGATCCCGACCCCATCAAGCTCGAAGCCGAACTCAAGAAGCTCATCGCCATGCTCAACGCCACCCCCGGCATCAGCTTCGCCTTCAGCGGGTACACCGCCGAGACGCCCTCCATCTACGTCGAGGTCGACCGCCTCAAGGCCGAGATGCTCGACGTTCCGGTCGCCGCCGTTTTCGCCACGCTGCAAAACTACCTCGGCTCCCGTTACGTCAACGACGTCAACCTCGGCACCCAGGTCAACCAGGTCATCATCCAGTCCGACTGGGACGGCCGCGCCACGCCCTCCGACATCCTCCAGCTCTACGTCAAAAGCAACCGCGGCGAAATGGTTCCCCTCGGCTCCCTCGCCACCATTTCCACCCGCCTCTCGCCGCGTCTGCTCCCGCGCTTCAACCTCTTCCCCTCCGCCTCTGTGGTCGCCCAGTTCGCACCCGGCGCCAGCAGCGGCGACATCATGAAGCGCGTCGACGAATCCGCCAAGACCACCCTCTCCCGCGACTACGGCTTCAGTTGGGCCGGCCTCAGCTACCAGGAGGCCCGCACCGAAGGCCAAACCACCTTCCTCCTCCTCATGGCCCTTGTCTTCGGCTACCTCTTCCTCGTCGCCCAATACGAAAGCTGGACCATCCCCCTGCCCGTGATGCTCTCCATCTTCGTCGCCATTGCCGGCGCGCTCTTCGGCATCCGCCTCGTCAACCTTCCCCTCAGCATCTACGCCCAGCTCGGCCTCGTCCTGCTCATCGCCCTCGCGAGCAAAAACGCCATTCTGATTGTCGAATTTTCAAAGACCCGGCGCGAAGAAGGCATGTCCATCGTCGAAGCCGCCGCCCAGGGCGCAGGCCAGCGTTACCGCGCTGTGCTCATGACCGCCTTCACCTTCATCCTCGGCGTCCTGCCCATGGTGTACGCCTCCGGCGCCGGCGCCGCCAGCCGTCGCGCCATCGGCATCACCACCCTCTCCGGCATGCTCGCCGCCACCCTCCTCGGCATCCTCCTCATCCCCGGCCTCTACGCCCTCTTCCAAACCCTTCGCGAAAAAGGCACCGCACTCCGAACCAAATCGAAAGCCTAACCATGCACACCCTTCCAAAATTCTCCTCCCGGTTGCGCTCAACCCTCCTCAGCCCTCAGCTCCTCGCCCTTCTGCTACTGGCCGGTTGCGCGGTCGGCCCCGACTACACTCCGCCCGAACTCGCCACCCCCGTCGCCGAGCTTCCCCAGCCGCTCGACGCCGCCACCACCCTCACGCTCGAAGAAACCGCCGCCTGGTGGAACGCCTTCGAAGATCCCCTCCTCACCCGCCTCGTCCACCAGTCCCTCTCCTCCAACCGCACCCTCCGCGCCGCCGCCGCCGCTGTCCGCGAATCCCGCGCCCGCCTCACCATCGCCCGCGCTCCGCTCTTCCCTCAAGTCGACGCCGGCGGCAACATCACCCGCTGGCGCAACTCCGACAACGGCACCACCGGTCCCGGCCACGGCGACTCCTACCGCGCCGGCTTCGACGCCGCCTGGGAAGTCGACCTCTTCGGCCGCAACCGCCGCGCTTCCGAAGCCGCCACCGCCACCCTCGAGGCCGACTACGCCAACCTCGAAAACACCTGGGTCACCCTCGCCGCCGAAACCGCCCTCACCTACGTCCAGCTTCAAACCACCCGCCGCCAGCTCGACGTCGCCGCCACCAACCTCCTCGTCCAAACCCAAACCCTCGACCTCATCTCCTCCCGCAACGCCTCCGGCATCTCCAACGGCCTCGCCACCGAGCAGGCCCGTTACATCCTCGAGCAAACCCGCGCCACCATCCCCCGTCTCCTCGCCGACGAAGAATCCCTCCTCAACTCCCTCGCCGTCCTCACTGGCGCCATGCCCGGCGAACTCCCCGACGACCTCACCGCCGTCCGTCCCATCCCCGAAATCCCGCCCCGCCTCCTCGTCGGCATTCCCTCCGACCTCCTCCGCCGCCGTCCCGACATCCGCCGCGCCGAACGCCTCCTCGCCGCCCAGACCGCCCGCATCGGCCAGGCCACCGCCGACCTCTACCCCTCCCTCACCCTCTTCGGTTCCGTCGGCCTCGAATCCCTCAACAGCGGCGACTTCTTCAACTGGTCCTCCCGCTTCTGGTCCATCCTCCCCCAAGTCTCCTGGCCCATCTTCCATGGCGGCTCCATCCGCGCCAACATCAACGTCCAGACCGCCCTCCAGGAACAAGCCCTCGCCTACTACGAACAAACCGTCCTCGACGCCGTCGCCGAGCTCCGCACCGCCCTTGCCGCCTACGGTCGCGAATACGCCCGCCGCGACGCCCTTCTCAGCGGCCAGGAATCCGCCCAGCAAGCCCTCAACCTCGCCCAGGACCAATTCCTCCACGGCCTCTCCGACTTCAACAGCGTCCTCGACGCCCAGCGTGCCCTCCTCACCTTTGGCGAAACCATCGCCGCCTCCGACGGCCTCATCACCCAAAACCTCATCCGCGTCTACAAAGCCCTCGGCGGCGGCTGGCAACCCTTCGAAATGTAAAAAGGTGGGGCGCGACCGCCGGGCGCGCCGGGTGTTGGATAAGCGTTCACTCTTGGCGCATGCGCTCACAATTCCCGCCCACGGCGCCCCACCCTTCCCCGTGGCGTGGCAGAGCCTCTGCCACGCCACAGCGCGCATTTCCCCTCATCATCCCCGTCGTTGTCGTCGTCGTAGTCGGCGTAGTCGCCCTCCCTCTCACCCCTCAAACACCGTCCTCATCTCAAACGCGCCGCCATCCTTCACCCGTCCCTTAAACCTGAGCATCACATGCCCGGGCATCTCGAGCTCATACGGCCGCATCAACTCCTCCACCGCCTGCACCTCAACCACACCGTGTGGCAGAAGCGTACTCGTGCCACGCAACACCTTCCCCTCCTTGCGCAACACCACGCCCTCCGCCGTCTTCTCCACCGTGGCAGAGGTCAACATCTGCCACGTGATTTCCGCGTCCTCCGGCAAACCCTCAAACGTATCCACAATCACCAGCCGCGAACGTTTCACCAGCGTCACGCGGCGCACCACGCGCGTGGCAAACCCGCGATACAACGGCGAAACATCAATCACCGTTTCCGGTGATTCCCCGCCAACGTCCGAACTCACAATCACCGCGCGCGCGTTGACCAATTGCGCGCAACCATTGATGCGCACGATGTTATGACTCTGCGCGCCAAGCCTAAAAAGCGACCAGCGCTCGCCGTTTTGCGCGCGATCCCACAGCTTCACGCCGCGCGACTCCATGTTGTGATACGGCTCCATGCCGCCCTCCGCGGCCCAGCGCACACCGCCCGCCTCAAACACAAAACTCCCGCCATCCATGTGCGCGTGATTGTCGCCCGGACACCCCGCCTTGAGCCCCACCCACCACGCGTCGCGACCGCGTCCCGATCGATGATACGCCACCGGCGTCGAACCGCGCGCATGCCAGTCCAGCGCAAAACCCTCCGCCTTCACCGCCACCGGCTCCTTCAAATTCGTCAGCAAAAAAAACGGCGCGAGACGGTAGTCCGCAGGAAATAGCGTCGTGTCGCCGTTGAGCAGCGCCTTCTCCTGCGCGTCCGCCGGAAGCGCGCGGCCATAACGATCCTCAAACCACGTGAACATCTCGCACGGCCCCATGCGAAAACGTCCCGCGTCCGCAAAATTGTGAAGCCATCCCGTCGGCCCTGTCGCATGCTGAATAAAGAGCGCGGAATCCAAAAATCCCGGCAACTTGCCGATCTCGAAATCCGTGTCAAACGCGCAGAAGCACAGCTCATTGAAAATGACATTAAAACCCGTTCCGTAATGCCAGTAAATCGGCCCTTCCGGATACGCCCCATCCGGCGCATACGCCGCCATCGCGATATGAATCTTCTTGATCGAACGATGCACGATCAACGCGCAAAACTCCGGATCATCCTCCGCGATCGCCAGCGCCGCCGCCGTCACGCCCGCGTGACAAACCTGCCCCCAGTTGTTGTCCGCCGTCACCCACCACTGCTTCGAATCCCGTGCCGTCTCCAGACACTTCTCGCGCAGCGCCTTTTTCACCAGCGCCCGCGTCGACTCCGGCAACGCCTCATGCAGCCAGTCATAGCCAATCGCCACACCCAGCGCCATCTCCGCGACATCAAGATAATGCGACGGATTCCAATCCGTGAACGAACTCACCGCCTCCAGCTCCAGCCGCGCGCGCTCCAGCAACGCCGCGTCGCGCGTCAGCCGCCACGCCATCGACAAAAACCAAATCCGCCGCAACGCCTCCCGCGACACATGCAGCAAACGCCGCCCCTCCATCTCCCGCTTCATCACCGGCTGCGGGATAATCTCGCGCGCGATCGTCACCACATGCGCCATCATCTTCGCGCGTCCATCCTGCCCCCTAAATCGCGCCTCCAACTGCCGCGTCTTCTCCGGCGTCAGCAACACCCGCGGATGCGCCTGCTGCGCCAGCACGTTCATCATCACCTGCATGCGCTCCATCGTGAGCGTCCGAAAATCAAACTCAGCCATGATCAAACTCCAAATGTTTGTCGTGGCAGAGCCCGACCTCTGCCACAACCCGTTACTCTAGCAAAAACGCGGATAATGGGGAAACCGGGAAACACACGCAATTCATTCCCGTGGCGTGGCAGTACCTCTGCCACGCCACCGCATTTTAAAGGCTGAAAGCCGTTCATCATTAGCGTAGGGCTGCGGCGCATTGCCCCGCGCAGCCCTACGAAACGTCGCACATCACACAAGCCCCAACGGGGCGAGATCACCCGCCAAAACAAAAATCAAGGCCCGATACCACAACAAAATGCCACGGCAAAAAACAACACCGCCGGCACGAAAAATATCCGTGCCGGCGGTGTGTGCATCTCCGTCAAATCCGCGTTCGACAGTGTAGTCATGAGATTTGTCTTTCCCTTTTTTCATGATTCAGGCATACTTTCACGCATGAACGACACCTCCCCCGCACACCGACGCCATGACCTGTCCGACGCGCACTGGCAAAAGATTGAAAACCACTTGCCAGGACGAAAAGGCGTCTGGGGAGGCGTGGCGCAAGTTCGTCAACGCCGTGCTGTGGGTCGTCCGCACCGGCGCGCCGTGGCCACGCGGTATGCGAAGAGGACCTCCCCATTCCTGACATGCGTCCATATTGCAGGCATGATCATGCGACTCAAAAACTTGTGACTACATTATCTAGTGCGAATACGCGCAACCATGGGCTTTGATGTTCAACCTCTACGAGGTTGTGAAATGAAAAGGGAAAGGAGAAGTTGAATATACAACAGATGAACAAGGAAGTCCCAACCAGGGAAGGAAAAGGAAAGGAAAAATGGAGTTGTGTGGAATGACCTGCCCCATTGGGGCGCAAGAACGCCGTGGCGCAGGGCGTTGCCCCGCGTCAGTGATGCAAGGCTTTCAGCCTTTGGAATGGCATCGGTGTGGTAGGCGGTGGTTTTGTCGGCGTCGTGCCGGGTGGAGATCATGACTTTGCCGGCTTGCCCGGGCGCGAAGTCGGCGGTGACGGGGTGGAGGGTCTCGATATGGAAGACGGTCATTTTGACGGTGTCGGTGAAGGAGAGGCCGGGCTTGCTGGCGCCGAAGGGGAAGATGTCGGCATGGAGCGCGATGTCGGCGCGGAGGGCGCTGCCGCCGACGGCCTCGATGTAAAAGACGTGGGTGTTGGCGGGGTTGTGCGGGAAGGAGGCGTGTGGGATCATGGTGTTGTTTTCGATGGCGTCGCCAGTGGGGAAGGCGGCTTTGCGACGCGCGCGGATGCCGTCCTTGGCCCAGACGCGAATTTTGCCGGCATCGCCAAGCGCATATCGCCAGGGATCGGCGTGGGTGCCGTCGCCGGTGCGGCTGACGTTGGCGGGGCTGGCGAGGGCGTCGCAACGGAAACGGACGACGGCGGTGTCGGGCAGACTGGAGAATTGGAGGACGACAGGGACGAAGGCACGGCTGGCGTTGTCGGCAGACTGTGAGCCGTTTCCGAAGTCGATGTCGTAGCCGTCGGCGAAGTCGGGCACGCCATCCATGTCAAGGTCGAGTTCGTTCAGGAAGAGGGCCTTGCCGGGATAGATGCTGTTGACGGGATGGCTTTCAATCAGCTCCTCGGCTTCCGAACGGTCGGGTAAACCGTAGCCGTTGCTGTTGTCGGAGTCAATGTCGAGGTCGATGTCGATCACCCAGATTTCGGCGGTGTCGAGGATGTTGGTGACCTTGGGATGCGTGGCGGTGAGGGTGTAGTTGGTGGCGATGTTGCCGGCGGAGATCCAGAGGTTGGTGGCACCTTGGAGTGCCGTTGCGCCATTGGCGGATGTGGAGGCGTGAAGGCGCGCGCCGCCGGGAAGAACGGGTTCGATTTTCCAATTTGCGGGACCGGAGGATTGGGCCATGTCGAACGCGACGGAAATGTGATTGGTCCTTTCGCATTGAAGCGCGCGCGCGTCCTCCTCAATGACGACGTCGACGATGTGGAGGAGGCCGTTGGTGCTGAAGGGCGTGGCGCCGTTTTCGTAAAGCTCGTGGAGGTCGGCGTAGACGCGGTAGTCGCCGAAGGGGAGGTTTTGGGGGATGTCGAAAACCGGGTCGCGTTGGGTTTTGAGGTAGCGGCGGTTGGCGATGATTTTCCTCGGTGTGACGATTGTCGGCACGAGCCTCATGCTCGGCAAGAAAATGGGCGTGCTCTTCCGGGCGTGACGGCAGGGCGCGCAGATCCTGCGCGCCGTTACTGGAATTCTTCCTCAAGCGTGTTGATGATTTCCTGCATCTGCCTGGCTTCCGGCCAGTCTTGAAGTTGTGGATTACCGTACATGTAAGTACGGTAATGTCCGCCGTCGTTGATTTCGACGACATAAGTCACACCGTCCAAAACCATTTTCCCATTTGGCAACGTGGTTGAATCCGGCAAGGTCAAAATACCCAAGGTTTCCAGTTTTTCCCAGAGACTTGTCCAAGCCGTTTGTGGTGTCACGATTTGCAACGGTTGCCGTTCGGCAAGAAGTTTTGCCGCGTCGGGCATATTGTTCTCATGCGCCTTGAGAATGAACCAAAACTGATCTGCGCGGAGTCCCGTCCATTTGCCGTCAATGCGGTAAAAACGAAATCCGGTCAAAAAATTGTCAAAAAGCCAAACACGCACCTCCAATGTGTCGGCAGGCAGACCAACCTCCCGGAGCAGCGGCCATTGCGCATTTTTAGTCAATTCATCAATGCCATGAAAGAAAACGCTTTTCCACGTCAAGCCTTGGGGATAAGCACCAGGCTTCAAGGGCGCATCCAACGAAAGCACGACGAAATCGATTTTTTCCAATGGCTCGACGTAATGCGGCGCGGATACTTCGCTTGGCAGGGCATCGTTGATTGTAATGACAGAAGATGTTGCGTCATGATCGTTGCGCACGTTTTCGCTGACATTGGAAATGGCCTCCGCATGCTCAATGGTTTGTTGTTTTAACGTCGTTCGATTTTGGGATTGTGTCATGCCGCGCGTGAAGTAAAAAAGCAAACCGATGGTTCCGGTTATGAGCAAGACAAGCGCAAGCCATTTAAGTTCTTTCCATGTCATAAATGATCTCTCCTTTCGTAACCCGTAACATATAGTTTCGCGGGTGCGTTTTTAGGATGTCCCAAGGGGATTAGAGTGCCTCCAGGGTGTAAAGGCAAATAGTCATAAACAATTCCTGGAACTTGCCACATACCATTCATCCACCAGTCATATTTTTTTGATGGACCAACCGATTTATATGGAATTTCCCATCCAAAACAATATTCAACGGCAGGATGTGTGTGAAATGATGCCACCGGATATATGGCTCCGGAGGCATCGGCGGCGATATTAACCGGAATGTCGTCTGGTCGTGTTTCACCAATAACAACGGAAGCCTCAGGTTCTGTTGGCCCTCGCCAAGGCCCGTATACAGTTGGGCCTTTCAAATAATAACCGCTCGTTGTGTTGAGATAAATCCAAAAGCCTTGCTCTCGACGCCGGTTGACATGCGCATCACAATCATCAGGGCAATCATCGGAACAACCGGGAGTGCAATCATCAAGCGTGTGTTGCCATGCGGTTTCCATCCAGTCCCGAACATAAGGGTCGGCTTCGATTTCCTCATGGGATGGGAATTGCACTTCGACGATGATGTTGGTGGTGGTGTATTCGATGCTTTTGCGCGTGGCCACGCTTCGCAGATGAAAGACGCCGGCGACATTGGCGCGCCACGGAATGAGGTGCTGGGTGGAGGACAAGGCAACCCAATCGACTTCGTTTGTGCGCTTGATTTCGATGCGGTACGTGTCGAAAAGGTCTGAGGATACTGAGCCTGCGGTGAACAAATAAGCCTCACGGTCGTGTTTGAGGGTCAGACAATTCGTGGAAGATGCAAGCCATATATCATAACTGAGGACTTGGATGGAGTCAAAGATGTTGGCGGCATTGGGATGGGAGGCCACAAGTGTGTAATTGGTCATGATGTTGCCGGCGGAAACCCAGACGTTAGTCATGTCTTGAAGCGTAGTTTGCGGTGTGCCGCCGGATGCTGACGCAAATAGTCGTGCGCCATCCGGCAGGTCAGGCGTAAGTTTCCAGTTTGCCGATCCGGAAGATTTTAGTATGTCCAAGGCGACAGGAACGCGATTGGTTGAGCCGCAACGCGTAAAACATTCATCGTTGTCAATGACAACATCGACGATGTGCAGGATGTTGTTGACACTGAAGGGGGTGCGCCCATTTTCATAAAGCTCATGAAAGTCGGCATACACCTTGTAATCACCAAGAGCGAGATTCATTGGAATATCAAAGACTGTGCCGCGATAAGTTTTGGGATAACGGCGGTGGGCGATGTCGTAGAGATCCCAGCCGATGTCGGTGGCGCCGGGAATGCTGTAGGTGATGGTGTCGGCGGGGCGGTGCCAGCGTTCGGGGAGGGTGGCGTCGATGAGGGTGAGGGGCAGGGTTTGGAAGGCGGAAGTGGTGTTGGTGGCGCGCAGGACGGGGCGTGAGTGTTGCCCATGACGGTGAGCTGGAGGGCGGTATCGAGCGGGTATCTCGTTTTGAAGGTCGAGGCGGTGAAACGCGCCTTGACGGAGGCAAGGGTGTTGGTGGTGTAACAAACCGGGTGGTTTATCATGGCGTCTTTATGTTTATGCAATCACGCAACGCTTCCATTTTTTTGATTATTTGGCTTAAAATATGCGATGAATCTGCAATTGTTGAACCGATGCGAATATCTGCAGCTATGTTGGTCGATAATAAAATGCCAGAGGCGTGTCTTGAGCCACTTTCACTGTTTTCATCTGATAAAACGGTGAAATCGGTTTTATAGGTTGTGTTTATGGGGGGGAGAGTACCTGATGATGAAGTTGTCATGAGAAGATTTGTAAGAGCAATGGCAGCGCTAAATTCGGTTCGCGAATAACCAATCGCGATAGAAACGACACTGTTATCGTTATTGGAAAATAACAAATCTGCGCCACATATGGTCTCGTTATTATTAATTTGTCCACATGAAAATGAAGATGAAGTTAATGTAAAGTCATTTGTTTCAACAGCGCCAATGAAAATGGCAACGGCGTTCGTGAACACAGAATCACATGACTCAATAACAATCGTATCACCATGGACATTTGTCCCGAATGTGGCCACAATACTGAGTGTGGCAATAAAATTAAAAATTTGTGTTTTCATAAATTGCTGCTTACCTGATGGGATCTCTGCGTTGCCGGGGGGTTTGTGTCGGGTTGGCAGGAACGGCATTTGGACTACATTTCCCGTAACTCGCGGGAGCGACCAAAAGAAATTTATAGCCGCCAGGTGTCGCGTTTGTTCCAAACACCATATCAGCCGGAACAATATCACCTGTGACTTTCAAACACGCATCAAACACCCTTCCTGTTGCATCCTCGGCCCCACGCCACCCTATTCGGTGATAACTGAAGCCCCATCCAAATGGTTTGTCCCAAGGCTGGTCTTTAATGGCGCTTATTGCATTGCATTCAAAGCTTTCGCCAATCCATTGATTCCACAAATCGCATCCCAAGACATTGGCCAATGAAACAACTCCATTAGCACAATCCCAACAATTTACGGTTGCATCTCTTCCTGGTTTGCCGTTTAATCGCGCAATCCATGACGTCAAATCAAAATAATCTATTGTCCCGGATCTGGCAAATCGGGTGTAAAAACTTCGACCTCTCAAAGAATCATATTGAAACCTTCCAGATTCATATATCGCGCGGGTAATTTGGCTTGCGGCGTCTTCGATTGTTTTCGCTCCGCCTGCCCACGTATCTGAACAAACAATGTCCAGCACGATCACCCATGTGTTGGTTGGGGTGCCGAAAGTGTTGCTCCACGGCAAATTGGATTCGGCGAAGATGGTAAAATTCGTATGCGGACCGGTGGTGGTGATGGGCGCAGCGGCGAAGGTGGTGGTGTTGGCGGCGGTGTCGTGCCACTGCCAGGTGTCGGCGCTCTTACGGATGACGGAAGGGGTGGGCGTGGCGAAGGCGAGGGTGACGTAACCGTCCGCGTCGCCAACGGAAACGCCGCCGGAGAAGAGGATGTTGGTGGCGACCAAATCTGCCAAAATGGGAGTGGCGCCGGAGACCGTCGCGCCAATGGTGAGGTTGGTGACGCTGGCGGGCGTGACGGTGAAACGCGCCCGGATGGTGGCAAGGCGGTTGGT
>JAVBOU010000067.1:0-4244 GCA_031550185.1 Kiritimatiellia bacterium | reverse complement strand
GGGAGACAGCGCGTTCAGCGCTTCGGCGCAAGGTTTGCGGACGGTGGCAATTCCCTCGATTCCAACAGGCGTAAGTGCCAGCACGACATACTCGGATAAAGTGGTTGTTTCATGGACGGCAACATCAGGTGCGACTTCGTACAAGGTGTATCGTAATACATCCAACAACAGTTCCACCGCAACGCAAATCGGCACACCTGCCACCTCGCCGTACAATGACACCACGGCCGTTGCCGGGACAACGTATTACTACTGGGTAAAAGCTTCCAACAACGCCGCGGGTGACAGCGCGTTCAGTGCTTCGGCGCAAGGCATGCGCAAGCACGTTTCAACGACACCAACGGTCAATGTCGTGGTTGACGGTCCGGGCACGGTGACCATGTCGCCCGCCAATGGGCAGGTGATCAACGGCAAGCCTGTGACGCTCACGGCCAAGCCGGGCAAGGACGCGCTTTTTGTTGACTGGGACACGGGTGACGCCGATGCCAGCATCAAGGTCGCGCCGGCGGTGGACACGGTGTATGTCGCGCGGTTCCGTTTGAAGTCGGAATGCGCGGATCCGGAAATCACGGATATTGTTCCCGCGCCAAACCGCATGGTGGGCGTGCCGTTCGCCATGCAGGTCAATGTGAACGACACCGCCAAGCCGGTGAAGTACTCCGCGACCAAACTGCCGCCGGGCTTGAAGTTCAACGCGAAAACCGGCCTCATTTCCGGCGTGCCCACCAAGGCCGGCACCTATGCCACCACGATCAAGGTGGGCAGTGTGGCGTGGGCAAAGAAACAGATTGTGGAAACCATCGACATCACGATCGAACCCTTGCCAACGATGGCGCAGGGCACCTTCAACGGTTTCTTTGAAGATCCTGAAACCGGCGGCGTGGGTGGCAGCCTTACGGCGACCGTCACCGCGGCGGGCAGGATCACGGCCAAGGTGGTCTCCACCAACGGCACGTGGTCGTTCTCCGCGCCGTCGTGGACGGATCGGCAAAACAACCTTTTCGCCGCGGAGATGCGGACAACCAAGGGCCAGACGCTTTCGCTCGAGGTCGACACCTCGCTCGCATGGAACACGTGGCAGATGTCCGGCAGTGCCAACAACGCCGGAACCGTTTTTGCCCAGCGTTATCCATTCGCGAATGCCAGGGATCCCGATTACGCGACGGCCCTGCCGATCCTCAACACATACAAAGGCTATTACACCTTTGCTTTGCCTGGCGGCGACGTCCTTGAGGTTGGCGAGGCGGAAAACATTCCGTATGGACACGGCTACCTTACCGCCACGGTTGACGCCAAGGGCAAGGTCAAGCTCTCCGGCAAACTCGCCGACGGCACCACGCTCAGCGGTTCGAGCACACTCGTCATCCTTGCGGACAAAGCCGTCATCCCCTGTCACGCCACGCTGTACAAAACCGGTCGTTGCTCCGGCTTGCTGGAATTGGATGGCAATCTTGCGCAAGGTTCCGTTTGGCAGTGGTTGTATCCGGGCAAGACACCGGCCGGCAGAGCGCCCGCGATCGCTGATTGTTTCAACATGACGCTCGCGCCGCTTGGCGGAAAATACGGTACGCTCGACAGCCTTGCCGATCATTATTTCAACGCGGATGCCACCTCCGTGCTGGTCAACGACCTCGACGCGCTGGATGTTTCTTCCGTCGCCTTCACGCTCGACGCGCGCGGCAACGCCATACTTCCCAAAGGCAAGGCGCCGACCTTCGACAAGACCGAAGAGGCTTACATCTACAATGACGACAACCCGAACGTCGCCACCTTCAGCGTCAAACCGGTGACCGGCCTTTTCAGCGGCAAGCTCAACCTCTACTACGAGTATTACGACGCACGGGACGCCTTGAAACTCAAGACCGTCAGCGTCAGCCATGCCGGCGTCTTCATTCAATCGGACGCCGGTCCGCTGGGTTACGGTTATTACCTGCAGCCCGACACCTGGCAATCCGACGACGCGAAACCCGTGAAGTACTCCCTCAAGCGCTCCTTTGGCGTGACCATCGAAAAATAAATCCGCGTTGTGGCGTGGCAGCACCCCTGCCACGCCACAATCCATTTTTTCCATTTAAAAATCTGCGTGATTGTACGCCGGCATTGCAAATGGATTGTATTTACACACTCCACATTGTACACTCTTCATTCATTGCCCATGTTGCTTTCCGACCTCCATTCCTCTTCAGATCTTGCCGGACTTTCGGTGACGGAACTGCGTTCTGTCGCGGCGGAAGTGCGGCGTGAGATCCTTTCCGTTGTCGGCGCGAACGGCGGGCATCTGGCGTCGAACCTCGGCGTGGTCGAATTGACGCTGGCGTTGTTGCGGACGTTTAACCCCGAGGACGATCGCGTGATCTGGGACGTCAGCCACCAAACCTACGCGTGGAAAATCCTGACCGGACGCCGTGCGGCGTTTCCGACGCTGCGGAAGTTCGAGGGACTTTCGGGATTTCAAAAAAGAAGCGAGAGCCCGTGCGATCCATTCGGCGGCGGACACGCCGGCACCGCGCTTTCCGCCGCGCTGGGCATGGCCGCGGCGCGCGACCGGCTGGGCGAAAAACGCCACGTTGTCGCGGTCATCGGCGATGCGTCGCTGACCAACGGCCTCTCGCTTGAAGCGCTCAACAACCTCAGCGTCACCACGCCGCGGCTCATCATTGTCCTCAACGACAACCGCATGTCCATCGGTCAAAACGTCGGCGCACTCTCGCGCAAGCTCGCCGCCATGCTCGCGAGCCCGCGTTACAACCGCTGGAAACGCGCCATCGAGGCGCGCGCCCACAAGATCCGCCTCACGCCGTTGCGTTACACTTACTATCGCATCGAGCAGGCGATCAAATCCATCTTCCTCAAAAACGCGTTTTTCGAGGAGCTCGGCATTCGTTACGTCGGCCCCATCGACGGCCACAATTTGACCGACCTTGAAAACGCGCTGCATGTCGCGCGCGATTCCGACCGGCCGATCCTTCTGCACGTCGCGACGGAGAAAGGCCGCGGTTACGCGCGCGCCGAGCAAAACGCCGAGGACTGGCACGCGGTTCCGCCTTTTGAGGTTCATCCCGAAGGTCACAAAACGCTCGCTTCGACCACTGGGTTTTCGTTTGCGCTCGGACACTGGCTCGAGCGTTTCGCCGAAACCAACGACCGCATTGTCGCGCTCTCCGCGGCCATGACCGCCGCGACCGGGCTCGCCCCTTTCGAGAAAAAATTTCCGCAACGCTTTTTCGATGTCGGCATTTGCGAATCGCACGGCGCGGTGTTTGCCGCCGGAATGGCGACCGCTGGTTATCATCCGGTTTACGCCGTGTACTCGACCTTTTTCCAGCGCGCGGTCGATTCGATGATGCACGACATTTGCCTGCAAAATCTACCGGTGATCATCGCGCTGGATCGCGCGGGAATCGTCGGCGCGGACGGCCCCACGCACCACGGCCTCTTCGACATTCCGATGCTTCGCGCGTTGCCGAATCTCACCTTCATGCAACCACGTGACGAACTTGTTTTGGGGCGCATGATCAAGACCGCGCTCAGCCTTAACACGCCGGTTGTCATTCGTTATCCGCGTGGCAGCGTCCTGCCTTTGCCACTGCCGGAGGATCCCGGCGAAGCAATTCCCGTCGGCGTGGCGGAGGTGATTGAAACGCTCGCGCCGTCTATCGAAGCGAGCTGGCGTCATGCGGCGGTGTGGCTGTGGGCGCTGGGCGATCGCGTGCAATCCGCCTGTCAAACCGCCGCGTTGTTGCGCAATCACGGATTTAGCGCAGGCGTGGTGGACGCGCGTTTCATCAAGCCAATTGATCTTGCGCTGTTGCGTGAACAGGCGCAACCTGGAACGCTTTTCGTGACCTGGGAGAACGGCGCGCTGGCCGGCGGTTTCGGCTCCGCGTTGCGCGAGGCGCTCGACGGTCTGGGGCTTTCCAATGGTGTTCTTCGGATTGCCTGGCCCGACGAATTTATCCCGCAAGGCACGCCCGCGCAGTTGCTTGAAAAATTCGGACAAACGCCGGAGGCGGTTTGCGCGCAAGTGATTGCCGCCGAGGAAAAGTAAGACAGACGACGCGAAGCACACCGCAGGTCTTCTTGTTTGTCACGGTGCTTGCCAATATAGCATTTTTGTGCGGCTCGCGAGGACGCTCGCCCTCCATGTACGCAATGCTGAAAGCGAGTTGTGAAATTTTTCCGTGTTTTATAAACCAGCTTGACTAATGAAATATCGTGGCGTGGCAGGACTCCTGCCACGCCAC
>JAVBOU010000193.1:0-4703 GCA_031550185.1 Kiritimatiellia bacterium | reverse complement strand
TTTTTTGAGGATGAAAGCATTAAAAAAGACCGTCTGAAAACAAATTCGTGGCGGGGCAGAACCACTGCCACGCCACGAAAAAGGTTTGACTTTTCTCAATCGGAGATGTCCTTGAGGCCGTATTTTCGAACGAGGCGCTGGAGGTAGGCGCGTTCAATGCCGGCCTCGCGGGCGGAGCGGGAGATGTTGTTGTTGTTGCGGGAGAGAAGTTCCTGGAGGTACTCTTTTTCGAAGTGTTCAATGAGTTCGTTCTTGGCGTCTTTGAAGGGCTTGTCGGAGGGGAAGGAGAGGGGCGCGGGTTCGGGCGTCGTGTCGTGCCTGATGGAGCGCATGGTGCCAAGCGAAAGGAAGGCGGAGAGGTCGACCGGACGCCGCTCGCTGTAAAAGGCAAGCTCAATGAGGTTGCGGAGTTCGCGGACGTTGCCGGGCCAGTCGTGGACCTTGAGCGCCTGCATGGTTCGGTCGAAGTCGGAGAGTTCGGAAAGGGCCTGTGGACCGCGAAGATCGGTGAGAAATTTTTTGACAAGCGGCGCGATGTCCTCTTTGCGGCGGCGCAGCGGCGGGAGCTCGACCTGGACAACGGAGAGGCGATAAAAGAGGTCTTCGCGGAAACGGTTTTCGTTGACTTCGTTGGCGAGGTTGCGGTTCGTGGCGCAGATGATGCGGACGTTGATCTTGACGACTTTGTTGGAGCCGACGCGACGGATCTCGCGCTTCTCAAGGACGCGCAAAAGTTTGGGTTGAAGGTCGGAGGAGAGGTCGCCGATTTCGTCGAGGAACACGGTGCCGCCGTCGGCCGCCTCGAAGGCGCCCTCGCGGTCGGTGTTGGCGCCGGTGAAGGCGCCGCGGACGTGGCCGAAGAGTTCGGACTCGATGAGGTCCTTGGCCATGGCGGCGCAGTCGATGACGATGAAAGGTTTTTTGTTGCGCGGGCTGTGGCGGTGGATTTCCTCGGCGAGGACTTCCTTGCCGGTGCCGGTCTCGCCGGTGATCATGACGGTGGCGTCGGTGGGCGCGTAGGTTTCGGCGACGGCGAAGACGCGGCGCATGGCCATGCTGCGGCCGAGCATGGCGCCGAAGGCCTCGTTGCGGCTGAGGGGGATGGTGGCGGCTTCCTGAAGCGGACAGAAAATGAGGCGGGTTTTGCCAAGCTGAATCTCGACGCCGGATTCAAGCATGGCGGAGGTGATCTTGACGCCCTGGACGATGGTGCCGTTGGTGCTGCCGATGTCGCGGATCTGGTAGCCGTCGGTGTTGAGGGCGATTTCGCAATGGCGCTTGGAGATGGTGGAGTCCTCAAGGATGAGGTCGTTGTGGGCGCCTGCGCCGATGGTAAAGAGGTCTTTGTTGACCATGAGCTCGCGGCCCTGCTGGGGACCGTTCAGAATGAGGAGCTTGGTCTTGCGCACCTTGACGGAGGTGTCGGACGCGTCGCCGGGAAGAACGAGGGTGCCTTGGGATTGACCGGGATTGATGTAGGTTTCAGCCATGCCAACAAGATAATGCATGCGCACGGTTGTATGCAAGATAAAACGGTTGGGACGCATCGACGACGCCGACAACAATAGACTAGTTGTGTTATAAACATTTCGGCACGGCTTCGTTTTGCGGAGCCTTCATGTGAGGGCGTAATTCCACAGTCTGGCGGTCAGCAAATTAAATTGGTCGTCGGTTTTCGGACGCCGGTTGCGGTAAATCCCGGCCACCGCGGCGAACCGTCTGTCTTACCTTTCTGAAATCGAGAGCCGGCCCTCGCGGTAGGCGTCCAGATAATCCATGCCATATTCGTCTTCGCCCGCCAGCACCGCATGGGCGTAACGGTAATCGTCCGTTGTCGTGTCCGGTGAGAGAATTTGCGACTTGGCAATCAGGAGCGGATCCAAAATTCCCGAGTCCGCGCCGGCCGCAAAACACATGCCCGCAAAGACGTTGTTGATGACCGTGCGCGCGGGCATGCCGAAGGAGACGTTGTTGATCCCGCCGGTGATGCGAACCGCCGGGCCGAAGGTTTCGCGGAAGAGGCGAATCGTCGCAAGCGTGGTGGCGGGCGCGGTTGGATCCGTAGCCACGGGCATCACCAGCGGATCGAGAAAGCAACGCGACGGCGCAATGTTTGCGGCTCGCACTTTTTCGAAAAGTGTTTGCTGAATCTCGCACCGCGCCTCCGCGCTCGCGGGAATTGCGCCGTCCGCGGGCGTTGAGAGCAAAATCAAATTTGCGTTGAAACGCACCGCGTACTCCAGCGCCTCCATGCGGTCGAGCGCGAGCGAATTCATCAGCGTGGCGTGGCGCGAGGCGTGACACGCCACAAGCCCGGCGAGCAGGACATCGGGATGCGAGGCGTCGATGCTGAGCGGCAGGTCGGACGCGGCGAGCGCGATTTGCGCGATGCGTTGCATGGCGCATTTTTTTTCGTCGACATCGGTGGAAAACTCATCGACGTTGATGTCGAGATACGACGCGCCCGCGGCGGTTTGTTCGCGCGCGGTGAGCGCCACAAAGGCCTCGGCCGCCTGTTGCTCCGCCGTGCTGCCATGCAGCAAGAGTTGCGCGGCAACGGCAAAGGGACGAATCTTTTGCGACGGATCGACCGGCAACGCGTGCGTGTCGTCAAACCAATACGAATTGCCACGAAGGCGCGGATGCGTCGCGGGAAGTACGCGTGAACAGTGAATTTTTTCAGCTATGATGATGAAATCAGACATGAGAATTTGGGGATTTGCGGAGTGTGTTGAGTTGGTCGAGCAACGGCAAGAGTGGCGCGTAGCGGAGGCCGGGCGTGATGAGGTAGATGCCGTCGAGCTCCGGCGCGAGTTGGTCGAAGAGCGCATGCGTGGCGTCGAGCGCGGCCTTTTCCTGGTCAGCGGGTTGCTCGAGCGCGTTGAGCTGGTCTAGCAGTTTTTGCGGCAACGAAATGCCGGGGACTTCGTTGTGCAAGTAGTTGGCGAGTTTTGCGGAAAGCGGTGGCATGAAACCCAAAAAGACACGCAGACCCGGAAGGCGCGTGGCGTCGAGAATGCGGCGCGCGGTGTCGATGTCAAAGACCGGTTGCGTCATCGTAAACACCGCGCCAAGCGCGTGCTTTTGGCGCAGGCGTCCGACTTCCTGATGGAGGTTGCGCGCGGCGGAGTTGAAGGCGACGCCGGGTGAAAAATTCGTTCCGCCGTTGAGGTTGCGACCGGTGTGGCTGTGGCCGAGGTTGAGCTTTGCCACGAGGCGCAAAAGACCCAGGGAGTTGACCTCGTAGACGGCGGTGCCACGGTGCTGGCCAAAGGGATCGCCGGTGACGCAGAGGACGCCGGCAACGTGGTTCATGTGCGCGGCCATGAGCGTGGATTGCAGCGCGTGCTGGTTGCGGTCGCGGCATGTCAGGTGGCAAATCACCGGCGCCTGCGTTTCGCGGTGAAGGCGCGCGCCGACGCTGAAGGGATCCATGCGGATCGACGCGAGGGGATTGTCGGCAAGCGAAATGGCGTGCGCGCCGTGTTGGAGCAACGCGCGCGCGCCGGTCATCATGGGTTCGGCGTTCAGATGCGGCGGCGGATCAATCTCCGCGATGACGGGCAGGTGAATGTCGGCCACTGCGTCGAGAAACGCACCGGGGCGCGCGGGCGTTTTGTTTTCATTGGACGGCGCGGCGGCGGGCGCAAAGGAAATGGTGGCACGGAAGGGCGTGGGCCACGCGGGAAATTTTCGCAGCGTGGTGATGGCACGGCGGATTGCGGCGATGGATTCGGGCGTTGTGCCGCAACAGCCGCCGATGAGCCGCGCGCCGCGCGCCGCCCATTCGCGCGCCTGACCGCCGAGGTAGTCGGGCGTGAGCAGGTACGCGGTGCGTCCGTTGATTTGCTCGGGATAACCGGCGTTGGGAAAGAGCGAAACAAAGGCGCGGTCTTTGGCGGCGGCGAGGAGTCCGGGTAGCGCCGTGCGGATCGACTGCAAACCGCGGCCGCAATTCGCGCCGATGATTTGCGCGCCGTGCTGGATCAAGCGCGCGGCGGCGTCCTGCGCCGTGACGCCGTCGCCCTCGAAGCCGTCGGCGAAAAGCAACTGCGCGGCAATGGGAATTTTTCCGTTCGCGGCGCGGCGCGCGGCGTCGAGCGCGGGCAGGAGCGCGCGCAAATGGGGAAAGGTTTCGAGGATGAGAAGATGCACGCCGGCGTCGACCAGCGCGGCGGCGTGCGCCTCGTAAGCTTCGCTGAGTTCCGCTTCTGAAAATTCCGCGCTTTCCTGTGCGGGCCCGATCGCGCCGGCCACATACGCGCGGCCTTTCGCCGCCTGCAAGGCGAGTTGCGCGGCGGCGGTGTGCAGCTCGCGCGCGTCAACACCCGGCGCGTCACGTCGCAACGTCAGCGGGTTCGCGGCAAAGGTGTGCGTTTCGATCAGCTCCGCACCGGCGTCGAGATACGCCTGATGCGCCGCGGCGATGGACTGCGGCTCGGTGAGGACGAGCGTTTCGGAGAGTGTGTGCAAGTCATACCCGCCCTGATGCAGATAGGTGCCCAGCGCGCCGTCGGCGATGACCGGAGATTCAGAAAGTCTTTCGAGAAGAGGAAGCATGCGTATTAAAATGTTGTGGCGTGGCAGGGGTTCTGCCACCCCACGACGCGATTAAAGAAGGTTAATCTTTTTTCGCCGAGTCGACGGCGTCGGCAATAGCGGGGTTTTCGCGTTAGCGGGGCTTGGGCGCGGGGGCGGCGCCG
>JAVBOU010000056.1:0-5658 GCA_031550185.1 Kiritimatiellia bacterium | reverse complement strand
CACTTCAAAAAGTTTTTCCCAGAGCCCCTTGTCGCGCCAACGGATGAAGCGCCGGTGGGTGTTGCTCCAGCCCCCGTCATCGGACGGCAGGTCACGCCACGGCGCGCCGGTGCGGACGACCCACAGCACGGCGTTGACGAACTGGCGGTTGTTTTGCGCCACGCCTCCCCAAGCGCCTTTTCGTCCCGGCAAGTGGTTTTCGATTTTTTGCCAGTGCGCGTCGGACAGGTCATGGCGTCGGTGTGCGGGGGAGGTGTCGTTCATGCGTGAAAGTATGCCAAAATCATGAAAACAGGGAAAGACAAATCTCATGACTACACTGTCTAATCAACCGGGCATCTTCGTGCGGCTCGCGAGGACGCTCGCCCTCCATATTCAGATAGCGGATACAGGCTTGTCGTAAGCCCGGCGCGCCCGGCGGTCGCGCCCCACCTTGGTGTGCGGAAAATGTTGTGGGGGGGGCGGGGGTGGTGCCACCCACCAACAGGGTTTTAACGTTTGCAACCGCGGAGTTCATTGGCGGCGTCGATCATGGCGAGGTAATTTTCGGAGGGGACATAACCCGGAATGGAGTTGCCGGAACCCAGCGCGTAACCGCGGGCTGTGGCGCGGAAACGGGCGCCATCCGCAAGCACCGCGGCGCGGATTTCGGAAGGCGTTTTCAGGCAAAGAAAATCCATGTCGAATCCGCCGAAAAGACCGATGCGGGCGCCGTAGCGTTCGATCCAGGTGTCGAAGGGCGCGATGGCGTCCTCGTTGGAATGCTTGGCGTTGATGCCGGCCGCGATGATGTCGTCCATGACTTCAAAAATGCAGCCGCAGGAGTGGTAGAGCAGCGGCAGACCCGCGTCGTGAACGGTCTGAATGACGCGGCGGTATTGGGGGATGATGTTGCGGCGCACGACGTCGGGATGCGTGAGGAGCGAGCACTTGTAACCAAGGTCGTCGCCAAAGCGGCCGGCGACAAAATGGTCTTTGTAGCGCGGGAGAAATTCGCTCCAAATGGTGTTCATGAGCCAGCCGATTTTGTCGTAAAGCGCGGTGTGGAGCTCGGGATAATCCGCGGCCATGAGGGGAAGATATTCAAGGCCGGTGAAGGCTTCGGCGAGTTCGAAGACGCCGTTGCCAACGCCGCCGACCGCCTTCATGCCAGGCGGCAGCGCGGCGCAAAATGCGTCGAAGCGCGGCGCGGCAAAGGCCCAAAAACGGTTGGGGATTTCGTCCCACGGAAAGGCGGCAAAATCCTCCGGCGTCTGAATGGGACCCGCGCCGCCGGAGAGTGCGGAGGCGCCGAGAAAACCGCCGGTGCAGACTTCGAAGGAGATCGTGTCGTACGTCATGTCCTTCCAAAACGTGCAGTAGATGCGGAAATATTCAGCGAGATCGGCGGGATTGCCGGAGCCGTAAAGGTCGCCGAATTTTATTCCGGTGATGTTTTCGATAGAGTCGCCGTTGATCGAGTGTTCGTAAATGGGCATGCGCGCGGGGCGCTCATTGCGCATGACGGCGAGGACGTTGCGGTAGTCGGGCGTGAACATGGCTTGCATCCAAGGATTCGTGAAAAAGTGAATTTTCAGTATAACAAAGCAACGCCGGATTTCCAATTCGCGCATCCCTCCTTTCATCAACGCTTGTTGATGTCGCGCGCCGGCGATAAACGTGTTTGACGGCATACGGCAGACTTGTTAATTTATATGCCTTTGCGATTGACCGGAGGCTCTTTACCATTATGAACGACCGTTTCACGGAGTTGATGCTCCAATCCCCCCTCCCTGCCGACGAACTGCGCCGCGCGATCACCGAAAGCGCGAAAGGTGGAATCAAGGCCGCGGACTTTGAGAAGGCCATCACGCAGGTGCAGGAAGCCCTCATTGAAGCCGCTGATTTCGACGGCATGCTCAAGTTCCACACCGGCCTCGCCAACGACCTCCCGCTCGACGCCGCGTTCGGCGCCTCCGCCAAGCTCCTCCTCAAAAAGGTCACCAAGGACAAGCTCGTTCTCGCGGCGCTCGACAGCGCGGGGTTCGACGAACTTCCGCCGCTCGAGGCCTTCCGCCGCTTCAACTTCCTCTGCACGCTCGCGCCCGGCATGCTCGTCATGGACAAGACCTGGGGCGTCGGCGCGGTCAAAACTGTCGACGCCTTTTTCAAGCGCGCGAACGTCGATTTCCAGGCGCGCAAAAACCACCCCGTTCCCATGGCGCAGGCCGCCGCCTCGCTTGCGCCGGTCAGCGCGACGCATCTCCTCGCGCAGAAAATCGCCAACCCCGCCGCACTTGCAGCACGTGTCAAAGAAGCGCCCGCCGATGTCATTCGCGAGGCGCTTCGTGATTTCGGGCCCATGTCGCTCGTCCGCCTCGAAGAGACGCTCGTCGAAAACAAAATCATCACGCCCGCCGAATGGAAGCCGCTATGGGACGGCGCGCGCAAAATTCTCAAGGCCGACCCCTGCGTCGACGTGCCCGTCAAGCGCGCGGATCCCCTCGTCATCCGCGAGCAGCCGCAGGACTTCGGCGGCGCGTGGCTCAAGGCCTTCACTGTCGAGCGCGACATCGCGAAAATCCTGACCCGCCTCGACGACGCGCAGCAACAACAGCCCGACCTCCTCAAGCAGGACAACGTCCGCGCCGCGCTCGCCGACCGCATGGCCTTCGCCGAAAAAGGCAGCTTCAACGCCGACCCCGTGCTTTACGCCCGCCTCGCCCTCGCGTGTCAGACCCTCGGCCTTGCCACGCCCTCACCCGACACCTTCCGCAAACATCTTTGGGAGCGCGAAAACTACCTCGCCGCCGCCGCCGGCCTCACCGCGCACGACACCGAGGAGCTCGTCAAATTCCTCCTCGCCGACGCCGACGCCGCCCCGCGCATTCTCCGCGCGCTCGACCGCCTCCCCTACGCATTCCTCGAGGACGCCCTCGCCCAGCTTTACACCACGCCCGCCTCGCCGGACGCCCTCGCGCGTTGCAGCGAGCTCCTCCTCGCGCCCAAGGCTCCGCCCGCCCTCATCCTCTGGGCCCTGCGCAACCGCGCCGCCTATCCCAACTGGAAGCTCCCCAACCTCCACGACCTCATCACTCACGGCCTCGCCCTCCTCGACGAAAAATTCATGAAGGAAGAGCTCCGCCTCCAGCACAACATCAAGGGCCTCTTCGAAAACGCCCGCTGGTTCGAGGCCGCCTTCGCCGAGCTCGACCCCCTCCAGCGCCAGTCTGTCTTCGAGCGCATCCAGGCCTCCGGCGCCTGGCGCAACGAACCCTCCACCTACCACCACTTAATCACCCGCATGATCAAGGCCGAACCCGGCCTCGCCAACCTCCGCAAGAGCAAGGCCGCGCACGAAAACGAAAAAGCCGCGCCCCGCCTCACCTCCTGGCGCTCCCTCGCCGAAAAGCAAAAAGCCTACCGCTTCCTCATCGACACCGAGCTCCCCAAAAATTCCCAGGACATCGCCACCGCCCGCAGCTACGGCGACCTCCGCGAAAACTTCGAGTACCAGGCCGCCAAAGACCTCCAGCGCCAGCTCCTCCACCGCCAGTCCGCCATGGAGACCGAACTCCGTCTCGTCAAAGGTTCCGACTTCGTTAACACGCCCATCGACCGCGTTGCGCCCGGCGTCGCCGTCACCCTCACCGACGAACACGGCGCCGCCAAAACCTACGTCATCCTCGGCGAGTGGGACCGCGACGAAGCCCTCAACATTATCTCCTGCCGCTCCCGCCTTGCTCAATGCCTCGAAGGCCACGCCGTCGGCGAACGCCTCATGATCCCCGCAGAAGGCGGCGAACAACTCATCACCCTCACCGCCATCTCGCCACTCAGCGACGAAGTGAAAGCGTGGATCGGAAATCAGGTAACAAGTAACAATTAACAAGTAACAGGGAACAAGTAACAGGGAACAGGTTGTGACATGGAGAGCCTCGTCCAAAGCAAAAGCCTGAAATTTGCTGTGCGCATTTACAAGTTGTGCCGTGACCTGTCCGACGACAAACGCGAACACATTCTCGCCAAGCAACTCTTGCGAAGCGGAACCAGCGTCGGCGCCAACCTTCGCGAGGCTCAATACGCACAAAGCGGAAACGACTTCATTTCCAAAAATTCCATCGCCCTGAAGGAAATCGCCGAAACCGAATACTGGCTCGAACTCTTGCACGAAACCCAACTCCTTTCTGACAAAGAATACCAAAGCATCCAAAATGACTGCTCGGAACTCGCCCGCCTCCTTATCGCCATCGTCAAAACCGCCAAACAAAACAACAACTAATTGCTCCCCATTACTTGTTTCCTGTTCCCCGTTCCCTGTTACTTGTTACTTCGCATGAAAGACCGTCTCGATAACTTGCTCGTCTCCCGCGGCCTCGCCGAAAGCAAAGAGCAGGCCCAGCGGCTCATCCTCGCCGGCAGCGTCCGCGTCAAGGACCACCCCAATCCCAAGGCCGGCCAAAAATATCCCAACGACATTCCCATCGAGCTCCTCGCCCGCCCCCGCTTCGTTTCGCGCGGCGGCGAAAAACTCGAGGGCGCCTTCAACGCCTTTCACCTCAACGTCGACAACCTCGACTGCCTCGACGTCGGCGCCTCCACCGGCGGCTTCACCGACTGCCTCCTCCAGCACGGCGCCAGCCGCGTCATTAGCCTCGACGTCGGCAAAAACCAATTCCACCACCGCCTCCGCAGCGACCCGCGCGTCACCGTCATCGAAGGCTTCAACGCCCGTTACATGACCGTGGCAGACCTCCCCTTCGTGCCACGCTTCGCCGTCACCGACGTCTCCTTCATCTCCCTTCGCCTCATCCTTCCGCCCATCGTCGCCGTCCTTCCGCCCGCGTCGCAAATCATCTCCCTCATCAAGCCCCAATTCGAAGCCGGCCGCGAACACGCCCCCAAAGGCGTTGTCCGCGATCCCGCCATCCACCAGCTCGTCGTCGATCAAATCCGCGCCTTTGCCGAAGACACCCTCCGTCTCACCTGCCGCGGCATCAAACGCTCTCCTTTGCTCGGCCCCGAAGGCAACGTCGAATTTCTCGCCTGGTGGCAATGTCACCCATGAAAATCCAAGACATCATCATCTGGATCATCATCGCCGTGTTGCTCGCCATGGGCCGCATGGCTAAACTCGGCATTGGCCGCGATGTGCAAACCCGAATCATGAAATGCGGACAAGTTGCTACCGAGCACACCGACGCTGACGAACCCTAACCCTCGCCCGTGGCACAGCTCACCCTCTGCCACGTTCACTTTCCGCGATCCGGCCTGTACGTTGTTCTGAGCACCCTGTGCCACGCGGCGCGGGCGTTTGCCTCCTGCCCCGGCATGTCGAGCGCCTCGCACATCGCCACCGCCTCGCGTTGCGAACGCCACGACCACGCCTGCCATTGCGACACGGCCGTTCCCTCGTTGAGTAGCGCGCGCAACTCCGCCACGCACGTCCGCGCCGTGACCACGCCGGACGTTTTTGCTTCGCTCTCCGCCAGCGCCTTCACCACGCGCCATCCCGGCAAACCCACCGACCTCAAAAAATTGAGAGTTTTCACTTATAGATAGTTAACGCTTGTTTTTGCCAAACATTGAAGACATTCGGCGTCGTCATGCCGTGCCAAAGCCGCAATGTGCGTTCCACCATCACCGCGGATTTTGAAACCACCTTTGTCCGGCGTGTGA
>JAVBOU010000061.1:0-3890 GCA_031550185.1 Kiritimatiellia bacterium | reverse complement strand
CCGAAATAGGATTCGTCCACTTCCACCTCACCCGTGGAGAAGGGCGATTCGCGTTCGGCCATCAACCGTATCCTGGCCCTCGCGAGGGTCAGGATACGGTTGATGGTGTTTCTGTTAAGACCTGTCAGGGCGGCGATTTGCACGGCGTTGAGGTCGAGCGCAAACTGCTTGGTGAGGGCTCTGAAATGAACCTCCGAAATGTGAGAATGTTTGAGATACTTGTTTTTCATGGAAATCACCTGTGTTTTAACACGTGTTGTGAAGATTTCCACTCTAAACTAGTCTTGAACCTAAAACAAAAAATACAACGCCAAATGCCACCAACAAAGAGACCATCATGATCATGCCAACCTTTAGCAGAAAAAATGAACCAGACGGCGGATTAGTACTGTCAACAAAATATCCAAAATCATATAACGCAAGATATTTTCCGGAAATGCGACCAATGATACGACTACTGTCGACAAATATTGCTTGCGTTAATACGGGAAGAGATAATAACACAAAAAGAGCAAAACCGAATAAACGGACGATAGCCATGAGCGTTGTGCGGCGCTACAACTGGCGGTCCATGATGTGACACTCCACATGCGTTGCCCTGGGCTGGAATGACCTGCCCCTAAGGCGCAAGATCGTTGTGGTGTGGCAAGAGTCCTGCCACGCACTGTCAGCATCGCGTACATGGAGGGCGAGCGTCCTCGCGAGCCGCACGAAGAGGCCCGGTTAATTTGGCTGAATAGTCGCAAATTTTTCGCTAAAACCGTCCTGTTGCGGCTCGCGAGGACAATCGCCCTCCATGTTCAGATATTGTCAACGCGCACGGCCGATGTTCCGGCTCAGCGAAAAGCGGCGATGAATCGCCGCACTCCATATTCAACGACAACCGCTATACCCCAACTACTCTCGTGAGATACCGCCTCTGAACGTGGCAGGGCATGACCTCTGCCACGCCAGCATATTGAGAACCTCTGCGCGGTTGTAATTGAAATGTCTATTCTGGAGGCATGCTTCCTGTGTCCATCTTCATTATTTTGATGCTTTGACAGACTGCACGAAACAAATCGTTGCCAGCCGTATTTGTCTCAACATTGTCAACATTGAAAATAAATGTATCCGCCAAGAGAAGTGTTCTTGCATTGCCACATAAAATGAAATCGATAATGGAACCCTGCGGTTATCATGATCGCCACGAGCATCATTGTGGCAACATAAATTATCGTCGGCTTGCATAAAAGACTCGACAATATTTTTTCAATACGATGGGTTTTGTTGTTCATATCATCTCTGGGCGTCATATCGTATTATTTCGCGTGAAGCAAAAGGCGGAAGGGGCGGACGTTGGCGCGGTATAGGGTGGCCTGGATCGGGCCGTTCCACGAACCGGAGAAGAGGACGTGGCCGGAGAGGTTGTCGGCACTGAGCCATTTCGCCGGTACGCGCGGGCAATAGGGATTGGTCGTCTGTCCCTCCCACAATTCCTCGAAGTGGACGAGATGAAACGGCCCCCAGGGATTGGGCGCCTCGAGCACCAGCAAGTCCGTGCCCTGCGTGGGCGAGAAGTCTCCGCGCAGATGCCACGAGAGCAAAAGGTAGCGTTTTTGTTGCGGCAGGTAGACCATTTCCGGACACCCCAGCCAGCGGTGAATGGAGAGCACGGGAATGGCGTCGTTAAGCTCGTACGTCCACGCGGGATTGCCGTCGCGCTCGAACGCGCCGACCCACTGCCATGCTTCGCGGCGGACGATCTGATCTTTCGGCACGCGGCCAAGGCGGAGGTTGGAGCCGTTGTCCCATTGGTCGGAGGAGATGGCGTAGACAAATTCGTCGCGCGCGTCGGCGTTGTTGCGGCCGTGCTGCACAAACGCGGGGCCGCCGAATTTGTAACCCGGAAACATCGGCGCGGTGATGTTCGGAAGGCTCGGAATCCAGAAGAATCCCTTGTTCATGGAGTGGACGATGTGCGCGTCGGAGCCGTGCTGCGAGACGAGGCTGTGCGGCGCTTTTTGCGCGCGGCGGAGGTTTTGAAACGCGAGGTAAAGGATGCCGTCAACGCAAATCATGCCGGTGGGTTTCGGGCCGTCGCCGCCCCAGCCGGTGTAGTCGTTCATGTGATGCACTTTGGTGATCGTGTAATCGTCCGGGCCGCCGGAAAACTTTTCAATGTCGAGCCCGTCGCGCGACTCGCCCCACAGCGGATCGCCGGAAGAGGCGTAGAGCTCGTTGTCGTCCGCCCACGTGATCGGATACGTGTCGCCGCGAATCTCCGGCTCGCGGTACGGGACGCGCGGACCGGTCCACTCAAACGACGAAAAGAAACGACTTTTGGGAAGGTTGAACATGGCGTGACTCCGGGTTGTGGCGTGGCGGGAGCTGTGCCACGCCACGGACTTGAATGGTGAAGGAGACAATACCACAAACCGCGATGATTGAGAATTGCAAACCATCGTGCTAAAATGAGTTGCTTCTTATGAGTGCCTCCGCTTCTTCTGCCGCCGACCGCCCAGGCTGGCGCAAAACCGCTTTTGTCATCAACCTCTCCCAGTTCATCACCTTCATTGGCTTTGCCGCCGCGGTTCCTTTCGCGCCCTTTTTCATCCAGGAGGAGCTCGGCATTTTGGATGACGCGAAGGTCAAGCTCTACACCTCGCTCTTCGCCGCGGCGACGCCGATCACCATGGCGATCCTCGCGCCGGTCTGGGGCGCGCTTGGCGACCGCATCGGCCGCCGGCCCATGCTCATCCGCGCCAACGTCGGCGTCGGTTTTACGTTGCTGGCCATGGGATTTGTCACCAACATCTGGCAGCTTCTCGCGCTCCGCCTTTTGCAGGGCGTCTTCTCCGGCACGCAAGTCGCGGCGCAAACACTCGCCACTTCGGAGGCGCCGCCGAACCGCAGCGGGACGATCCTCGGCACGCTCAGCGCCGTGCTCTTCGCCGGCACGCTCACCGGCTCCGCGCTGGGCGGCGTCTTCGCCGAGCTCGTCAACTGCCGTTACGTCTTCAAGCTCGCCGGCCTGCTCAGCCTCGTCGCGTCGGTGCTGGTGATCTTCTTCGTGCGCGAACAATACGGCTCCGCCGCGGCCGCCAACCGTGGCATGGTGCGGGCTGTGCCACGCCGCGCGCTTCGCTGGCGCCGCAGCGCCATCATCGTCTTCACCACGTTCCCGCTGCTGCTCGCGCTGTTGATTGTCGCGCTCGCGCGTTCGATGGACAAGCCGATGCTGCCATTGCTCGTGCATTCGATCCTCGGCACGCTGACCGGCGCGAAATCCACGACCAGCTTTTTGATGTCCATCGGCGCGGTCGCCGGACTCCTCGCGGGCATTGCCGGCGGCTGGATGGCCGACCGCGTCAATCCACTGAAACTCGCCATTCCCGCGGCGATTCTCTCCGCGCTGATGATCTTTCCCCTCAGCTTCATCCACGGCATTTTGCTGTTGTATCCCGCGTACTTTTTCTTCAACTTATTTTCCAGCGTGCTGGAGCCCGCGCTGCAAAACTGGCTCATCCAGGACACGCCCGAAAGATTGCGCGGCACACTCATCGGCTGGACCGCCACCGCGCGCGCGATTGGCTGGTCCGCCGCGCCGTTGCTCAGCGGCTTATTCGCGATCCACACGGGTCTGCCCTCTGTCTACATCGCCACCGCCGCGTGCTTCCTTTTGCTCTGCCCGCTCGCGCTGTGGGCCGGAACAAAACTCGAACCGGAAACCCCGGAACTCGCCGCCCTCGCGGAACAAAAGGCATAAAGCCGCGCGTGGCAGAGCACCACCTCTGCCACGAAAAGAATTGGTCTTCAACCCCAACGGGGTTGATAAAAGGTGGGGCGCGACCGCCAGGCGCGCCGGGGTTAGGACAAGCCTGAATCTGCAACGCAAACGTCTGTCCAAT